>CAZGDV010000011.1:0-41744 GCA_964524995.1 uncultured Dehalococcoidia bacterium | reverse complement strand
CGAGGCAGAAGTCCTGGAGGGTTTGAAGGGTTTGCTCGGCGTCTGCACCGACCCCAAGGGTTTCACCCGCCAGGTCAACGAAGAGATCAGGCGCCTCTGGGAAGAATCCACCGGGCACGACCCTCAAGCCGAGAAGAAGGTCAGGGGAATAGACCACAAGATCGCAAACATCCGCCGGGCTATCGAGGACGGCCTGTCGGACGCAGGCTGGGCCAACGAGCGCCTGAAGGCTCTCATGGCCGAGCGGGAGACCCTCATCGCCTCCCTTGCAGTCTCCGGTGAACCTCCCCAGATCGACACCAAGACTGCCCTCTCCTACCGACGGCAGACCGAGAAGCTCTTGCGCCACGCGGAACCCGCTGAACGGAAGCGCCTTGTCCGGACGTGGGTCGAGAAAGCACAATTGGCTCCGGAGCGGTTGGAGGTGGAAATCACCTACCGCATTCCAGAGCCAATTATGAATAATGTGGTAGCGGGGGCTGGATTTGAACCAGCGACCTTTGGGTTATGAGCCCGTTCAGGGGCCCAAACAGTAGAAAGCACCGGGAACTAACAGGCAGTAATCCCAAAGGATTACGCCGACCACGTTTCCCGGTGCTTGCTAGTATTTCATGTTAGTTTGGCTTGTTTCGTTAGCAAATCGGTAGCAAAACGCGACTGTTGGATTCTGAACCGGGGCGGATCGTTTCGGAGATCCCCACCGGCAGATGTGGCACCCCGGCCGTGGCTCTACCCACACCAGCGGAGCAGGTCTCGGCATTCTTACTATTGTCACACATTTGTGGTATTGCAGGCTCCATCACCGCAACCGGCAGACGGACGAAGGGAGAGACTGAGGACCATGGGAAAGGGCCTGCACACATGAATCTGGCCTTGCAAGCCGAACGAGGTATCGGGCATACTCCACGCGCTACCGGAAGTGGCCGTTTTTGAAGTGTTCCTAACTGGCCGGTTTTGACTGACCGGTGACACTATGCTACTAGTGGAACGCTTGATAGCACGGGAGGAGGAGAGCTAATGGAGGCCAAACATCATATCGGGGGAGCGTGGATTAGCAGTGATGAGACTTTTCCGTCGGTCAATCCAGAGGATGAGTCTCTCGTCGGTAACGCGGCCAAGGGGGGCAGAGAACATGTGTCTGGAGCCGTGGAAGCGGCTCGGGCTGCTTTCGCTTCTTGGAGTGGCGTATCCGTTGGTGAGCGAGCCGAGTTCGTAAAACGCGCTGCAGATCTGTTGGCCCTGGAGTATGGCGACATGGGCAAGCCCACCAAGCTCAAGCAGCTTATCAAGACCGAGATGGGCAAGAGGCTTCCTGAGGCTGACATCGAGGTCATCGAGTCTTCGGACATGCTCCGCTTCTTCGCTGACCAGGGACCTCACTGTCTCGCAGACCGTCCCCTCGCTCTCGATCGCGAGCTCTGGCCAAGCAAGCGATCTACCGTCGCCTTCGAACCACTAGGGGTTGTCGGAGTTATCAAACCTTGGAACTACCCGCTCGAATTGCCACTCTGGTCGATCGGCGCCGCGATCACTGCTGGCAACACCGTCGTTTTCAAACCATCGGAGCTTACGCCCTTCGTAGCTTCCTACATCGTAGATGTTTTTCAGCGTGCCGGGCTTCCAGTGGGCGTCTTGAATATGGTCCTGGGTGATGGGACGACCGGAGCACATCTCGTGGAACACCCCGGTGTAGACATGATCTCGTTCACGGGTAGTGCTCCGGTTGGGCATGAGATCGCCCTGAAGTGCGTCAAGCGCTCCTGTCGTATTGCACTAGAACTCGGGGGAAAGGACGCGATGATCGTCTTGCCTGATGCCGACCTTGATCTCGCTGTCAATGGCGCTCTCTGGGGTGCCTTTTGCAACTGCGGGCAGGTTTGCGTTGGCGTCAGGCGGCTGCTTCTCGCTTCCGAAATCAAGGATGTCTTTCTCGACCGGTTTATGAACGGTGCCAAACAGCTGCGACTGAGCGAGGACATTGCTCCCTTGGCCTCGGAACAGCAGCGTGAGAAGGTTGAAATACATGTGCGGAACGCTATAGACCATGGCGCCTGTGTTCTCTGCGGTGGGCGTCGACCTGCAGGTGACCGATTCGCGCGTGGATACTACTACGAACCGACTATTCTCATTGACACTTCACCAGAAATGTTAGTGGAGAAGGACGATACATTTGGCCCCGTAGTTACGGTTAAGACGTTTAGCAGTGACAAGGAGGCTGTCGCAATCGCAAATGCTCCCCTCTACGATCTGGGAGCCTCCATCTGGACCGAGGATTCGCGGCATGGCTTGGAGCTGGCAAGGCAGCTGCGCTCGGGGATGGTCTGGTTGAACGATGTCAATGTCGCATTCCCGCAAGCACCATGGGGGGGACGGCGATGGAGCGGGCATGGCCTAGAGCTTTCAGAGTTCGCCTTTTACGAGTATACGAGCCTGAAGCACGTGAGTTGTGAGACAGGCAAGGAGAAGCGGCGGGCGTGGTGGTTCCCCTACAGTTAAGGAGACATTCAATGGCAGGATCTGAAGAGGCTGTGATTCTCCATCTCTCTGACCTGCAATTCGGCGTCCATCATCGATTCACAGGTGCCCCTCTGTCCCCTGACGACCCATCCGTGGAGCCGCACTGGCGCTACGCGAATGATCAGGACTTTGAAATGCTCGCTACGAAGCTTGACGAAGACCTTCGGATACTTGAGTCCTCCGAAGGCCTCAAACCGAACATCTTGGTGATATCGGGTGATGTTAGTGAATGGAGCATGGAGGACGAATATCAGAAGGCGGAGACCTTTGTCAGACATCTTCTTGAAAGTCAATACACTGACCTATCCCCCGAGCGGTTGGTTCTCGTCCCGGGTAACCATGACGTGAACTGGTCTCTCTGCGAGAGCTACTTTCTTGAGTGCATGGCCCACCGACGGACACCACAACTGCCCTATACAAGAAAGTTCGACTTTTGGTACGCGTTCCTGCGAAGGCTGTTTCCTGACAACGGGCCATACACATCGGGGCTATGGCATCCTTGGGACCTTAGAGATCTGGGCGTGCTTGTCCTAGGTCTGAATTCATGCGTAAGAGAAAGCCACCGTGACAACGACCACTATGGATGGCTGGGGAGGCAGCAGGTCAAAGAGGCGATGGAGTGGGTAGAGAGCGAGGATCCAGACCACGCTTATGCACGTGTTGCGGTGATGCACCACAACCTCGTTCGTGGAAGTACTAATGATGAAGAGAATCTCAGAGATTGGGATGAGGTCAGTGGACTTCTGACCCGATTCGTAGATGTCGTACTTCACGGACACCGCCATGAGATGTTTCGCCAACGGCTCGGGAATCTTGAGGGAGATGAGCTTCTGGTGTTCGGGGCCGGAAGTGCTGGACTCGACAGCAACACCCTTCCGACTTGTCCAAATCAGTACCAGATAGTCCGGATCAAGGGGGAGCAGGGGCACCTCTTCTTAAGATCCTACAATGAGAGTGCCACTGACCCGAACGGGGGACGGGGGGTCTTTAGACCTGATGCAGATCCCCTTGGCAAGTGGAGGTATCCACTTACTCTGACGCGCGTCAGGAAGGCCGAGAGCAAAGGGGACGGCGATCTCGATCGTGACATCGATTTCTCCTCGCTAAGGGCCCAGTTGTTGGAATCCGTGGCTAACAGCGTTCAGACGCGGCTAAACAGGGAGCGGGAGAAGATAGGTGCGTTCGTCCAATTGCACTGCCGCGACGTGCGAGACCAGTCGGTCTCCAGCGTCATGGATCGATTCCGCGAGTGGCTTAAGAGAGATCTCCATCAAATGGTCATTCTGGGGGCCTCAGGAAGCGGTAAGACGGTGTCTTGTCTCGAGTTCTGCCGGGAGATACTCGAATCGCATCAGGCGTCATCGTGGGTGCCGCTATATGTGGACTTGGGCCGCTTTTGCGGCGTCGATGATGCACTTGAGATCATTGGGGAGAGCTTTCGTCACCATGGCCTCTCCTTAACTGTTGAGGAATTAACCGCCTTCCTTAAGAGTCATCAGATGATCTTTCTCCTGGATAGTTTTGACGAGTACGAGCGATCAGATATTGTGAGGGCATCTGATCGACCGTTTGAGAATTTTGGGCATTTTGCAGGACCAAACATCAAGATCGTTGTCTCCTGCCGCAGCAACTTCTTTCGCCGGCCGGAGGATGTGTTGATCTACGAATTGCGCAGCAAGGAGTTTGAGCTTTGTCCAGGTAGCGCCGTGGTTGTGGAGCTGCTGCCCCTGGATCCCACGGTTGTATCGTCCATCCTCGCCGCGCACCTGGCCTCGCAACCGCCGGATTGGGTTTCCACGCTTGTGGACCGCCCCTTGTACTTACGGATGTTGATACCGCTCCTGCGAGCTCATGCGATTGACCTGTCGCGTAGCATGCACCGTCACGAGCTTTATGAGCAGTTCATCACCTACGTTTTGAACTGGGACTGTGTTAGTCGGCCCAAGGCAGGTGTCTCCCTCGCCCAAAGCCGCGCCTTCCACGTGGCTCTCGCGGAACGCTTCCTGGAGAAGGGAGAAGCATCGCTGCCGGAGGTCGATCTATCTTACGTCGTGGAAAGTGCGTTCGATTGCGGGCGCACTGACGAGCACTTCGTCCAACTTCTGTTCTTCTTTCAACAGTCTGGGCTGCTGCGTTTTGAGGGCGGGAGGATAGTATTCTCGCACAAGTCATACAGGGAGTATCTGGCCGCGAAGAGGATCGTGGATCTAATCGCGGTTCAGGATGATAGCTTCGAGTTCATATGGTTCACCAGGAATGAGAGGGAGTTTATCGTGGAGATGTTGGGAGCGCAGGAGAAGGAGACACTCTTGCGGTGGTTGGGCAACGAAACACGATATCCCGCCTGCAACTATGCGAGTTTTATTCTTGGCGGAACGCGAGAAAAGAGGTTCATTCGGCAGTTGCGGGAAAGACTAGAAGGGACCAGCGATGCGCTAGTCAAGGTGAATTGTGCGAATGCACTGGCGGGGCTAGGAGACGACAGCATAGTGACCACTTTATGGGGGATGGTCACAGGCTATTTGCTCGAGGAGGGCCTGGTGACGGTGCAGCCTGTTGGCGCGGATTCGCATGGGATTGGGTTGGCGGCAGAGATTGCGAGTCGATTCGGGAGGAACGTGATGCTCATTCACCTTTGCGAGTCGATCGATGCCCTTGCGATGTGCGGCGATGAGCGGGCTGTTGATGTGATGCGGCAGCTGGAACAGGCGGGGGACAAAGCGGTTGCTGAGGAAGCACGGGGCGCTGTCCGGAGATTGTTGAACAGACTGGCTGAGGAAAGCGGGGGGAGGAAAGAGACCGGGCGGCGTGGCTCGTGGAACTAGGGAAGGACGGCTCGCCTTGCATGGCAACATGTGGTTTGTGGTAGGAAGAGGGTCCGCGCGACGTGGTGGAGATAGGGAGTGGTCTGGGTGGCGGGGCGACATACGCATTGATGCGGTGAACATTGCCTGTGGGCCACGGACAACTGGCGGTGACGTAGCGGATACGATTGAGACTATCCGTAAGATGCGGATCGGACCCGACGCAAGATTCCCGCCGGTAGTAGTATGGACAAGGCCGGGCGAGATGACAGCGAAAGTGCTTGAGACGATGAGGCGGCTTGATGACTCAGTGCCTAGGCTGACGGTGGTGCTAGTGTGTGATGAAGGTGAAGGGGAAACAGACAGGGATATTGAAGCAACGCACCTGCTGTGCAATGCACGTGGCCTTCGTAACCTACCTCTCTATGTGTTCCATACCCCTTCGAGCGAAGTTGTCATGCAACAGATTGGGACATTCAGGCAGATGTTCGGGGGTGCCTTATGCGAGTGGTTCCCGAGGTCTCATGAGCTGACCAGCGAGCCGGCATGGAGCGAAGTGTTCCATGGGTTGCTGGAGGCTGGTTACCGATTCAAAGCACACTGGTTGGAGCTTTGCGGGGGAATCAGTTTTGTCCTTCGGCTCTGTTACGGCATTTCGTTAGGTCCGAGTCTGGGAGAAGGTCTGGAACCAGCTGCAACGAATGCGGTCCTCCCTCCTCTTGAGCCTCTGTCTCCGTGCTGTGCACTAGGGGCGATCAGGTATGTCCTGGACCATCCTGCCTCCTATGCTGAGAGTTGCTGTTTCTGTAAGACCAAGCAGCATCCCGTCGAGCAGATCCGCCCGTTGTGTGAGGAAATCGAACCCCTTCTTGTAACGGAAGATCAGGATATCCTATTCGAAGACTGGCAGTACATCTACGACGGTTTCGGAGCAACCTGAATCAACAGAGAGAGGCCACATGCGCCCGGACATCCTGCTCCTATCCACACCGAACAAGAACATCGACTACCCAGGTTTGTCGTTACCAGTCCTCGCTGCGGCGCTCCGACAGCGGGGGCTTACCGTTGAGCAGCAAGATCTTAACATGGTTATCCGCGATCGGATCCTAACTGAGGAAGGGCTGGCAGGACTGCTCGAGAGTAGCCTACCTGCCTATGCACGGTACTATGCGCGCCGTCACACAGACCTTCAACGACTATTGGCAATTCAGTCGTTTCTCTTGAAGGTCAGGAACGAGTGGACGCTGCAAGCCGTCGTTGAGGTGAAGAGGAGAGCGCAGTCGAGAGACTATGAGTGGATCTTTTCAGAGGGCGGAAGGTTTGAGCGCTTTACCACGCTGTTCAAAATCAACCGGGCACTGCACTACATTCTGGACACCGCGGTGGAACTGTCCTATGGCAACCACGATGACTATATCACCGCTTTGGTGCGTCAGTACTTGGAGAGGACAATTGCGGATATCAAGAACAAGCGGCCGCTTCTTGTCGGGTTCTCAGTTCTTGATATTCAGCGAGCATTCTCGCGGCGAATAGTCACGAGTCTGCGAGCCGAGTACGACGGGACGATCGCTCTAGGCGGGGCTGACCCGACCCGATTCCCCATGGAGTACATGGAGCAGTGGAAAGAGATCGATATGGTCTTCGACCGAGAGGCAGAGGTCAGTCTTCCAGCTGTGATAAATGAACTTGATCGAAGCCCGGTGTGTCTGGATTCGATTCCGGGGATCTACTATCGTGACGGGGAGGGAGCAATCCGGCAGAACCGACGCGCTCCGGTGGATTTGTCGGACATTCCGACACCCGACTTCCGAGGATTGCCGCTAGAATTGTATCTAACCCCGGCGCTGCCGGTTCAGGCGAGTCGAGGGTGCTATTGGCAGAAATGCCGGTTCTGCATCCATTGGGACACATACTCCGATTTCCACGTCCGGAGGGCGGAGCGTGTCTGCGAGGACATCGGAAGTCTGGTGTCGCAGTACGGAACCAGGTACTTTCACTTCACCGATGATTGCTTGCCTGTACCGCACGCTCGTCGTCTCGTTGAGCTTCTCCAGACAAGTGGTCTGGATGTGCGGTGGTTGGCCTATTTCCGCTTGGAGGCGGACCTTGATCGGTCGATGCTGGAGGCAATATGGCGGGCGGGTGGTCGGGTCCTAGAGATGGGGCTAGAAAGCGCCTCTGAGCGAGTGCTGGGACTCATGCGAAAGAACATTACACCGGGAGTAGCTAAACGCATAGTGAGTGATGCGGCCGCTGTTGGACTTCTTGTGAAGCTGTTTATGTTTCATGGATATCCGGGGGAGAGAGCGGCCGACTTGGAGAGGACGATCGAGTTCACAGAGAAGATGATCAAGGAGCGGAAGATTCGAGCGTTTTACCCGCTACGGAACAGGTTTGAGCTTCTACGCGGCTCGGACATCTATGAGACGGCAGTGGGCGGGAGGGAAGCGGAGATCGCACGGTGCTGGGTTCCGAGCGGGTTGTTTGGAATCAGAGCAGAGTATGAGCTTGTGGAGGAGGAAGAATCGGCGCGCGCGATGGTGTCGACTTTCGTTAGGCAGATACGTGGATACATGAGAGATGGTCGCATCTACTCGGTTGATGATGAGAATGTCATGGTGGATCTGCTGGTGCTGGACCGACAACCTCTTGGATGCGGGTGGGGCTGTTTGTAGCCAGCGGTGGGGGGGATGTGCTGTTTGTCAGAGCCTCAAACTGTGAGATTTGCGGGACGTTGTCAGATTTATCAGCTTGTTGGCTGGTCAGCTGCACTATCTGTCCATGTCTGATCGGCAAGGGGGACATCTCTCGATCCTATGGACAGCGGCGCAGATCATGAGCAGGGTGTCGGCAGCAAGCTCTCAGATGGTCGGGACTCTGTTGGCAAACGGAGTCAATTCAGCACAGGAATGTCCGTCGGCTACAGAGTCTAGTGGAGGTGAGGATCCAATTCAAGGCAGGATCCGTGTCAGCTGATCAAGCTGGCAACGTCCCGGGAAGCTCTCATTGATGCACAGGAGGGGACATGCCGAAGACTCGAGTCTTCTTGGGTTCGTCCACAGCAGCCAAGTCGCAAGCGAAGGCAATCGTTAAGGCGTTCACCAGTGCAACCCTCGAATTCTTCCCGTGGTGGGAGCACTTCACCGCTGGGCGAACCCTCCTTGAGGAACTCGACGCGGTTAGGGGTAATGTCGAAGGGGCACTACTCCTCTTCTCGCCGGAATCCATCACTACGATCCGGAAGAAGGAGTACAACGTTCCCAACCTGAACGTGCTCTTTGAATTTGGCTACTTTTACGGCCACTTTGGGAAGAAGAGAGTTGCCATGCTCAAGTACGGCGATTTCTATCTCCCCTCCGACCTTGGCGGGTATATCCACATCTTCGGTAGCAAGTTCTTCAAGCGTGGAGCCGTTGCGCAGGTCGGAAAACGCACGACAAGTGAGTTCGGTCGTTGGGTGAGTAAGCTATGATCCACAGCATTCCCTGAGCGAGGCAGTCTGGGGGCATCGCCTAGTATCAACGACCAAGCTACCAGACGGCTTTCCGGGAGAATCCCTGTGACCCCACGCCAGCCTTGCCAAGGCTTACCTGCAGTAGCTATGATCTGATCTGACAGCCGCCCTTTCTCAGAACTTCCTTGTTGGACTAGCGAGCAGCTGCCCGTTCTGTCTCAACGCGGACGAAAGACTCCTTCCGCTCGACCCCAGCACCCGTTGGACTATTGTCTTGACCTTTGGGTTAGACACCCAATTACATTACGTAGTCTTTTGTAATTACGTGAGTTGTGCCTCCACGCTACCCATCTGCTAACGGTTCTCGGCCGATTCTGACGGCTTGCCGGATTCGAGGGAATCTCCCCAGCCAATCAGATATAGACAGATGGTGCGAAAAAGATGCAGAATAAGCTAACAAAACTGACTGCGTCCCCGAGGGAGTCGTCCCCGAAAGAGTCCTTAAACGGATTTGATTGTCGGCAGCTTTTCATATCTCGTCGGGAGAGCTGACCGGAAATCGTAGTAATCAGCTAGGACGTGGCGTGCCTCCTCTTGTGCGCTTGGCAAGTAGAGGGAGGGAGTGGGCTATCATGCCAGCAAAGCTCAGGGATCTCTTACTCGCACATGGTGTGGCGATAGCGGTAGCGTGCGTGACAGGGTTGCTGCTGCTGACTATGAATCAGATCCTCCCCGTAGTACTGCCCGCCATAGAGAAATCAATTCCGAAGCGCGCGCTGCTGACACTCTTGGTACTATCAATCCTCGTGAATGTTCTGCTTGCAGTGTATATCTCTTACCAATCTCGGAAGTCTAGCCTTACGTTACGATTCGGCGTCTATTGGGACAGGGAGCGAAACACGTTCTGTCCGGTGTGCAGAAGTCCTATGTCCAGCTATGGTGAGTACGCCGCCGGCACTGGGTTCTACTGCACCAAGTGTGAGGAGATCATTGAGCTGCGTGAGGTAAACGGAGACCCAATATCCCTCAAGTCTGCCGTCGAGAAGCTAGGTGGCTGAGAATCCAAGTCCTCCCGATCGGAGAACCGTGGCAGGTTTTCTGGGCTGCGGTGTGCGCATCTGGAAGCTCCAGGCCTGTCCCAGAGTGGTGTGGCCCTTGCGCCCGCGCTCCTGGCAATAGGCGTGGATCGGGCAGTCCTGCATCTCCGTTTTCGGAATGGTCTGTCACCCCCTCGATGCAATGGAGATATCGCTGCTGACATGCGTGATGAATTCCCACAGAAGGTGAAGGATATTCTCGCTAAGCGAGTCGGGTTCCACTGCTCAAACCCTGGCTGCCAGCGATCCACCAGTGGACCAAGCGCCCGCCAGGATGAGTCCGTGAATATTGGCGTTGCCGCGCACATCACCGCCGCATCTCCCGGGGGACCGCGTTACGATCCGAGCCTTTCAACGGAGGAAAGAAAGAGCCCCGGCAACGGTGTCTGGCTCTGCCAGACGTGTGGGAAGCTCGTTGACAGTGACCCAGAAACCTACAACTTCCAGACCCTCCATGAGTGGAAGGCCTCGGCGGAAGCAAGGGCGGAGGGAATGCTCCGGAGCTGGGCAGGTGTAGCTGCTCTAGATCGCGAGCGCACATTGGTGACTGCTGATACTGCTTTGCTAGGAAGTGTGGAGCACTTGTCGGCGCGGATCTCCGTGAGCCTACGTGAGCAATTGCAAAGGAAGCGAGAGGATCTGCGTGAGGGACGACGGGGCGAGGTCATTCATTGGGTGTCGGAAACCAAAGCTGACTCCATGACATGGTTGTCGCTAGCTGACGAGTTGAAGGCGGAAATCCTCCGGCTGGAGGCCCAGCTTGAGTTGGGAGAGACTGGCAGCATCACGCGGGCTAGAGAGCTGGCAGAACAGGCACGAGATCTCACACCTTTGCACGACCAATCCGTGTTGTTGGCACTGATCACTCATCGGGAGAGCGGACCGGAGGCGGCCACACAGCTATTGGAGGGGAAACCGGAGATCGACAGCCGGAACCTACATGCGTCACTGTTGTTGGAAGTCGGACAGGTAGATGAGAGTCTTGAGGTTCTCGATGTCAACGAGGCTGGTACTTTCGAAGGCAGCGAGATCAAACCCAACGCCGAGACCTACCGAATTCGGGCTATTGCTCACCTTCTCAGTAAGAACATCCCAAAGGCTCGTCTTGAGATCCAGAAGGCGCTAGAACTGGCTCCGCACTGGGAGACCGTCCGCTTCACTGTCGGGATGATTGAATACTTCAGTGCATTGTCTCATGCAGCGCTGCCGCCTCGGCTGGTCAGATGGCCCGAACCGGTGCATCCGGCTCTTCTCAAAAGCGACGAACGGAGTCTGCGGTCCGTTAGAGGAGCTGCCAGAGTCTTTCTGGGACTCTCCGAGACAGCTGAGATGGGTGTGGGGTCCCAGCGGGACTATGAGACATGGCGTCTCGCTTGCCTAGCGAACGATCCGGAGGCTCAGGAGCAAGCTGTCGAATTTTGTCAATCGCTGCTCACAACGGATCCCACCAACTTCAGGGCAGTGGCATGGGCAGTGACCTTCGGCTCCGCTATCAACCTTGGTCCAAGCGAAGAAGCTCTGGATATGCTTGTCTCGAAAGGAGAGGCCTCACTGGAGCACGTCATTGCACTTCTTGAATCCCGCTTGGCGCTGGGATACTTGGACAAGGCGCACGAATTACTCAGCTCAGCGAAGCATCTGTTTGGAGATCGCAAGGCAGAACCGTTGTGGGAACTCTGGCTAGCGTTGGTTCGCGTTGCCGCTGGGGAGCTTGATCTTGCGGAGCAGATGATGTCCTCATCGGCTGCTACGCCGGGCGCCCCTCACGTGCGGACCGTGCTGCTTAAGGGACTGGCCCGGAAGAGTGGCGATTCCCAGCAGCTCTCAAACCACCTGCAGGAGAGCTATGAGCAGACAGGAGACGTGCGATTCCTTCTCGAGAGTTGTGCTCTGAAGGCTGACATGCGTGACTGGAGCTATGTTGCTGATCATGCAACGGAGCTGGTGGAGGGAGTGGCAACTCCAGATTCCTTCAGACTTGCTGTGATGGGAGCCTACAACGCGAGGCGCTACGACCTGTGCTTGGATCTATTGGACAGCAAGGCTAACCGGGGAATGTTCGAATCCCACAAACTCCCTGCTGAACTGAGGCGAATACGGGTTCTCTGCCTTAAAGGAATCGGGGTTCTGCCTGAGGCTATTGCCGAACAGGAAGAGTTAGCTCGAGAGGATTCTAGCAAGGAGGACCTGCTTGACCTCGCCGCTCTGTATTCTAGGAAAGGAGATCTGAAGAACCTCGCGGTGCTCGCAGGGAGGATGATGAAACGTCCAGACCTGAACGCAGAGGAGGCGCTGCGTGCAGCGTGGTGGGTTCGGTGGGAAGATTTGGAGTTGGCGAGATCTTTCTGGAGGCGCGCCGTGGCCGGGGAGATCCCGGACGATGTGGTGGGGCCAGCGGTCAGCCTTGGATTCCAGCTTGGGCTGGATGACGAACTCGGTCCGATGATGGAGCGGATGACACACCTTGGTACGGTTGAGGGGGCTGGTATCGTCAAGGCATCACTCGCCGAGTTCGTAGATTTCTTCAAGAAGCACCGTGAGAACGTAGCTCGATCGTATGAGCTCTACCGAGCGGGAAAGGTCCCCGTCCACGCTATTTTGGAGGTTGCCAACTGGTCGATGGCAGATCCATATCACCTACTGCTTGGTGAGAACGAGACTGCGCCGACACCGTTGGATAGATTTCCTCTCTTCGCCATTCATGGTAGCCGGGTTCCTCCAACTGACTTCTCACCCAGTGCCTCTAAGTGGCGACTCAACATTGACATTTCGTCATTCCTGCTGGCGGCGCACTTGGAGCTGCTAGACACTGTAGAGGAGTCCTTCGCACCCCTCCGAATCCCAGCCGAGCTGATACAGAGTCTGATTCGAGCAAGAGACAACCTCTCTCACCACCAGCCCAGGCTCATACAGGCCTGCAAGCTAGTTGTCGACCTCGTTGAGGAGGGATCGATTCAGATTGCCCCTTGTGAAGTGGCAATGTCAGACACCAATCGAGAGATGAGACAGCAGCTGGGAGCCGACTGGGTGGCGATGTTTGAATGCGTTCAGGCCGGCGGCGGCTTCATCGTGGACTTCCTCCCACCAAGCAGAGCAGATGAGATCGGAGAGTCAGCAGACGTGCCTGACGTTGCGAAGGCGTATCTGGTGAATTGTCGCTCCATCGTCGAAGCTCTCTGGAAACATGGTCCCCTATCTGAGCGGGAGTATCGGGATTTCCTAGGCAAGTTAGGGCAAGAAGGATCCAAACCGGTGAGTGAGTCTATTCCCCCTCCCGGCTCCTCGCTCTATTGTGTCGGCAACATTCCAGAAGTCCTGGCTGAGGCGGGCCTTCTCCTCTTAGTGTCGCAGAACTTCAACCTTCACGCCCAGAAACAGGAGATTGAACGATCGCGAGCGGGCCTGGCGGTACATGACAAGAAGTCCGACGGAGCACAGTGGGCTGCAAATTTGATCGAGCGGGTCAGCAAGGGGATTGACGGCGGGGTGTACGAGCTCATTCAACCCTCCCCGACAGAAAGTGATTCGCTCGGCAATCTGTCAGGGGCGGGGCCGGAGATGGCTTGCCTTCTATCTCTGCTGAGGTTTGAGGCAGGCAAGAACGATCTCGTATGGGCAGATGACCGGTATGTGAACGGGTTCATACACCGCGCCTCGGTTCCGATTGCCAGTATTCTTGATGTTCTCAGGCTACTCGTTTCCTCGGGTGTGCTTGAGTCCATCGAGTATTACAGAGCGATCCTCCGGCTGCGAAGCGCCAATGCGCGGTTCATCAGTCTCGAGTCGAAGGAGATCATGCACCACCTTATGGAGGCTAGGGTACAGAATGGGCATGTTGTGGAAACGCGAGAACTAAGGGTTCTGAGGCAGTATGCAGCTGCATGTCTTCTCGAAGGTTCGATCCTGCAGCGCCCACAACAGGGCGAAAGCTCAGCGGGTGGACGGCACGAGTTGGCCTTTCTCGCCGGTCTGGGAAGAGCTGTCGCTGAAGCTCTCGTCGAGCTGTGGGCTGATGCAGACTCCGATGAGGAATCTAGGGTAGCTCGCGCAGATTGGCTGGTATCCAACCTCTATCTCGATCATCCCACTATCTTCAGACTAACGTCTATGCCAAGGGCGCAGCAAGATGACCGTTACGCTGTTGCCTTGAGTCTGTCGTTCTTGATCTCTCATGCGATGCGTCTCGAATCAGACTCTTCAGAAAGTGGATCGACGCCTCAACAGCGTTATATCCACTGGCTGTTTGAACGAGTTCTCCGAAGGCGAATCGATGCTGATCGCCATTTCGTGAAAGCAATTGCTGAGGCTCTAAGGAAATCGCTGTCAAACATACAAGAAGAGAAGCTGCTGCTGGGCGAGAAGCCTTTCCTGGTCTTGCTGCTTCAGCGTTTCTATGAAGACCTACCTGACACAATCCGCGAGGAACTGGGCCACGATACTGACTTCCTTGCGGCCATAGGAATCCGACTCATTGAGGTTATTGAACTGGGAGGACTGAGCTTCAACGCTTCTGAATTCTGGCCCGCCGCAACTGAAGCTGTGAACGGACGAGAGGTCAAGATTGCACCGATTGGCAAGCAGGTCGAAGCGGTCTTCAAGCCTTTGAGCCCGCCTGGCCGCAACGGATTTCTGCTTGACCACCCGGACCGAGAGGGCGACGGCGTGAACACCAGTAAAGACATGGGACTCCTTCTCAAATCGCCATCTCAGAGAGAGGAGTACTTACGTCGAGAACGCCACTGGTTCGATTGCGAGGAGGCAAGATTCGAAAGGGCAGTGGCCGAGATTGTTTCCATTGACGATGACCGGCTGCGCGTTCAGCGTGCGCAAGAATGGTGGGAATCCAGCGCAACGCGCTTCTATGCTGATTTGCAGTTACAGTTGGATACAAGCAAGCGTGTCGAGCGTAGCGATCTGCTGCCCCCAAGCGCGGAGGGACTTGTTCGTCACTTCCGGCTCCCTGAGGAGCCCAGCGCAGGCCAAGGGTTTGGAGAGCTCACCAACGCTGCAGCAGCGAGACTCGTGAAGGAGGAAGGGCTTGAGACTGCCATCCGGCGATTCAGCACCCTGCCTACACCTCTGCCACCTACAATCGTTGAGTCCATCGAGAGTCTGCCTCCGGAAGGCAAGCGGTCACTGGTGAAGAACATAGTGGCGGAAGCTCCGACACCACTATCTAGAATCCACAGCCTCCGGGCTATTCTAGCGTGTGGGGGAAGAGGTTCACCATACTACCGGCTTGCGCGGCGGAAAGCCCCCAGTCTCTTTGTCGATGACGCAAGATCGGAGTTCAAAGCATTTCATGCGTTGCTGAGATGGGTGAGCGAGGAATTCAATCACTGGCCGGGCACACGCGCATGGTCAGCGTCCGTTCGACTGGCGATGAGCTGGGGACACGCTGCCAGGCTGTACAGCATATTCGCTTCCTCCGGTGTCTCTCTGGATAAGATGCGGAGCTTCTTCTCAGAGGCAGCTACTCGGCTCCCCAGTGGAGCATTCCAACGCGATCGTGAGCACTGGCTGGATATTGCGCACCCGAGGCAGTTGACGAGACTCACGTTCTTGTGGACGGGGCTCTCATACGGTCTCGGTGATCATCTCTCGGGGTTTTCAGAAAAGGGTTTGTGTGATGCATTCACGCGGGAAGTGTTTGAACGGGGAGTGGATGGAAAGGTAGCGTTCTTGCCTCTGTTACGGGATCGGTCACTGGCCAGTGACAGCCTTGGTTCCTTTCTAAGAATGAATCCAGAGAGGCTTGCCCCATTGCTCGATTTTGAGGAGGCAGCGAAGACTTCTCAACAGTCGCTGAAGTCTCTCGTCGAGAAAGCCCTCACCTCTCTCGAGGCAGATCCGACCAAGCTATTCCCTTGGCTTCAGCTGCAGGCTGTGCTCGGCGATTTACCTCCATATCCCGATCTGACCCCTGGATTGAAGAAGGTCATCCAGCAAGCGGATTTCGGTGTCTTGTTTCAGGAAGACCTCCGCCTAGGCATCTTCGCCGCTAACGCTGCATCACAGCAGCTTGCAAACTTGAATGACGAGTTTACTACAAGTCACTTCAGGTCCCAACTACCGAAGATCGCGGAGCTGTTAAGGGAAGCGGCAACTGCGACCGCCAACGGCCACTCCGAGGACTCGCAGAGCCTAATGACAGACGAAGTGCTGCGATTGCACTTGCTCGAATGGGCGTTGAACACGGCTAGGGCCGAGCAATCTTCTGAGAAAGTGCTGAGCCAGTTCAGCGACCTAGTCACGCTCCTGACCGAGCGGTGGCCTGGACTCGTGCCGACAGCGAGGATCATGGTTCAGAGGTTCTGCGAGGAGCTGCCCATCTCGGACGCTCAGTACTTCTGGCCACTCCTTGTCAGACTGCGGGCCGCATAGGGTGGTATGGAAGCCGAGTCCCCATGCGACCCAGTCGCCCCGCTGGAATCTAGCAAGCTGCAAACCTGGCTCGCTTCCAGACGCTACGTCACCTTCACATTAGAGGGAAGTATGCGCCTGACGACGGCCTGGTCCTGGAACTCAGCCTCCTGACCTTTGGGTCCCGAACCCAATTCCGTTACGTAATCTTCTGTAATTACGTAAGTTGCACCTCCGTGCTACCGATTTGCTAACGGTTTTCGGCTGATTTCGACAGCCAGCGGACGTGTAAGTTGTCGGTTTCTCAGTGGATGGATGGACTGCCAGAGAGTGGATGGGTGCGGTCTGTCAACGGCAATCCGGCTGTACGAGAATCTACCGTAGTCGGCTCCTGAGCCACTCCACGACCGGCTCGATAGGAGCTTGCTCGCCCGGAAAAAGGTCTGTGACGCTACGACCGTACCGGATCCGGTAGTCGGCCGTTTCGGCTCTCAGTTGGAACACCGCCGCACAGAGATCCTGAACCTCCTCCAGAATTCGCTGGAGCCGCTCCAGCTGGACTCGGCCCGGCACATTCCAGTGCCTTCTCGAGCCTTTGAACTCGATCACGTGCGGCACGCCGTCTCGGTAGCCGAAGAAGTCGAACGGCGTGCCGACGAAGTCTGGACCCTTCACGACACCAGTGAACCCTTCGCCGTTCTCCAGAATGTCCCGGACTATCGGCTCGCACAGCTCCTCGAATTCTCGGGGCGTGACATCAGCCCTGCGGAGATGCTCAAGGAGGGCACCGTGGATTTGCCGGTCTATCGGCCTCACTGCGATGGACATTCCGAAACTCCCTATTTCGGCGTAAGCCTACCGGCTGGAGGAGAATCTAGCGTACGTCCTTTCCCAATGGCACCGCAACCACTCGATTCAGCTATTGCATTCCTCCTGGTGAGGTTGGACAATGAGGGACGTTGAAATCTGACGCGTCAGACAACGGAAATCAACGTGGGTAGTTGACCCACACTACTGAGATTGCCGAGTAGGTATCGAGCGACTAGCATGTCCCCAGATTCGCACCCAGCTCATACCGTCGGATTCAGTCCGAGTCGATGGTGGGAAGTCTTGGAGCATAGGAATGGAGGTGCCGGCAGTGGCAACGCGATACCAAGCTGAACGAAGTACCGTGGGCAATCTGCTCTCAATGACAATGCCCCCAATCTTGGTGCCTGACTGGCAGCGGAGTTTCAGCTGGACAACTTCCGTGGTTGAAACCTTCTGGGAAGATCTCCAACGCTTCAACAGGCAATACTCGGGAGACGCGCTCAAGGGAGAGGAGTATTTCCTCGGTTCGGTGGTCATTGTCGAGGACGGCCAGGCTCATCTCCTCCTAGATGGGCAACAAAGACTGGCAACCTCCGCAGTGCTGCTTTCGGTGATCCGGGACTACTTGGGAAAATTCAATCGCGACGCCGCAACCCGCGTCTCTGCAAGGTATCTGACCGATTTCGACGATGCAGCTAATCGGACTTCCTACAAACTCACTCTGAATGAGTACGATCGTGACTTCTTCCAGCGCGAGGTCTTGGAGTCTCGTGATGGCAGCTACGTTCCCCCTACTCCGACACTAGATTCCCACCGTTTGATCCGTACCGCACGTGAGTTCTTTAATGGGAAATTCTCACGAGAATTCGAGTCGGCGGCTGCGCCGGGCGACGCCCACAATTGGGCGCTCCGAATCCTGACACTCATAACCAACCACGTCTCGGTCGTTGCAGTGAAGACCAACGATGAAGACAATGCTGCTAATGTGTTCGAGACTCTCAATGATCGTGGCATTGGTCTGTCCACACCAGATCTCCTCAGGAACCTCCTCCTTCGTCGAGCGAGAGAGGACCAACGGGATGACATCGTCTCGTTGTGGGGGGAGATCCTCGAAATCGGAGGTGACACTAAGGTCAAGGCTTTCCTGAGGCATTATTGGATTTCCCACGAAGGAGACGTCAAGACCCGATCGCTCTATAGAGAGATCAAGGCCTCAATTCTAGAGAAGGAGGAGGACAGCCTCGGTTTCTCCAGGCGCCTTCGCGATTCGGCTTCCACCTACAGGGATATTCTAGCTGGCCAACATGTCAACGATGAGTGCCAGCAGGTGCTTCAAGACATCGTTGGGCTTAATGCTCATGTGCTCTACCCCGCAATCCTCAGCGGGTGGGATCACCCTGATGGTGTGAAGTTCTTGGGCCTTCTCAAGGCTCTCTTGGTGACGTACATCCGACACAACGTCATTGGCAAGCTTGAGAACAGTCGCTTGGAGTCGTGTGTGTTCGGAATAGCCAGGGACTTGCGAGGAGGCAGCAAGATCGAGCAAGCAGTTGAGCGCCTTCGGGAGTTTGCTCCGAACGATGAGGACTTCACGCGGTCGTTTCAGTCGGCCGCCATTTCCCGTCAGGCGACTGCTCGCTATCTTCTCAAGGAGATCGAGCACTGGAAACGAGACACAGGTGAGGTGAAAGTTGCCGGACCCACTCGAGTGCATGTCGAACACATCTACCCCAGGACCCCAGAGGCTGCCCACCGCTGGGAGAACCACGGCCAGATGGTGAATCGGATCGGCAATCTGACGCTTCTTGCCAAGCGACTGAATGAGTCCCTGCGAAATGCCCCATTCGACAAGAAGAAGCCAGTGTACGAGAAGTCGGATCTTCTGCTGACCGAGGAGCTAGCAGCTCTGGAGGCCTGGGGGCCAGATGACGTGGAGGCCAGACAACACAAACTTGCTGAACTTGCACCCCAGATCTGGATCTTCAGTGTTGACTGATACCATGCGCAGACTGTGAGCCGGTTGTTGCCTCGCATGGTCGAGTGAGCCAAACAACAGCCAATCGTACTCGTTTGCCCTCCATTACGACAATGCCTGCAGGCAACAGGGAACGTCGGTGATATATGATGGGCAGCCAGCTACCCTCCGTAATGACAACGGGGGGACTCCGCGGACGGAGTCCCCCTCCAGTTTCACTGTGATCTCAGACTGGATGCTACGTTCGCTCGACTCCCAGGAAACCCTCCGCCAGCTCGACGGCTTCTCGGGTTTGACGTGTCCACTGGCCACCCGGCGGATCGCGGAAGCCCTCGAGGTAGTCCTCGATGAAATCCTTGCCCTTCCGATTCATCATTGGCAGGTAATCATCGGGTCCGTAGGGTTTCCCGAACGCCTCCTCGCCCTTGAAACCATCACCGGTGAACAGAAGGACCACTTCTACGTCGGCCGAGTGATCGTCCGTCAAAACGATCGTACCATCGACCATCTTGCTCTGATAGACCGTTGCTCTCATTCGAGCACCTCCCAAATCTTGCCCGCAGGCGGGCGTAGAATCAGTACCGCCCGCGAAAAGAGGCACGCAGACGGCGTACTCCACCATCTGACCGTGCCTCGCGTTGCCAAGCCTTGCCTCACCTCACCACCCAGCCCGATCCTCGACAGTACCACGGTCGACAGTACTGCCAGCAGTATTCATTTGTGAGAATGGTTATCCCACAGATGGGGTTCCAAGTCAACGGCCGATTTGGCGAGGACCCCCAAGGACGGCCCACAACCTCCCCGGAAGTTGACTACTGAAGTGAAGAAAGAGCTAGCATGGTCAGGTTTGGAGTATCACAATCCTGGGGGAAGCAGACTGTCCAGACTACCTCGAGCGGCAAGGCAACTGTTGACGGACCCAGTAACCTGGATCCAACGGTTCCGGAGGCATTTCACGTGGACATCCAACTAATCCATTTAGATGGCACGCCGAGGTGGACAATTCCACACGCGGAGAAACTCGCCCTCCGCTACTGTGAGAATGATAACGAGTGCTTCGTCGACTACGATTGGGCTCGTGGTCGAGTGGACGCACAGATCAGACCCTACGACCTCATCCTCTCTCTGGTGCTGGTCTCGGGTATCACCCGCGGACAGATCCGGGACGTGATGGAACGCCGAGACAAGATCAACGCTGTCTTGCGCAAGATCCCTGCCGACGCGCACATAGCGGAAGCTCAGCCGGGCACCAATCTAAGAAAGGCCGTGGGAGACCTTTGGGAAGCCATGACATTCGACAAGTTCTCCTTTTCCAGATTCTCGAAGACTCTCCACAAGAAGAGGCCGAACCTCATTCCGGTAGTGGACCGGAAATGCACGATCGGGTTCTACATGCCCAGCCGAGTAGTAGCCGTGCACAATAATCCGGCTGCAAAGGCAAGCTGTGGCAGTTGGCTGGCCATTTTCGACCAGATCCGCGTCGATGTGTGTCACAACCTGGAGCCGCTGCGGAATAACTCGCAGCAGCTGGCCAAGCACGGTTTCGGTGGAGTGTCCGAGGTAAGAGCGCTGGACATGATTCTCTGGGAGATGAGAAGAGATGACCCAACGCCGATCCATCGAAGACGAAGGAAGTGACTACTCAGTCGAGACCCTCTGGCGTATCGAGGCCGAGTGTCGAGGGAACAAGACAGAGCGGAACACGAGGCTCACGGCGATCTACAATGGCCTCCGAGGTCCGTCTGAGAAATAAGAGTTCCTTCTTCGGCTGCCGGTGATCTTCGACCTTCGATGCAGCGTCCACGCGCCGGAGGCTGAGATGCGAATCCAGACTATGAGAATCTTCAAACACCGCCTGGAGAAGATCGGAGAGAACGAGGCTCTGCTGGACAAGTTCTACTTCGACACGCTACTTGCGGATGAAGGGCACAAGGTTATCTGACATATGCGTTGAGCAGGTTTCTTGATTCGAGTTCATCCACCTCGAGAGTGCCGCAGAAGAAACGGGAGGGCTCAATGGGTTACTCGCAAAAGGAATTGCGGCCGCTACGCCACCTCTCCATCCGTGTCCCCTGGCATGACAACGGATGGAACGGAACCGTATGTAAGGCCCCGAAGCTCAATGGAGCCTGCCTGAGACTGGAGAGGATCTCGAAGACCCGAGACGACGAGGCAGAGGCCGCGGTAGCGGGGCGACAGCTGAAGGATCTGGCAGAATCGCGATGGCCATGTTGTGTTGATGAACGTGGGACGTTCATGGCCGATTGCAGCTACACGAGAACCAAGACCCATCCATACAAGAACACTTGTCCCAAGACGCATGGGCACTTCGGCGAGACTCAGCTGCGCTTCCCCCCGTTCTCGGCACCCGCGGTGCCTTTCAGGTGGATGTTCAGTAAGACCATGGAGGAGTTTGGCCATGAATTTGAGATCGATGTGGATCCGGAGCGGGAACCGGATCTCGGTTTCAAGACCACATGGGTACAGCGGCTGGAGAATCAGAGGGCTCTACTAGATTGTTTCTTCGACCACATCGTTCGGGAGAAATCCCTGTGCTTCTTCTACGCTAAGGAGGTGCCTTTCGTCGAAGATCCGAAGCGGGTCCTGATCGGTGTCGGCCGAGTCCTGAACATCGGTAAAGGAATCGAGTACAAGTACGAAGAAGAAGGTCCGGTTCGTGCCATGCTGTGGGAGCGGATGGTCCAGCACTCTATCCGACCGGAGTTCACTGACGGATTCCTCCTGCCCTATCACGCGGCCATCGAGTACTCATTGGAGGACCCTGAGTTCGACCCGTCAGACATTGTAGCTTTCGCACCTGGCGACAGATTCGGGGAGTTTTCCTACGCGTCCGAGCACGTGTCCCACGACGGTGCCATAGGAGCTCTTCTCGCGTGTGCGGGATCCATCCGACGTGCAGAACACTACTTGCCGGCTCCCTGGAGCCGCTGCCTGAAGTGGATCGACGCGCAGCTAAGCGAACTCTGGAAGATGCGAGGACCGTGTCCGGGGTTGGGTGCTGCTCTATGCGCGTACGGAGTGGACTACGGTACGTTCGTGGCAAGGGAAATAGAAGCGCGACTCGAGCCTAACGAGGATCCCTGGCCCTATGTAGATGGAATCTTCGAGGATCCCAAGGCCCACCTCTCCCCCGAAGGAGCGCGGGAGATCTCAGGGACGCTCCGACAGGCTTGGAAGAAGCTCCCCGATGAACGGAGGGCTCTGCTCAAGCTCCTCAGTCGGTTCGAACTCACCCCCGACCAGGCAACAGTGCTGTACGTGCAAGAAGAACGATCCGAGGCCGGCATCAAGATTGAAGATTCCGAGATCCTCTCCAACCCGTACCACATCTTTGAGGCAACGCGGCAGAGACTGAGGGAACCGGTAAGCGTGTGGACGGTGGACCGTGGAGCCTTCCCCGACAAGGTGGTGCAGGACCAGCATCCACTACCCGAGCCATCGGCCCTGGATGGAGGGACGGATGCCAGGCGCATCAGAGCATTGACAGTCCAGGTGCTGGAAGAAGCGACCGGTTCGGGCCACACACTCGCAGCCGCTGACGACGTGGTCCGGAGAATCAGGGATCTTGATCTCCAACCAGATTGTCCGGTCACCGGGGACCTGATGGCCGTGGCGGAGGATGACTTCGGTCCGGAGATCCTCGAGGTGGGTCTCGAAGATGAGACCAAAGCGTACCAGCTCTCTCGACTGGCCGATGTCGGGGACAAGATCCGTCGAGTCGTGGAACGGAGACTCAAGGGCAAGCGTCTCCAAGTTTCCCAAGACTGGAGGGCTCTCCTGGATGAACATCTGGGCGATCCCAGTCCAGTGGATGCCGAGCAGGAGGAGAGTGCACGGGAGGAGAAGGCCGCCGCGCTGATGGAGATGGCGGAGTCCCGCTTCTCAGTACTGAACGGCGCCGCCGGGACAGGCAAGACGACACTGTTGACACTCCTCTGTAGCCAGGAGGATATCGCCGCCGGTGGAGTATTGCTCCTAGCCCCGACAGGGAAAGCCAGAGTGCGCATGGAGCAGGTTGCCAAGGAGAAGAACCTCAGCGTCCGGGGTTTCACTGTCGCCCAGTACTTGACACCAAAGGGGAGATACGACTGTGACACGGGAGTATACCATCTGAGTGATCGAGCCGTAGACGATGTTGGAGCGGAGACGGTGGTCATCGACGAGGCTTCGATGCTTACCGAGGAGATGCTGGGAGCGGTACTGGAAACGCTCAAGGGCGTGAAGCGCCTGATTCTCGTGGGTGACCCTCGGCAGCTACCGCCGATCGGAGCGGGCCGGCCCTTCGTGGATATCGTGCACCACCTGGCTCCTGAGAATCTCGATACGATGTTTCCAAGGGTGTCCGGAGGATACGCCGAGCTGACGGTTCGGAGACGGCAGGCTGGAGCAGTCAGGGAAGACTTGCAGCTGGCTGAGTGGTTTAGTGGGTCGGAGCTCACGCCGGGGGCGGACGACGTCTTTGAGCGAGTCGTCAAAACAGAGGGCTCCGAACACGTGACCTTCGTAGAATGGCAGTCTCACGAGGATCTTCATGAGAAGGTCATCCAAGTGTTGATCGGGGAGCTTGAACTTCTTGGGCCAGACGATCTCAAGGGCTTTGACAAGGCCCTGGGTGGAGTAGTCCAGGGCGACTACTCGTACTTCAACCGAGGCTGCTCTCCCTTCGCGGAGGCTTGGCAGATCCTGAGTCCAAACAGAGGCCGTGGGCACGGGGTGTCCGAGATGAACCGGATGATCCACGAGCGCTTTCGATCTCGAATGATGGAACTGGCGACCACCAGATACCGCAGGATCCCGAAACCGATGGGCGCGGAGGAGATCGTCTACGGCGACAAGGTGATCAACCTAGTGAATCATGTAAGGAACAGAGTCTGGCCAAAGGAGGAAGCCGCTCGGTACATCGCGAATGGTGAGATCGGAATCGCGACGGGGCAGCTCAAGACAAAGAACATAAAGGGACCTCCCTGGGTGCTCAGGGTCGAGTTCTCATCGCAACCAGGCTACTCATATGATTTCGGGGACTGGGATTTCGGTGATGAGGCCCAGCCGAAGTTAGAGTTAGCGTATGCGCTCACCATTCACAAGGCGCAGGGAAGCGAATTCGACCTCGTGATATTGATCATCCCAGAACAAGGACGACTGATTCGAAGGGAGCTCCTGTACACAGCCCTCACTCGCCAGCGGAACAGGGTAGTTGTCCTGACCCAGGGCAATCCGATGTCTCTCAAACAGTACACCTCGGACAACTGGTCCGAGATCGCAACCCGACTAACGAATCTCTTCTGGGCTCCCCGAGTTGTCGAGGTATCAGATCGGTTCTATGAGGATCGTCTCATCCATAGAACGCGCAAGAACGAAATGGTCAGGTCAAAGTCGGAGGTCATCATCGCAGACAGACTGGCCGACCTGGACATTGATTACATCTACGAGAAGCCTCTCGAAATCAAGGGAGTCACGAAGTACCCGGACTTCACGATCGAGGACGAGGAAACCGGGCAAAGGTTCATCTGGGAGCACTGCGGGATGATGTACAACCCTGAGTACCGTGCCCGATGGGAGAAGAAGCTGGGGTGGTACAGGAAGAGTGGTATCCTCCCTTACCAGGAGGGAGAAGGACAGGAAGGCATTCTCATTGTCACGGAGGATAGCGAGGCGGGAGGCATATCCTCGGCGGAGATTGAGAAACTGATTCGCGAAGTCATTCTATGAGAAGTGCCCGGGCCGCCAGATCTGCTTCAATACCGAAATGGAACGTGAACCAAGGAGAGGTCAATGCGCAATGGACTCGCCCAAGAGATAGATGCGCAGATGGAATCCTTGATGTCTGTCCGGGCTGTGTTCCCATACATGGGAAGTGACATGCTCGGCAAGAAGACTGTTCGAACAGCTCCTCTGTACCGGGCGAAAGGTCTTGACGTAAGATTCCACTTCCCGGATGGACTCGCCCGGAAGTCCATCAGTAAGGTGAATGGGATCGGTCATTGGGTGAATCAGAATTACATCATTCGCCTTTGCGCTCTCCTCGAAGCCAACGGTGTAATCCCCTCTCGGGGGCAGGGTCGTATTGACCAGGCTGTAGACGGCCACAAGGACATTGATATCCTTCGGCGCCTCCGCGGGGTTTTCGCTCATACCGATGGACATTATGATCGAGAGAAGAGTGAACATCGAAAGCTCTACGATAAGATCCGTGCCCACTACAACCTC
This sequence comes from uncultured Dehalococcoidia bacterium, assembly GCA_964524995.1. Taxonomy (GTDB): domain Bacteria; phylum Chloroflexota; class Dehalococcoidia; order SZUA-161; family SZUA-161; genus CAZGDV01. The sequence goes on along the minus strand of CAZGDV010000011.1, from coordinate 16,496 downwards.
GCCGTCGTCGGTGCTGACAAGGCAGCGAGCTTCCCGCTCTCGATCGATACGGTTCTCATCCCGCTGACGAAGCGATGCAGGAGCTACGCGGATGAAGTCCTATCTCGATACAAGGCTACGGACTCTGGCGACTTGACTCATGCGTTGAGGTGTTCACTCAAGCAAGCGGTCACCGATGCGAAGAAGTGGTTTGAAACCTCATCACGTCGTACGCATACCAGAAGCGAGTTTGAGGCTAGGGCGCAAATCCCAGATACCGGGGAGGGTTCGGTCTACGTGTACATGCGGGATCGGAATCAGAGTATCTACGTTGGTCAAACGGGGCGTCGCATCAAGAGTAGGCTGCACGATCAGCGATCGCCGCACAAGATGAAGAGATGGTGGAAGAGCTGGAGCCGCATGAGGTTTGTCACTTTGCCGGACGGCACAGACCGAAAGGTCCTTGAGATGCTCCTCATACTTGCGATGGAACCTACCGACAACGAGGACCTCAAACCCAAGCCAATACAGGAAATGTTCTGAGGAATCCGGATTTTGCACAGCCGGTGCAGCGTTGGTGATACCCGGCCGGCAAGGGCTTCACATATCACGACCTTCCGGCCATTCTTCAGAAAAAAGCTGCACCCCCATGCCCTACACACGAAGGGTTACCGTCTTTCTGATGTGGCCTCAAAATTACTGCCCCTACTTTTGATCTGTAATTAGCGGCACCGCTATGACCGTTGGAGGTCTTCAGACCGACTCCGGCGATTCCTTCCCGTTTTTCTACCCGTCTCGAAATCCAGGCTCACGTTCAGCTTGTAAGAAGTCTGCAGGGGTGCATGAGGAGATCGGTCGTTGATTACTGATATTCGTAGAATTCGAGGCGCAGTATCGAGTCAAATACAGCAACATTGCTCGGGCCGATCAAGTTAGAACCAGCTCCCCGAAAAATGACCCCTCCGTATGCGCAGCCTACGGCCAACGGCATTCTCACACTCTGAGGGTGGCTTGCACGGCGTTCTCTGGCCAAACCGGCCCAAGTCCTTGTCTGGCGTGGGGAAGCGAGGCGTGAGAGGTGCACAACAATAATAGAACCAACAATAGCTATAATAGAGAGTATCCATACACAGAGCTGGACCCCATAAGCTATGTGGCGTGTGACGCCTGAGGCTAGGGATGTCCATAGGGAGAGTACTACACGCGTACCCATGAACAGTCATTCTATCCCGTTCTTCTGTGCCCCGATGTATTGCCACGTGATCTAGTCCTGTTACCACACGAATACAGTCCGTGACCTGCGCCTTCTCTTCTACCCCTCCTCGTCATTACACTCGCATCAGGATCGTAGTCCTAAGATTCAGCGACGACCCTCACAAATTACGTAATTACTGTAATTACAATGGAGTACCCCGATGGCGCGACTTGAATGACGGCGAGACGAGGTTGGCTGTGTCGAGAATGGCCCTAATCCGTTCGCTGTTGATCGATCAGCTAATGTCTGGTCTCTTGAGTCGAGAAAAGGAGATCGTCCCTCAGAGAGGCTCTATCGCTGTTGACTGTATTTAGCGATTGAACTGGAACGCGGACGTTGTAATGAAGAAGGTGTACGCACCGTCGAAGCATGGAGAAGCTGGGTGATCACCTGCACCCTCATTCCCTGCGGACATCGAATGCTGCCTGGTACATGGTCTCCAAGAGTTCGATTGCACGCACTACAGATTCAACGCCAGCCCGAACTACCTGGGCATCCACTTCCTCTCCAAGATGGACGAGCCTGTTTCTCTCAGCACCTAGTCGCTCGATCTCGTCTTTCATTCGAGCGAATCCTGCCAGGTCCGCTGCCTTGATCCGTCCCGCACTGTGAAGACGCTGGATCTCATCCTGTAATGATGTTCCCGCGAGACGTTCGTACTCCTTAACCCGCTGGCCCATGTTCATGCGTGCGATTCGGGATGCGATGTCATCCTCCGGCGGTGGAGCCTGCTCGCGTTGGAGGGCGCGCGCGATCGTGAGCTCACGTATTCCAGTTCCCACCGTCGCATCAACTGACGACATGAGGAAGATAGCTGCCAATTCGTAGTCCTCTCGGCTGAGGAAATCCTTACCGGCAAGTAGCAACCGTTGACCGATCCGGAATCCAATCGGGTCTATTGCCACGTAGTTCGACGCTCCACACTCTGGACAGTCCCATTTCACCGTGAGCTCCTGTAGCCCTGCCCGCGGCGTGTGCCTTGCCTCACACTTCCAGCAAGGAAACGACTCTCCGAGTGGATACTTGACCATAGCACGCTCCACGTGGCGGGTTTCTGATACATGCCCGGGACAAGAACTCGAACTTCGATGCCGACACGGTTACCCTACGAGAACGGGCGTCCTGCACATTCTCAAACGACGAGGACTAAGTGGCCGATCCGTTGCTCCCGGTCTCAGGTCCTTCTGAATCATCGGGAGCATCCTCATCCCTCTTACTTGTATCCTGTTCTGAAGCAGGATCCTGCTGGGAGCACTCAGGTTGTTTGGCAGCCTTGATCAACGGGGCAGCGCAGAGGCGCAGGATAAGCCACCAGAGGTAGAACGTCTCATAGGAGAAGAACTCCTCGTGGGCCATCAAACCATGCGCCATACGGTTCCTGAGATTGCTGCCAGAACGCTCCACAAGCAGGGTGCGAAGGGCAAACGTGGTGTCCTCCCCGAACGCTTTACAGGTCTCGGGCAAGCGAAGCGTCCTGTTCAGATCATGCACTTCCTGGATTCCGTCAGCATCCAGTCCCGATGTGATGACTCCACACTGCTCCAGGACGAAGCGCACAGAGTTTTCGAACTGAGGAATGAGTAGGTGTGTAGCCTCCAGGAGATCACCCTTCAGCCCTGCGTAGAGGCCCCGCGCATAGACGTACTCTCTCCCTTCTGGAACCATAGGATTGTTGCTGACTATTGGAAGAAACGTGCGAGCTTCTACTTCGTGTTCGAGAGCGATTCTCTCAGCTGCAGGAGCAATTCTGCACTGTGCCGTTATCCCATACTCGAACACAGCGTGTTTGAACATGTGGGCAAGGAGAAGCTTCTCAGCATCTTCGTCCGGTTCAGAATGGACGCCGGGCATGCGCCCTGTCACTTTTCCCTCCTTGTCAAGCAACATGGCTGGGACATGGTGCACGAAGAACAGCTCTTGGGCCTGTCTTTCAACATGTGATCGGAGAGCACCCACCGAAGATGGGTGTGCGATGAGCGCCAACACCACAAGGGCGTCCTCGAACGTCCTACCCTTGACTAGCTCGATTGCGTCACGCACGATATCACTAGCGTCAAACCCGCTCGAGAAGGCATGCAGTTCTGCTGTGGATTTCTTCTGGTACTCGAGGAGTTTCTTATGTGCCTCTTGTACTACTTCTCGGGGGACCCCAGCTCGTCTGAGTGCTTCGACAGCGTCCCGCTGGTGGATGGCAGCGGTCATGTAGCTCGGAGGCGATTTGGCCAGTGCTGCTTCCGCTTCGTCGGAATGGACCCTGGCGATCTCCGTCCTTGCTCCTCTCTCAGCATCATACTCTTTGGCGGTGCGATGCCATCTTGCCTTCTTCTCCCAGTACTCTCTAGCTACATACCAACGAAGATCATCGACAGCCTTCCTGGCGAGTGTTTCACAGAGATCGGCGTATCTTTTGGAATCCCCTCTTCCGCACTCGAGCAGGAGATCCATCATCCGGGCAGAGAGAAACAAACGATCAGTTGGTCCCCGCCGTTCCAGCACAGATTCAATGTGTGTAACAACTCTATCGAGCGGCTCTCGGTTGTTCCCGAGGGAGACGGCAATCCTGAATGCCCGCTCGATACGGTAGGCGCATGGGGACCACTCCTCTGGATTCTCCAAGTTCTGCGCCGATGCCAAGTAGGACAAGACCGCAAGCTCGGCTGCCTCGAAGTCTCTCCTCTTCACCCACACCACGTCCGCTACCCTGGCGCGTAGCTCCGCGTCTTCTATGCTGGGCATCACTCCAGCCAAGAGGTCCATCTGGCTGCTATCGAAATCATCTAGGACGGCACTTCGTCGTCCACCCATGACCATCATGGGAAGAAGGGGCTCGCTCGCGCTCTCGGGATTCAGTCGAAGGGAGGCAACGCTTCCCAGTAGTCTGAGAGCAACGGCCTGATCCCCGTCACCATCTTCGTCCGCCTTCTTTGCCTTCGCAAAGAACAACGAGAAGTACATCTCGCACCGCTTCGCATCGGCCTCCTCGACAACCGACCGCCAATCGCAGCTTTCGAAGTCCGTACCCACGCCGTGGCCTCTCTTTCTTCAGCTCACAATATCATCCCATACAAAGGCTGGAGCGACAGTCATGTCGATTCTGAGGACTACGGAATGGGGGCTCTACCTTTCGGGAGTGTCCACGGTACTCTACACGAGCAGTGCAGGCGTTCTAAACTTCAAACACTTTCAGCACCTCATCCCCGTAGTGGTTGATGACCTTGACAGCGATCTTGCCAGCGGCCGGATTATCAAAGGGGCGGCTCTTGGTGCTGTAGAGGGAGGCCCAGGCGTCTTCGTCGATTTCGGCACGCAGTGTGCGCTGTAATTTCTTGTACGGCTCGTCGGCGCCGGTGAAGTAGGCGTGTCGGACGAAGAAGCTCTCGCCATTGTAATCAGTATCGATGAACCAGCAGGCGATGTCGTCGGTGGAAGAGTTTCGGACCTGACCGGTGGTTGGATCGTAGACATCGACACCCTTGATCTCGACGACCATCTTCCCGTCTTTTTGTTTCCGAATGTCCACGTCCGGTTCACCGAACACCATGAAGAGGTTCCCGGCTCCGGTCTTCTTCAGTAATTCATCACCCATCGCGAGATCAGGGTTCATTCGGGCTGGCAGCACATCAAGACCGCCGTATCTCTTCACTTCTTCCGAAACATGTGGGTCGAATGCGAATCCGCAGACGACCAGAAGATCGAAACCGACGCCCTGGACTGCCTCTTTGGCTGCCTCCTTCACATGCTGTGGTCCCAGCGTGCCATGTTCCGGTCCGATTGAGATCGCCACAGTCTTGGTCTTCTTGTCTGATTCGGTGTACTCCCCCTTGGCGTGTAGCCAAGAGCCTGGAAACTGCTCGAGCCAATTGAACTTCAGTCTCTCGTTCTTCCGCGTATTCTGGACCCCGGCCCTCTTGAGGTTCTCAATGATCATGCTGGCAAAATCACGGGAAGAGTCGTCTTGGGCTACGCCCTCAGAAGCCGGAGTATCCATTTCTGCGGCTGGCACGCGGTGTGGAGACAGACTCTCAACCGAAAATGGCCCAGTCACGCGTATGCGCTTAGGGTCCTCGTACGGTTGGTCGAAAAGAACCGTCTGGTCAGAGACACGGGCAACAGCCGCCTCGACTTCCTGACGGGACACCCCCTCTTTGATATCCGGGTTGTTGGCTATGGACTTCAGTGTGACCCGCGGGACACGCCTGCACACGAATCCTCTGCGGATATCGTCCTTGGCTTTGTAGGCCGGTGGCACTTTCCCCGTCAGCTCTGCTTCTCTGCGAATCCCTTCTTGGGAATCTGCTAGGAGATAGTATGGGTACTTCGCCCCCATGACCCGGGTCCGCGCCAGTGCCAAAGCGACTCGACTCGTGTCAATCGTGATCCAGCGCCGTCCCCACAATTCAGCTGCATAAGCAGTCGTTCCGCTCCCACATGTCGGATCCAGCACCAGATCACCGGGATCTGTGGTCATTAGAATGCACCGCTCAATTACACGTTCCGAGGTCTGGACAACGTAGATCTTCTCAGCAACGAAGCTGCCGATCAGAACATCCTGCCAGATGTTTCCGACAGCGGAAACGGGATTATCGTCAAGGTATGTCTTCACTCTGAGCTGTCTCCCATAAGGAAACAGCCGCCCAGCCACAGCGAGCCTGTCCAAACCCTCACGGGTGACTCTCCAGTGACGACCTGGCGGGCACACGTAGCGAGTTCCTTCGTATGAGTATGGCTTCGAACCTGTCGCGGTCTCTCCCTGCGAGGTGAGGTTATCTGAGAGGAATCTCCGACCTGGCGGAATGGACTCTTCCCCCAGGATCTGTTTTCGAGACAGTTTGACACTACTTCCATCCGGTGTTTCGAGGTAGGAAAAGTACTGCTCTCGGTCTGCCTTCGGGATATGAAGCTGCCTGTACTTGACGCTCTGCACATCTCGGGCATACCAAAGCAGCATGTCGAAGCTATTGTCGAGGAGACGAGCACCTCTGCCTGTCGTCGTAGCAAAAGCGATCTGGCTCACGAACTGATCACTTCCAAACACCTCATCGAGAAGACAGCGCACAAGGTGAACGTTCTCATCACCGATTTGGACGAAGACGCTCCCGGTCTCACTCAGAAGATCTCTGGCGACGCGGAGACGATCACGCAGATAGGCCAAGTAGGAATGTACACCGAGGCTCCACGTATCGCGAAAGGCTCTGATTTGTTCGGGTTGTCGGGTCGCGTGTTCGGCCTTACCGTCTCTGATCTCGCGCCCGCGTGTACTCACCTGCCAATTTGATCCGAACTTGATCCCGTAGGGCGGATCAACATAGACCATCTGTACCTTTCCCTTGAGTCCCTCCTTCTCGGCAAGACTAGTCATGGTCACGAGTGAGTCCCCGAGGATCATCCTATTCGACCAGTTCGCCTTGTGCTGGTAGAACTCGATCTTCTTCTCAAAATCCTCGATTCCGTTGAAATCTCCAAAGAGATCTGCCTGGGAACCCGGAGCGCGGGACGACTGCTGGCGGAGATCCTCGATGAGTGCTTGGGCGTGGATCTTCTCCTGAATGTAGATCGGGACAACCGGCACCTGCAGGTCTTTCGCATCCTGTTCGTCCTTGCCCTGCCACACGAGCTGCGGGTCGAGTGAAGGGTCGCGCGGGTAAAGTATCATCTTCGGACTAGCTTCATCTTCAGCGACGAAGTCTCTCAATTCCTCGGTCGGTATGTTGACACGTGTATCTTTGTGTCTGATCGAGTAGATGCTTTTCGTGCTCGTCATCTTCCTCTTCCCCGGGCTCTTGGGGCGGGCCTTCTTCTTCGCAGCCTTGGTCCTCATCTTCTTGCCCTTCACCCCTGGGCTCGCCCTCCGCTTCGCCGGTTTAGGCTTCGCCTTTTTGCTCGCCACCCTAGATCTCGGCTCCTTTGTCTTAGCTCTGGCTGCCTTCTTCTTCTTGGCCTTGGGTCTTGTCTTCTTTGCCAATTCGAATCCCCGCGTTCTAGGAATGTCCACGACTTCCAATGGCTTCCCTGATCGAACTCTGCGCATTCCACGGATCAGTAATCTCAAGGAACGCCCAACGTCCGTACCCTCCGTGATTGTTCACGGCCGGAACCCAGAGCGTCTTCGCTGTGTGCACCTTTTCCGCCTTGTCTTTCCTCTTCTCACCCGTGACCTCGATCATCAGATTCAGTAGATCATCAGGCCCATGACCGTCATCGATTCGTACGATGAAGTCTGGATGATACTGCCTTTCCACCCCACCTGTTGTGTAAGGAATCGTGAACTCAAGATGGTCATTCTTCACGTAGGCGGACACCTCATCCATGTCCTCGAGTGCCTGGGCCGTTTTCTGCTCCCAGGACAGGGTATCCGCGACAACGTGAGTGACGTGACATTTGTGGGCAGCCGTCTTCCAGACCGGCCGGATTGTGTCGAAATCTACATAGCGGGTTGAGCCAAGGGTGTCGTAAGCGCGGAGAACCGGCTTAAGGGTCGATACGTCACTCGTGGAAGACACAATCGCCTTGTGAATTCGATCGGCAGCGTGGTGTGCGTACTCAATGAACAGAAGCAGCTGAGGAAACGTGTTGTCCTTGAAAGTCACGCACTCATCGAGCCAGCGCCTGACTGTCCTAAGCAGCTGGGGGAAGAGCCACATCTTGGGATTCCCATCATCGTCCTGGAAGTACTTCTCGAGTGTCATCTTAGCGAGCTGGAAGACTACTTCCTGCACGCGGCGGCGCTTCAGGTCATCGAGGGTGTGGATTACGCTCCCGCCAATAATGGGAGCGTTCTCGGTCTTCGTGGGGATGTGTTCAGTACTCAAGTCGTACGTTGAATCCTCGGAGAATCTGACTTCCAGGCGGTCGCCGAGGAATTCGTATCGATACCCACCAAGGCGCGGGAAGGTTATCTCACAGCCCATCCGCTCCTCCAGGGCCTTCACGCGAGTAGGCTTGGGTCTCGGAGGTGGCGGCCCATTGGATGGCGAAGTTGGGATGAACGAGAACGGCACGCCGTACACCTCGGCGTATTCCGGATCGAGCAGGCCCGCGTCGTTGGTAACGTAGTTCACTCGCCGAAGACCTCGCCCAACAACCTGCTCGCATAGCAGCTGGGTGCCGAAGGCCCGAACGCCGAGGATATGAGTGACCGTGTTGGCGTCCCAGCCCTCGGTCAACATCGAGACACTGACCACGCACTTGATGTTCTCACCCAGTTTGCCAGGCTTCCCTACGGTATTCATCACCTCCCGGAGGAGATCCTCATCCGTCAGCTTCTCAACATCTCGGCCCGGAAACCGTTCCCGGTATTCTGCTTTGAACTCTTCGATCTCCTGATCTGCTATCTTCTTGAACTCGGGACTCATCGCTTCGCCGGATTCGAGCTGCTTGCTGTCCACCAAGATCGTGTTCGGCCTGTTGAGCCATCCTCCCTGTCCGTCGTCGTTCCGAAAGACCTCCAGAGCTCCTGCCCTTACTATCTTCTTGCCCTTGATTTCTCTCTCCCAGCCGGCAACGTAATCAAAGACGATTTTCGAGACGTTGGTGTTGTTGCACACGACTACGAAGACCGGCGGCGTGGCGCCTTCCGCTTTCGCCGCCTCGCTTCCTTCCCACAGCCGGTAGTACTTTTCGTAGTTGCCGTACAGACTGTGCAGCGCACCCTGGAGCTCCGCAGGGAGCTTTGGCTCACCCCCTACGGGTTCCGTCTTTCTTCCCTTCCGAGGAAGGTGATCGCGAATGCGGGACCAGAGATCCCGGTAGGTGGGGAGATCCTTTTGCATCGAGTCGTCAGCCACAGGGACACGCGGGATCTTTACGATCCCCGCCTCAATTGCATCGATGAGGGAGAAGTCGGAGACCACCCAAGGGAATAGAGTCCCTTCCCCGTAGCCGGACCCCCTGAGGAAGAAGGGAGTAGCCGAAAGATCGTAGATCATCCGTGTACCCATCTTCTCCCTTACGGCCTCGAGGCCAGATACCCAGATCCTGGCCTCTTCCTCGCGGGTTTGTGCTTCGACACGCTCGTCTCCCGTGAGCTTCTCTTTCTCGTACGTTGGTTTCCTGCGATAGCAGTGATGAGCTTCGTCATTGATTACGACGATGTTCTTCTTGTTCCCGAGTTCGCGGCAGACGCGGCGGACCATCTGGGCGGGCGCCTCCGTGAAAGCGTCTATCTTGCCCCGTGTAACCACCTTCTTGGTTAGCCTCGCCAATTTGACCTTCTCACGGAGAATGAAGGCGTGGAAGTTGGTCACGATGACCTTCGCTTGGGCCAGACGCCCGACCTCATGAGGAGGGGCGAGGTCCCACGCTCGGTAGTAGTTACCAGGATCACTGGGTAGGAGGACGCGAAGACGGTCACGAATGGTAAGTCCGGGGGTCACGATCAGGAATGACGTAGAGAAACGGGCGTCCTGAGGATTTGCGAGTTTGTTCAGAGTGTGCCAGGCAATTAGCATAGCCATCACAATGGTCTTCCCAGTACCGGTTGCCATCTTGAGTGCCGTGCGAAGGAGATTCGGGTTCGCCGACTCATTCTTCTCGCGGAGAGTGTTCTCGATCCAGGAGTCGCCGTACTTCTTCGCCACCTCTGTAATGTAGATGGCAGTCTCAACGGCCTCGATCTGACAGAAGAACAGCCTCTTCTCACGTTCAGGGTTGGTCCAATGCTGTAGGAGGCGGGAGGTCGTAGGCGTAACGCCGACATACCCGCCCTGTCTCCATGCCGAGACACGTTGACGGATGTCATTCACGAGCTTGTTGGACTTGACCCGATCCTTCGTCCACTCGGTATCAAACTTGAGTTGCCGAGTCCCCTTCTTGCGGGGTTGCGCAATCGGAACGAAGTAGGAGCTAGTACGCCGGCTCTCGAGGATTTCATCGGTGATCCCGTCCTCATCGAACTTGAAATGGCGGGAAGGTTCTTCATAGGGGGAGTTCAGGATGGGATTCTCGATTACTACTTGGGCCATGGCTGGTCGCTCCCACGAGGCAGTGTTCCCGAAAACTGATATTACTGTAATGACTTCGAAATTACAAAGCAAGGGTAGAAGTGAGGGGTGAGATCAGAGAGGACTGAGTGTCACGACTGGGAAGACCACGGGGATTCCCAAGGGCAATTAGGAAAGACGGAAAGCGCCCCCAAGTCCTGGGAGAAACGCCGCGTGTAATGAAGGCCCGAAGTCGAATATGTAAGAACCCCCAGGGACGGACACCGCTGTGATGAACTCACACCACGAAGCCAAGGTAGACGCGAGGGAAGGAAGCAGTGGACCGACTTCTAGGAGTGGGGTAATCGTGTGGACCTCCACGGATGTTCGACGAGGACTTCAGAGCGCTCCCATCTGGAGTGCCCCAAGAGCATATCGGAAGTCGTACTACACTACGACTTGCCGTCGAGGGACCTTGTTGGCCGTACCTGTTTGGCAATTCGATGGTTACAGCGAAAACCATAGGGAGTGGGAAGTCGTGGTAAGTCGTAGTAAATCCTGAAAAAAACGCCGGGTGTAATGAAGCCCGGAAGATGAACTTGCAGGAGGCTCCACGGATAGACATCGCTGTGATGTACTCACACCACGAAGTCAAGGTAAGCGCGAGGGAGAGATTGGCTGCCAGGCCTGGGGCAATTATGCAGACTTCGATGGGTGTTCGATTGGGACTGCATCGCGTTCCCAGCGGAGTGCCCTAAGATCAGTGCCGGAAGGTGCAGTACACTGTAACTTGCCGTCGAGGAGCGTCACCGCCCGTAACTGTCCGGACCTTCGATGGTTAGAGCAAAAACCGTGGGGAGTGAGAAGGTACAGTAAGGTGCAGTGAATCCTGAAAAAACGCCGTGTGTAATGAAGCCCCGAAAGTGAACTCGTAAGAGCCTCCAATGATGGAAATCCCAGTGATGAACTCACACCACGAAACCAGGGTAGACGTGAGGGGAGGAAGCATTGGACCGACTGTCACGACTGCGGCCATCATGTAGACTTCAATGGATGTTCGATTAGGACTGCAGAGCGCTCGTTGACGTGCCCCCAAGACCAGTACCGCAAGCTACGGTGAACTGTAACTTGCCGCGAGGGACCTTCTTGCCCGTAACTGTATAGCAATTCCACTGTTGCAGCGAAAACCACGCGGGGTGAGAAGCTACGGTAAGCTACGGTGAATCCCGAAAAAAACGCCGTGTGTAATTGGCGCCCTGAGGGAGATTACGTAATCAGCTGGAGCCCACTACGCCTACTGCACATTTGTGCAGTAACCCTCTCTCTGATCGCCGCGCAGTTCGCCGTCTATCTTTTAACGCCATTCCAATCTGCTTCATGACATATTCAACTTGCCATGTGAACGATCGTGCCTCGATGCTCAGCAGAACCAGCGACGCAATGACGGTGACAGGACCACGTGGCCATCCACCGATGCCACGCGCATGTGTACTCGATCATTGCCCTCCCTTCGACTCCACCTCAGCGTCGAGCCGGATCCCCGATTCAGAAAAAAGCTGCGGGGGGGGTGGCAGACGCGCGCGGCGTTATCGTCTCTTTGATGCGACGCCGGGATCTCGGATTGTACTTTTGAGGGCGCTGTCTCCTGTGGCCTCATGACACCAACGGATGAATCGTGTCGAAGCCTATCCGTCTCTGCTCCTGGAAGGGTAGACCGGCAGGACTCCGTCGCAAGCACTTACACGGTACGATCCCGGGTCTGCGTGTGTCCTTCTTCATCCCCACCCCAAGTGCTTCTCATGAGCCATACTTGGGCTCTTTCGCCATGCACGTAATGCATTGAATAACAACTAGATACAACTTGAGTCTTGACAATTGAACTGTAACCGTATAAATTGGTCCTGAGGATCCTCATTACTCTGGAGGTTCGACATGACGGCCAAAGTGTTTCCGGAGGTCCCGGAATCGATGCTCCCGTCCCGAGATCTAACGCCGAAACAAGCGATGGAAGTAACGGGTTTGAGCTACCGGCAATTCAACGATTGGGATGAGCGCGGCGCCTTGCCACACAGTCGCCGTGGAAAGCGAGGGTGGCGCGCGTTCAGTATTCAGGATGTGGTTGCTCTCCGTCTTGCCCGGGAATTCCGAGATGATTTCAGCACCCCTCTGGCATTGCTGGGTCCCCTTGTTCACTGGTTGGTGGGCGAACCGTGGAACGGCGATTCATATCGTTACTACCTCGAAACTTTCCACACGCCGATACTGGAATCCGCTAAGGAGAGCATCCGGTCAATCAAAGACCTCGAATGGCCGGAACCCGATCGGAGCCAGTACCTGGACCTGGCATCACTCCCCATTCCCTCCTTCTATTCCGAGAGGACCTTCGAAATCTTCGGCTTGCCCCGCCGTCACGAGACAGAGGACGAAGGTAACCGCCGGCGTATGGAGAACGCGCTCTTGGCACATGCGCGGGCGTGTGCGCCGATTGCCCATGCCACTATTGCCATGGATGACGGAGAGGAGCCGGTTCTGTTCACAGATTTCCGAGGGATGTTCGGGTTTGTGAGGGAATCGGAGCTCGCCGGCTCCTTCGTGTCCTATCTGCTGGTGAGCAGACCGCTAGTTGTACGTCCCGTCAGTAGCTTGATCAACAAGGTTCTCGAAGCGATGGGAGCCGAGCCAATTCCTATGCCAAAAGAGGAGGCTGAAAATGAAGGGAACGATCTACGTCAGAGTAAGTAATTCGAAGGAACAGGAGCGAATGTGCCGGGAGCATTGTCGGCGCAAGGGAATCACAGACGTTCGAGTTATCAAAGAAACCGGTCCATTCAAAGACCATAGCGCGCCGCCGGGGGAGAAGAACTGACGGATGGGATCCGGCGTCTGTTGAGGTGACCCGCGGCCAGCACGAGATCGTGGGGACGGATTAAGGAGATGAGAATGAGAGCTGTAATCTTCTGTTGGGTGGGAAATCAGGGCGACAATGTGAAACGAAGACTCCGAAGTCAGGAAGTGTTTTGCAGGCGTTTCTGCCAGCGCAATGGAATAACAGTGGATGCAGTATTTCACGACGCATGTGTCGGCGGGAACGTCGACAACCGCCCCAAGCTGGACGAGATGCTCGAACACTGCCGTCGTCGCAAATCCAAGCTCGACTACGTGGTTGTCTGGAAACGAGACGGGATTGCGAGCAAGAAGAACGAAACCTATGCTGTGCGGGTCGTACTTGGAAGGTATGGAATCCTGGTGCGTTCCGCGACTGAACGAGAGAGCGGGCACGAGATCGGTGATCTGTTGGAGAGAATTGCCGTTGACATAGGCCAATACGAAAAGGACAAGAGGGGTCGAGAGATCAAGGCGGGAATACGAGCCTCTCGTCGGTGCAAGCAGAGACAGCGGGATTGCGGGGCCGGGAGTGACAAAGCTTGAGATGAATGCAGTCCTGTATCTGAGGGTCAGCACGCCGAGGCAGGTGAAGAAGCGCCATCTTAGAAGGCAGGAGCAACGGTGTCGGAAGTACTGCGCGAGGCACAGAATCAAGATTCTGAGGATCTTCCGGGAAGAGGGATACCCGGGTTGGACGCTGGACCGCCCCAAGCTGGGGGAGATGCTCAAGTTCTGTTCTGAGAATGCAGCCAGGGTGGACATCGTGCTGGTCTTCGAGGTGAGCAGGTTATCTCGGGATTTCGACCACCACTATCGTGTTCGAGACGAGCTCTCGCGATACGATGTGAGAATCCGGTCTGTGACCGAGTTCATTGGGGAAGGCATTATGGGGCAGCTCTCAGAACGAATCGCTGTAGCTTTGGCCGAGTTGAAGAAGAACCGCATGTCTGTCCGTGCGAAGGAAGCCTGGGCACGAAAGAAGAAACGTGAGAACTCCGACACAACGGGCAACAGCGCCGGGGTGCGAGAAGTGAATCCAGGGCACAGGGCACACCGAACCAAAGCCAATCCCGAGTTTCCCCTACGCGGCCTCCTGTATTGTCCAGTCTGTGGAGCCGTGGTGACGGCGTCCACATCGACCGGTCGGGGGGGAAAATACAGCTACTACTTTTGCACGAATCGCAGTTGCCGCGTGAGAATCCGTGTGCGCCAAGAGGAGGTTGAGGGAGGCTTCTTGGGTCTCCTGGACAACATGCGACTGAAGGCGGGAAGGAAGAAGGCCTGGATCGCAGAGATGAAGGGAGAGCTGAAACGCAATCCGTGCAAAGCGTGGCGACGTGAGACCATCCTGGTGTGTCTCCGAGACCGATATCCCGAGTGGGGTTGGATCTGGTATCTGGCACCCTTTCGTCTGAAGAAGTACTTCCAGGAAGCATTGTTCCCAGAGGGCTTTTCCTACAGGAAGGGCAGGTTTCTGACGCCCGAGGTGTGCTCGGACTTCGAGGTGCCGAGTATGCTGGCAGAGGTGAAACCGAGACCTACTGCTAGGGAGCAATAAACCAGAGGCCTCGAGGCGAGATTCTAACGTTGACCAGTCGCTTGAGAGGTGGCGAAAAAGCGGACAACATTCGCTGCTCGGAGGACAAGGCGCAGTCCAACCTGGGGAGGATTGGTGGTGGAGCAGCTTTTGACCGTCAGAGAGGTCGCGGACCTGTTCAAGGTCCCGCCGTCCTGGATCTATGACCGAACGAGACGCAGGGGGCCTGAGAAGATCCCCCACTACAAGGTGGGAAAGTACCTCCGATTCCGGATCGAGGAAGTACACAAATTCATTGAGGACCACCGAGGAAACAAATAGACGCAAGAACTGCCAGCGGGGATTCCGGGATTGTCCTGTTCGGGCCGGCGAAGTGCGGACGGGACTCCTGCGGCTCTGTATGTTATAATTACAGTAGCTGTTTGGGCTCCTGGCGGGGGAAGGAGGTGGAGAATGGCCAGGGGCACGATTAGGAAGAGAAAGAAGATCTACTACGCTATCTACCCGCTGCGTGGAAAGCGGAAGTGGGAAGCGGTCGGTCCAAGTAAGAGAGAGGCCGAGCGGGTCCTCGCAGAGCGGATGGATGCAGTCAACAAGGGTACACATCGGGAGCTCCCAAAAACTACATTCAAGGAGTTCGCCGAGAAGTGGCTCCGGGAGTACTGCCGGACGGCGATCAAACCATCGACCCTGAAGGGATACCAGAATTGGCTTGGGAAGCATCTGGTTCCGCACTTCGGGTACATGAGACTGACAGACATCACTCCGGAGGATGTACAGACGTACGTTTCTGAGAAGCTGAACGAGGGCAAGCTCAGTCCCAAGTCTATCAGCAACTCCCTCGTCCCGCTCAAGAAGATGTTCTCGATCGCTGTCCGTTGGCAGTACCTGCGGACGAATCCTGCTCAGTACGTGGAGAAGCCGAGGCAAGAGTACAAGGAGATGGGCTTCCTGACTCCGGATGAGGCTCGGCTCTTTCTGGACAATGTCAGTGAAGAGTTCTACCCGTTCTTCCTGACGGCGATCATGACCGGGATGCGGCGAGGAGAGATGCTTGGACTCCAGTGGGGAGACATTGATTGGGAGAGCGGGATGATCCACGTTCGGAGGTCACTCTGGGGTGGTCGGTTCCAGACCCCGAAGTCGAGGGGATCTGTCCGGGCCATTGTAATGTCCGGCACGCTCGCCCAGACCCTGAGGAAGCACATGGTCAGGTCAGAACCTAATGACAAGGAGCTGGTCTTCGCCTCCAAGGCCGGGACGTTTCTCGATGGTGACAACCTCATCAAGAGAGAGTTCCTGCCGGCGTTGAGGCGCGCCGGTCTACGGAAGATTCGGTTCCATGATCTACGACACACATACGTGGCTCTTCTTCTTGAACAGGGAGAGAACGTGAAGTTCATCCAGTCTCAGGTGGGTCATGCGTCGATCCAAACGACGCTCGATAGGTACGGTCATCTGATGCCCGAGACCAACGCATCAGTAGGTGAGAGACTGGACGAGACTCTTGGATTCCGTTGGTCAGATCAAAAAGGTAGCAAAACGGTAGCAAACCCCCCGAAAACGACTCCCACCCTGAAAGTAGTCGTCCCCGGAACTCGAAGAGTCCCGGGGACTTAAGTTGGTAGCGGGGGCTGGATTTGAACCAGCGACCTTTGGGTTATGAGCCCAACGAGCTACCGGACTGCTCCACCCCGCAGCAATTAAGCATAGTAAATATAGAAACCTCGGAGTCGAGTGTCAAGCGCTTTCTGTGCGGCAGCCCCCCTGCCTACGCCCACCGCCCGACGGCGTGAAACACTATCTCAACAACACCATTCTCCGCGTCTCGACACTCTCCCCCGCCTGGACGCGATAGAAATAGATCCCGCTCGGGACCTCGCGGGAATCGCCATCGAGTCCCTCCCACCTCACACTCTGC
>CAZGDV010000010.1:0-41771 GCA_964524995.1 uncultured Dehalococcoidia bacterium | reverse complement strand
TCTTTCTGAGGCAACTATACCACCTTCGGTAACATTTATTATCAGTCAATTCGCAAGCTTGCTGGACTCCACAATAGCTGGTAGAATGGCGACCCCGACACAAGTCCATGCTCAGGAGGTCGGCATGTTCGACTCATTTGAGCGGCGTAAGAGGCCGCACATCAGCAAGGCAGAGTGGGAAGTCATCAAAAGCACCGCGAGGTATAGGTGTGTCATCTGCGCGAAGCATGAGAGAGAAGTGGGCCAACTCCAGAAGTCACACATCAAGGCTCATGGAAGGGGCGGCAACAACGTGGTGCCGATGTGCGCGAACTGCCACGGCAAGTACCATCGTGAGGAGCTCACCGAAGCTCAGTTGAGGAAGATAGGCCTCACCCCCCAGCAGCATAGGAGGTTGGTGCCCAAAGTGGGGAGCGCGAAGGCAGATACCAGAAGCAGTCGTCCTCAAGCCCGGGATGACATGCGTGGTGAGATCAAGGCACTGGAGAAGATGGTCTACGACTCCTTCGAGGGGTACACCCGCAGGAAGCAAGCCATCCGTCAGCTGGGCAAGTTCGGAGCGAAGACCGCGCTATCCCGGATTGCGAGGTCGCGAGACGTTGAGAACAGCCTTCAGGAAGAGGCGCGGGACCAACTCGACAAGCTCCGATAGTGTAAACAACCCCACCCCCCTCAGAGAGCGGCCTGCCCCGTTGTCGGCGAGCCCTCGCGCTTCACACGTAAACCATTACATGCTATACTGCCCTCCAGACTATCGTCTTCGGCGACACGCGTCGAGGATGAAATGAGCTCATGACAAGACCTGTGGATTCCCGATCGACAATGCATGTAGGCGAGTTGAGCCCGGACGAAAGAGAGGAACTGCGAAGGTGGTTCCGTCATTTGAGGATCGTGTGGGGCGCGTTCGCCCTGGCGCTAGCGGTCTATCTGATCGCAGCCCACGTAGTAGGTAGCAGACTCGCGGATGACCTGGGGTTGAACGATCGCGGACTCCTCGTCTTCAAGGTCGCTCTCGGTGTTGTGGCGATTGTGTTCCTGGTACAGGCATATTCCACAAGGAAGTCCAGGTTGAGGCTACCCAATACGAACTACCAGCCAGGCTTCATTGAGAGAATACCCTGGCCGATCTTCCCATCACCCGACTATCGTCTGATCTCGCCTTCAGCCTTGTATTTCACTGCTACGGTCCCCTCCATTCTTCTGGCACATTGCACTGGCGTAGCCGGGCTAATCCTATTCCTGATCAGCGGCGAATTCATCACGCTCTATGCGTGCGTCATCACCTCAGCCATTGCCCAGTACTTCTTCCGTCCGAAGATTGAGGAGCTTGAACGCCTGGCTATGGATATGAAGTCCCTTCAAGATTCAGACTAGCCAGCATCCGCTCGGCGTCGATGCCCCGTTCATGAACAAATCGCTCCCCTCAAGAGAGCAGCCTGTGCGGTGGGGCACTGCGGAGCACCTCAGCGTTACAGCGCGAGTCCCACCGGCCTTCAGTTCACCGTGCTTCGACTTTGCCCAATTATGTCCACCGCAGCTATTGCATTGCCCAAGCGGCGTATGGTATCATATTTTGCGGTCTAGCGCCGAAGAGGTGTACAGCGCTTGCTGGAGAACTACGGTTACATAGCCATACTCCTGGTCGTAGCTATCTCAGTCCCCGCACTGATTCTCGTTTTAGCCAAGGTAATCGCCCCCAAACCCAAACGACCCGACCCCGATAACATCAAGGGGACCACCTACGAATGCGGAATGCAGACCGTAGGCCCCTCATGGCTGCAGTTCAACTTCAGGTACTACTTCTTCGCGTTGCTCTTCGTCATATTCGACGTTGAGGCCATATTCCTGTTCCCCTGGGCCGTGCACTTCAAGCAGTTGAAGCTGTTCGGCTTCGTCGAAATGCTGATCTTCATATTCATACTGGTCATCGGCCTGGTGTACGCTTGGAGAAAGAAGGTTCTCGAATGGAAATAGGCGCCGACCTGGGCATCATGCCGGCCTATGACCCGCTCGAGTGCGATGCGGACGAAGGCCATGCCATCAACGCGCTGAGGGCCACCGCGACGGAGCCGATCCCGGACCCCGACAGGTGGCTGGAGGTTGATCTCAAGGACCTGCCGCGTGGCGTCTGGGTAGCGAGGTTCGATTCCGTTCTGGACTGGGCCAGGCGGTGGTCATGCTGGCCGATGCAGTTCGGTCTCGCCTGCTGCGCAATGGAGATGGTGGCGGCGGCCGCCCTGCGGTTCGACATCTCCCGCTTCGGCATGGAGCTGTTCCGTGCATCTCCGCGCCAGGCGGACATGATGATCATATCCGGCACCCTGACCTGGAAGATGGCCCCGGCCGTCCAGATGATCTACAACCAGCTTGCCGAGCCCAAGTGGATAGTCGCCATGGGTTCTTGCGCGATCAGCGGCGGGCCCTTCGCTGACTCATACGCCGTCGTACCGGGCATCAACCGGATACTCCCGGTGGACGTGTACGTTCCGGGATGTCCCCCGCGCCCCGAGTCCCTGTACAAGGGGCTGATGATGCTTCACGAGAAGATATCACAGGACAGCATGGCGAGGTGCTAGCTATGGCCGATTTGAAAGTGGGCGACAGGGTGAAGGTGAAGGATCGGCCCAACTACACGTTGAATGGATGGGAGGGAGAGGTGGTCGAGGTCAAGGTTGACCCGCAGGGCTGGATCATCATGAAGGCCGACAAGACCGGGTATCGTATGGCTTTCCCGGAGAGCGAGCTGCAGAAGCTCTAGGTTCCTTAGGAAGCACGCAATACTATGACTACTGCGCTGACGGGCAAGGAAGTCGCCGACAAGTTGGCGGCACAGTTTCCAGAGGCAGTCCTGGACCACAACGACACCTCCGTCTTCGTCAAGAGCGATTCCCTTGTAAGTGTCTGTCAGCATTTGAGCCAGGCCCCCGGACTGGACTTCGATTTCCTCGTGAATCTCACCGGTGTGGACTACATGGACTACTTCGAGGTGGTCTATCACCTTCTCTCTATGAAGTATAACCACAGCGTGGTTCTCAAGACCAGGTGCTACGATCGGGACAATCCGGTTGTGCCGTCGGTGACGCCCGTCTGGCGGGCAGCCGATCTAATGGAGCGCGAGGTGTTCGATCTCGTCGGAGTGCGGTTCGACGGCCATTACAACATGAAACGGTTGCTCTTGTGGGAGGGGTTCGAGGGGCATCCTCTTAGAAGGGATTTCCTCTAGGAAGTCAAGTAGTTAGCGATGGCAAGAACTGATGGCAAGAACTGATCTGATTCTGCTCCACGCGCCAAGCAACTACGATTTCAGGGAGCGGGCCATAATGTACGGCCCGATAAGCGACGTAATCCCCTCCACCCCCGTGTTCGAGATGTACCCCATCGGCCTGGTAAGCATCGGCGCACATCTCGAGAGAAACGGTATGCATGCCCGCATAATCAATGTGGCCAATCGCATGCTGCGGAACAAGAGCTTCGACGTCGACAAGCTCATCAGCAAGCTCTCAGCCAAGGCCTTCGGCATCGATCTGCACTGGCTCCCTCACGCTCATGGCAGTCTGGAGTTGGCGGCGATAGTCAAGAGGCACCATCCGAATACGCCGGTGATTATGGGAGGGCTGTCGTCCAGCTACTTCCACAAGGAGCTGATAGCGTATCCACAGGTGGACTTCGTGGTGCGCGGCGATTCGACCGAGACGCCGGTGCTTCAACTGATGGAGCGTATTGCGTCCGGCGGGCCGTACGACGACATCCCGAACCTGAGCTGGAAGGACGAGAGCGGGGAGCCCCACCACAACCCTGTGACCTGGGTGCCGCAAAGCCTGGACGAGATGCCTCTCGATTACGCCTACCCCGTCAGGTCGGTGCTCAGGTACCGCGACCTGGCGGGCATCACTCCGTTCGGAAGCTGGATGGACTACCCTATTACTTGCATTGTTACATGCCGAGGCTGCAACTACGATTGCGCCACGTGCGGCGGCTCCAGATACGCCTACAAGAACAGCTTTGGCCGCGACACCCTCGCCGTTCGGAGCCCGAGGCTGCTCGCCAATGATATCAGGAGCATACGCCGCTATCTGAAGGGGCCGGTCTTCGTCATCGGCGACATCCGGCAGCCCGGCGGTGACTACGCGGAGCAGTTCCTGCGGGAGATGAAAGCTGCGAACGTGCGTGGTCCGGTCGTGCTGGAGCTGTTCGCACCGGCCGGCGCGGACTTCTTCAGGAAGGTGAACGCCGCTATCCCGAACTACAACATCCAGTGGTCCCCGGACTCGAACGACGAGGACGTAAGGCGTTCGTTCGGGAAGGGCTACTCGAATCGGGAGATAGAGAGCACCGTCCAGGCGGCGGTGGAGAACGGCTGCAAGAGGTTGGACCTTTTCTACATGATCGGCCTGCCCAAGCAAACGTACAGGTCGGTGATGGAGGACACGGCGTACCTCCGGTCTCTGCTCGCGGAGTTCGGGGGGCACGGCGTGGTACAGCCGTTCATCTCACCCCTGGCCCCCTTCGTCGATCCCGGCAGCAAGGCCTTCGAGAACCCCGACCAGTACGGCTATAACCTGTCCTGCCGGTCGCTCGAGGAACACCGGCAGCTCCTCATGGGGCCGAGCTGGAAGTATATGCTCAACTACGAGACCCAGTGGATGTCCAGAGACGATATAGTAGCCAGCACGTACGATGCTGCGCTGGCCTTCAATGAGTTGAAGCTGCAGAACGGCCTGATCCCGGCGGAGGTGGCTGATGGGGTGGAGGGGCGGGCCAGGAGCGCGCTCAAGATGATGAAGGCCGTTGACCGCATAGTCGCGGACCACGGACTGGAGGCCGTCGAGATGATGTCCCTCAAGGGGGAGTTCGACAGGCTCAGCGTGTCGTCGATCTGCCAGAAGAAAGAACTCAACTGGCCTGCGGTGCCGTTCATGCGTAATGCGCCCAGAATCTTGTGGGCTTTCGCCACGGGAGGCGAGCTTAGATATGGAGCTTGAGATCGAGAGCAGGGACATAGAGACCCAGCCGTTCATGCTCAACATCGGGCCGTCGCACCCGTCGACGCACGGTGTCTTCCGTATGCGCACGACGCTGGACGGCGAGGTCATCACCGAGCTCGAGCCGGTCTTCGGATATCTCCATCGCGGTATCGAGAAGCTCGCCGAGGGGCGCACCTACGCGCAGATCATCCCCTTCACCGACCGCCTTGATTATCTCGCCTCGATGACGGCGAACCATGGCTACGTCATGGCCGTCGAGAAGCTGGCGGGTATCGAGGTGCCCGAGCGGGGCGAGTACCTGCGCGTCATCATGGACGAGTTCATGCGGATCTCGAACCATCTGATGGCAGTGGGCTTCCTGACCAATGAGCTCGGCGCTATGATGACCCCGCTGCTCTATATGTACCGCGAGCGCGAGAAGATACTCGACCTGTTCGACATGGTCTGCGGTCAGAGGCTGACATACAACTACATGCGCATAGGCGGCGTGAGCCACGACATCCCTCCCGAGTTCCTGCCCGCGGCAAAGAAGTTCATCCAGGAGATGCCCTCGTTCATCGAGGAGTACGACGAACTGCTCATGGAGAACGAGATCCTACTGGCCCGCACCAAGGGTGTGGGCATCCTGCCCAAGGACATGGCCATCAATGCCGGCGTGAGCGGGCCGATGGCGAGGGCCAGCGCGGTGGATTGGGACCTGCGAAGGGACGATCCCTATTCGATCTACGACCGCTTCGATTTCGACGTGGTAACGGGCACCGCCGGAGACATCTATGACCGCTACCGCGTGAGGATCGGGGAGATGTGGCAGAGTCTCCGCATCCTCGATCAGGCTATAGAGCAATTGCCCGAAGGGACCGTCTGCACCAAGGTGCCGCCGCTGCTGAGGCCTCCCAAGGGCGACGCCTACGCGCACATCGAGGCACCGAAGGGCGAGCTTGGCTACTACCTCGTGAGTGACGGCTCGATCGCGCCTTACAGGTTCAGGGTAAGGCCCCCAGCCCAGATAAATCTGGGAGTGCTCCGGGACATGGCGCTGGGCTGGAAGGTCGGCGACTTGATTGTGATATTCGGCAGCGTGGACATCTGCATGGGCGAGGTTGACAGATAATGGAACAGTGGAAGTACTTCCTCGACTTGCTCGCCCAGGTCCATGAGACTTTCGTCCTCACGCTTCAGGGTGCCGGGCTGCCCAGCTCGCTCATAGTGTTCCTGGACAGCTTGATCGGGATCCTGCTGATTCTGGCATTCGTGTTCCCCATTGTAATCATCTTCATCTGGCTGGAGAGACGCTTCATCGCCTGGATGCAGCTTCGCCCCGGCCCCAACCGGTGCGGTCCGGCCGGGCTGCTTCAGCCGATAGCTGATGCCATCAAGACGCTGTTCAAAGAGCTGGTCATGCCGGAGAAGGGCGACAAGCTCGTGCACTGGGTCGCCCCCATGCTGGTGTTCTTCGCCGCGCTGATGATGTTCGCCGTCATCCCGATCGGCAGGGAAAGGTACGGCGCACTGGTAGACCTGAATATCGGCGTCCTGTACATAGTCGCTGTGGGGTCTATCGGCGTCATCGGCATCTTCTCCGCTGGATGGGGGTCGAGCAACAAGTACTCGCTCCTGGGAGCCATGAGGGCCATCGCTCAGCTCGTGAGCTACGAAGTGCCAATGGTACTCGCGGTTATCGGCGTGGTGCTTGTCGCCGGCTCGTTGAGCATGGTCGATATCGTCGACCAGCAAGAGTTCACGCCTTTCATACTGGTCCAGCCGCTGGGCTGCTTCATCTACTTCATCGGAGCCATCGCAGAGCTGAACCGCTCGCCGATGGACCAGATCGAGGCGGAGTCCGAGCTGACGACAGGCTACTTCACCGAGTACTCAGGCATGAAGTTCGCCACGTTCTTCCTCGGTGAATATGTCAGCACGCTGGCGGTGGCCGTCATAACGGTCACGCTGTTCCTTGGCGGCTGGAGGCCCTGGCCGCTGCCCGATTCCATAGACTGGCTCGTTCCTACGTGGATCGTCTTCCCGGCCAAGGTGTTCCTGGTGTTCACGTTCATTCTCTGGATGCGTGCAACTTTGGTCCGCGTCAGGATAGACCAGATCATGGCGTTCTCATGGAAGTTCCTGCTGCCGGTCGCATTGATCAACATCTTCGTAATGGCTCTGGAGGTTCTGGCCTGGCAGACCTGGTTTGCCGGATGGGCAAGGTTCCCATGGTTCTTCGTCTTCGTCAACATCCCGCTCGCGGTTGTCATAGTAATGGTCTGGTCCAGGCTGTTCTTCAAGTTAGGAGGAGGCAGAGTTGGCGTTCGAGCGTTATGGCCTCGGGATAGCCAAGGGGTTGCGCGTGACCCTAAGGCATCTGTTCCGGCCTAACATCACAACTCAATACCCGGAAAAGAGGCTCCAGCCGTCTCGACGGATCCGAGGACAGCAGTTCGTCTGGAGGGCGGACCTGTGCACCGGATGCGGGACCTGTGCCAAGAGTTGCCCCCACGGCGTGATACACGTGGAGACATCGCCCGGCGAGGAGAACAGATACGTCGTTGACAAGATCGTGATCGACACGGGGAGATGCATGTACTGCGGACTCTGCGTGGAGGCATGTCCCTACAATGCGCTGTACATGGGCCAGAGCTACGAGCAGGCCAGGTACAGCCGCCGGTTGCTGTGGGCTGACAGGGAGACACTGATGTCCCCCGACGCCAGCGCGAGCGCCTACGGGCATGCCGAGCTGGAGGCCGGTATCCCGAGGCAGACGCTCCTGGTCTACGGCGAGTTCTCGCAAGAGTTGGTCAAGGAACATGATTGATCTAGCGTTCTGGATTATCGCCATCATCATGGTGGTCTCAGCGGCGGGCGTCGTGCTGCTGAGGGATGTGTTCCGCGCCGCGCTCCTGCTGGTGCTCTGCTTCTTCGGGGCGGCGGGCATCTATATCACTCTGAACGCCGATTTCCTGGCGGCGGTCCAGGTCCTCGTCTACGTAGGCGCGATCGGCATCCTGCTCATGTTCGCCATCATGCTTACGCGCAATATCCAGCAGGGCAACCCGTTCAATCGAATGAACGGGCCGGCGCTGCTGGTGGCGGTGCTGGTCCTGGCGACCTTCATAGCGGTTGTCGTGGCCACAGACTGGGAAGACAGCGAATATGCGGTTGCCGAGCTTCCGACTGTGGACGTAGTAGTGGAGACTGACGCCGGTACGACGACTGAGACGGTTCCGCAGGCGGCGCTGGTTCCGCTCGACGAGCCGACGACGGACGGCATCGCCGTAGCGCTATTCGACAGGGATAGAGGTTTCGTGCTTCCGTTTGAGGTCGCATCGGTGCTCCTGCTGGGCGCGCTGATAGGAGCCGTGGTGCTTGTCAGGAGCAAGGACTAGTCATGGGTATTGAGCATTATCTGATTCTGTCGGCGATACTCTTCTCGATCGGTCTGTACGGCGCTCTCGCCAAGAGGAATGCCGTCGCCGTGCTGATGTGTATCGAGATCATGCTCACCGCGGTCAACATCGCGATAGTCGCCTTCTCCCGCTACCTGGTGCCCGATTTCGTAATGCTGACCGGCCATGTCTTCGCCATCTTCGTCATGACGGTAGCCGCCGCGGAGGCGGCTGTCGGGCTGGCGATAGTGATTTCGGTCTACCGCAGCCGGCGCACGATCGACGTCGAGCAGGTAGACCTGATGAAGTGGTAGTGAACGGAGTGTAATCTGGCCTATGTGGACCGAGTTCAGAGTGGTGCCCAACCTGATGGCCGCCGAGATGTGGAAGGAGCTGTTCGAGGGCGAGGGTATTCCCACCAGGCTCCTCCCGGCGGGCGACGAGGCGGGCGAGAAGGCCAGCTACCGGGTTCTGGTTCCGGAGATCAAGAAGCATCTGCTGGATGACATACTGAGGAAGGTGTAGAAGTTGTCCGGGAACGTACTGTTCGCCATTTTCCTGCTGCCGGTGTTCTCGATGGTCTTCATCGGCCTCGTGCTGAGGCCGTTCTTCAAGAATAGCCCCAAGCTTGCGGGCTACACCATCATCGGATGCCTGGCGGCGGCTCTCGGCCTCTCGATATGGGTGCTGGCGGGCCATGACTTCAGCGCCGGGCCCATCATGGGGAACGCCGAGTGGGCCGTCATCGGCAACTTCTCAATCAGCCTCGGGTTCTACGCCGACGAGCTGACGGCCATGATGCTCATCGTGGTTACCGGCATCAGCCTGATGGTCCAGATCTACTCGCAGGGCTACATGGCCGGTGACACCGGGTACATCCGCTACTTCTGCTTCATGTCGCTGTTCACGGCGTCGATGCTGGGCCTCGTGCTGGCCTCCAACATCATGCTGGTCTATGTCTTCTGGGAGGGCGTCGGCCTGGGCTCTTACCTCCTGATCGGCTTCTGGTTCCACAAGCCCTCGGCGGCGGCGGCGGCCAAGAAGGCCTTTATCGTCACCAGGTTCGGTGACTTCGGGTTCCTCGTAGGCATTCTGATCCTCTACTTCACAACCGGAACGTTCGAGATTCACGGCGCTAACGGCCTGAACGAGCTCGCGCTCGCCGGAGCTATCGGCTTCCCCGCGCTGACCCTCGGGGCCATGGGGGTGTTCTCCGGCGCGGTGGGCAAGTCGGCGCAGTTCCCGCTGCACACGTGGCTGCCCGACGCGATGGAAGGCCCGACGCCCGTCAGCTCCTTGATCCATGCTGCGACCATGGTAGCCGCCGGTGTCTATTTGGTCGCCAGGATGTTGCCGCTCTTCGTAGTGTCGGAGCCCGCCATCACAATGGTGGCGGTCATCGGCGGCGTGACGGCGATATTCGCGGCCACCATGGGCCTTGTGGCGAACGATATCAAACGTGTCCTCGCCTACTCCACGATCAGCCAGCTCGGATACATGATGCTCGGCCTCGGCTCCGTGGGTGTAGCGGTGAACCAGGTGCTGAACGGGGGAGAGTTGCACTACCACGACCAGCTTCTCACCGTCGAAGCCGCAATCTGGCTGGGGGTGTCCGTCGGCATCTTCCACCTGTTCACTCACGCGTTCTTCAAGTGCCTCCTGTTCCTTGGCGCTGGCAGCGTGAGCCACGCTACCGGCACATTCGACATGCGCCTCATGGGAGGCTTGAAGAAGTACCAGCCGTGGACCTTCATTGTGTTCCTTGCCGGGTCGCTTTCCCTGGCCGGCATATGGCCTTTGGCAGGCTTCTGGAGCAAGGACATGATCGTGCTCAATGCGTGGGAGCACACGCCCGCTCTCTTCTGGCTGGCGATGATCACCGTCTTCATGACGGCCTTCTATATGTTCAGGGCCATATTCATGACATTCTACGGTGAGTACCGTGGTGGCGACCCGAGCCATGCGCACGGTGACGAGCACGGCCACAGCGAGCCGCACGAGTCGCCGAAGGTCATGCTCCTTCCGATGACCGTATTGGCCATCATGGCGGTGGGGTGCGGGTGGACCTTCTGGGCCGGAGGGGTAGGCAAGTTCCTCGCGGCTACCAGCAGGGTCTGGGAAGAAGCGCACTTGCACTGGCACAGTCACGGCTTCTTCGACCTCTTCACCAAGGTCGGCGATGAGGCAATGCCGCTCATAGCCCTAGTGGTGGCCCTGGCGGGCATAGGAGCAGCTTATGCCATCTACAAGGCCAAGTGGATCTCGGCGGAGAGCATAGGGCGTGTGTTCGCGCCCGTGTACACGCTATTGTCCCGGAAGTACTACATGGACGAGATATACGAGCAGCTCTTCGTGATTCGCATTCTGCAGAACGGTATCAACTACGCTGTCGAGCTGTTCGACACGTATGTAGTCGATGGCACGGTCAACGGCGTCGCCAGTCTGACCATGGGTATCGGCGGCAGGCTGCGCAGAGTGGAGACCGGTCAGCTTCAAGCTTATGGCCTCGCGATTGCGATCGGCATACTTGTCATAATGATCGTCTTCTTCGCAGTTGACTGATAGTGAGATCGAAGAAATACGATGAATAGGAGTTGTTGACTTGCTCTCGGCGATCCTTTTCATCCCCGCTATAGGGGCAATAGTCATAGCTCTCCTGGCGAGGCAGGCCAGAACCGTCAGGTTGATGGCGGCCTTATTCACGCTTGTGTCCTTCATCCTGGCCCTCGTTGCGTTCGTCCAGTTCGATCGTAGCGTCGCGGGGCTTCAGTTCGTCGAGCAGGTGAGTTGGATCAAGGCGCTCGGCGCCCAATACTACCTGGGCGTCGATGGCCTGAGCATGCCGCTCCTTCTGCTGACGACGTTCCTCGGCTTTGTGGCGGTCTTCGTATCGTGGAAGATCCAGACCAGGGTCAAAGAGTACTACATATGGTTGCTCCTCCTCGAGACCGGTATCCTCGGAGTGTTCGCCTCCGTGGATCTGCTGCTCTTCTTCCTGTTCTGGGAAGTGGAACTCATCCCGATGTACATGCTCATCTCGGTATGGGGCGGCGGCAGGCGTGAGTACTCGGCGATCAAGTTCGTAACCTACACTTTGTTCGGCAGCGCGTTCATGCTGGCCGGCATACTGACGCTGTATTTCCACACGGACCCGCACACGTTCGACATGCTCGAGATCGCGCGGGGCAATGCGTGGGCCGCCGGCACGATACCGTTTACGGCCATCTTCTTCCTGATATTCCTCGCATTTGCGATCAAGTTGCCTATAGTTCCGCTTCACACGTGGCTCCCCGATGCCCATACCGACGCGCCGACGGCCGTCAGCGTCATGCTGGCGGGCGTGTTGCTGAAGATGGGCTCGTATGGAATGGTGCGCCTGGTAGCCGGGTATGGTGAAGGGGCACTGGTCCCGAACGTGGCCGACAGCTATTCGTTGCTGCTCGTGATCTTCGCGGTTGTCAGCGTCTTGTATGGTGCAGCCGCGACGATGCGGCAGACGGACCTCAAGAGGCTGATCGCGTACAGCTCTGTGAGCCATATGGGCTTCGTCCTCCTGGGCATCTTCGCGTTGAACCAGGTCAGCATCACGGGTGCAACTCTGCAGATGGTGAGCCATGGTCTCATCTCCGGCCTCTTGTTCGCCATGGTGGGCCTGGTATACGACAAGACGCACCAGCGCCAGATCCCCTTGCTGGGAGGCTTGGCCAGGCAGATGCCGGTGATCGCAGTCGTATTCAGCATAGCCGGACTGGCGGCTCTCGGCCTTCCTACCACGGTGGGGTTCGCTGCTGAGTTCATCACCTTCGTTGGCAGCTACGGGCTCGCGGGTAGCACCGAGGTGTTCGTCGGAATCAAGGCCGCAGTGGTCATAGCCATTCTGGGAATCGTCATAGGCGCAGGATACATACTCTGGATGCTGGAGCGGGTCTTCTACAGGGACCCGAAGCCGGAGTACGATGGCTCCGGTGACGCCGACTGGATGGAGAAGGCCTACATCTTCGCCATGGTGGCGGTGATAATTCTGTTCGGCGTACGGCCCAGCATACTCACGGATATGATCGGCCCTGTGTTCGGTGGAATGGGCTGATAGATAGTCTCGCTTGTCGGGGGTTTGTAATTGGATTTCTGGTTGCTGTCTCCTGAACTGAGCCTCTGCGGGGTTGCCCTGGCAGTCATCCTTCTTGATCTCTTCATCAAGGAGAACAAGAAGGTGCTGGCCTTCGTCAGCTTCGCCGGGCTCGCGCTCCCGATTGCGTTCACCGTGCTACTTTGGGGGGATGACAAGACGTCGTTCGCAGGCATGCTTGTGGTCGACGACTTCAGTGTCTTCTTCAGATTCCTCATCGTGGGCATTGTAGGGCTCGTGATACTCTCCTCGACCGACTATGTGAGTAAGTTCGCCCGCTTCCAGGGCGAGTACTACGCGCTGATCCTCCTCTCGGCCGGTGGCCTGATGCTCATGGCGTCCACCGGGGAGCTGATCTCGATCTACGTCGCGCTCGAGTTGGCCAGCATATGTCTGTACGCACTCGTATCTATGCTCAAGAACCCGAAGTCGAGCGAGGCCGGACTCAAATACCTGCTGCTCGGCGCGATCGCGTCTGCTACCCTCCTTATGGGGATGGCCTTCGTGTTCGGCCTCACCGGCACGACTCACCTGACGGAGATCGTCGCCAGGATCACCGACCTCGCGTCCTCGGGTCAACTCCTCGACAGTCCCGCCCTGCTGCTGGGCGTTGTTCTCATGGTCGCGGGCCTCGGATTCAAGATAGCGTCGGTGCCGTTCCAGATGTGGGTGCCCGACGTGTACGAAGGCGCACCGACTCCCATCACCGCCTACCTCTCCGTGGCGAGTAAGGCGGCAGGGTTTGCTGTGGTCCTGAGGATATTCTACGAGGCATTCGGGCCGTTCAGCGGGGACTGGTCGATGATGTTCGCGATCCTGGGCGCTATCTCGATGACCGTCGGAAATGTCGTCGCCCTGTCACAGAGCAATATCAAGAGAATGCTGGGATACTCCAGCATCGCGCACGCGGGCTACCTCATGGTTGGCCTGGCTGCGATCGGCGCGGCGGGCCAGAGCGGGATCATGTTCTTCCTGGCAGGCTATGCTCTGGCCAACATGGGCGCGTTCATAGCAATCATAGCCATCTCGAACAAGACAGGAAGCGACGAGATAGCCGACTTCTCCGGAATGATGCGCAGGTCCCCTGTGATTGCCTTTGTTCTCATCGTATGTCTGATCTCGCTGATCGGAATCCCTCCCGCCGTGGGGTTCATGGCGAAGTTCTACATATTCAGGGCTGCCATCGATGAGGGTCTGCTGTGGCTCGTCATCATCGCTGTTCTCAACTCCGTTGTGTCCGCCTACTACTACCTCAGGGTTGTCAAGCTAATGGTGACTGGTGAGCCTGCATCTGACGAGCCGATACCCTCGTCAGCGCCTGTGCGGCTCGCCCTCGCCCTGTCATTCGTCGGCGTCCTGCTCCTCGGCATCGTGCCCGGTCTCGTGATCGATGTGGCCGAGAGGGCAGTCGAGACCTTTGCCACGTTCCCGTAGCCTGCGCCCTCACCGGGAATGCGGTTCATCTCCACCGGAACTCTTCATGGACCAGCAACCATGTCGCGTGTTCATCTGACAATCCAGATCGAGTCGCCCTTCGTGGGGGCCATATCCCGGCCCTGGCTCAGGCGGATCGTGCGGGCAACGATCGCGGCGGTCGGCATCAGCTCTCCGTTGGAGCTGAGCCTCGTGATAGCGGGCGACGAGACGGTGCATGCCCTCAACAGGCAATATCGCGGCGTCGATCGTACCACTGACGTACTGGCCTTCCCCCTGGCGGAGTCCGCAGACGGAGCGTCCTTTGCGTCGCCTGCCGGTTCGACCAGGCATCTAGGCGACGTCGTGGTCTCGTTCCCCAGAGCGAAGCAGCAGGCCGAGGAGTTCGGGCACTCGCTGGAGATTGAACTGGCGCTGCTGTTGGCGCACGGCGTTCTCCATCTTCTCGGATATGATCACGAGGAACCTGAAGATGAACGGCGTATGAAGGCGATGGAGGCGCAGGTAATCGGCGCTATGGCAGGCTGAGACGAGTACTTCCCGAGCCGGGGCCGAGTCAGCTTGGCTGTTGATTGAAGAACTGGACAGTGTGCCCTATAATGGCAGCGGATGTGTAGTAACCTGTACTAACCCGCCAGTCGCCTCCCACTGAGCACGCATGACTTCACAAGTCCTCTATCGCAAGTGGCGTCCACAGACACTGGCCGAGGTAGTCGGCCAGGAGCCAGTCACCCAAACCCTGCTCAACGCGCTCAGGACAGGCAGGCTGGCCCACGCCTACCTGTTTTGTGGGCCAAGGGGCACCGGCAAGACGAGCACCGGTCGCATCCTCGCCAAGGCCATGAACTGCCTCTCTCCTCAGGACGGCGAGCCGTGCAATGCATGCAGCATCTGCGAAGCGATCACTGAGGGACGTGCCTTCGACCTTATGGAAATCGATGGTGCTTCGAACCGTGGCATAGACGAGATACGGGACATACGTGAGAAGATCAACTTCGCGCCAAGTGTGGCCAAGTACAAGGTCTACATAGTAGACGAAGTCCACATGCTGACCGAGCCGGCGTTCAACGCGTTGTTGAAGACGCTTGAGGAGCCGCCGGCGCATGCTGTGTTCGTGCTGGCCACGACGGAGGTGCACAAGGTCCCAGCCACGATCCTGTCGCGGTGCCAGCGCTTCGACTTCAGGAGGGTGCCGAAGTCAGCCATAGTCGGAAAGCTGGAGCAGATCTGCGGGCAGGAAGACATCCATATCGGCCCCCAGGCCCTGATGCTCGTGGCCAAGGCTGCTACAGGAAGCCTCCGGGACGCCGAGAACCTACTGGAACAGATCGTGCTTCATCATGGAACGGACGTTACCCTGGACCAGGCAAGGGAGGAGCTCGGGATCACCGATGATGAGCGGGTGAGGGAGTTGGCCAGGCATGCTGTGAAGGGAGACATAGCCGCTGGCTTTGCAACGATCAACACCCTGTCGGCAGATGGGGTTGACCTGCGGCAGTTCACCCGCAGTCTGGCCGAGTACCTGAGAGGGCTTCTGCTGGTCAAGGCGGGCGCGCCCGAAGCTGCCGACCTGTCGCCCGAGGATGCCGAGGAGGCGAAGACTCTCGTCTCACTGCGTTCTCTCAACGAGATATCGAGCATCATCAAGGTGTTTGCCCAGATCGATTTCCGTGTGGACCCGCAGTCCACCCTGCCGCTCGAGCTGGCTTTGGTTGACTGTGGCCTGCGCCCGAAGGGCGAGGCTGAGGGTCAAGCAGACAAAGGCACTGCGAAGAAGAAGGCCGCTGCCGCCGGTGCGGCGAAGGAGAAGCCTCCCACGCCGAAGGATGAGAGGACGCCGGAGTCCGTACCGGACGTGCCGGCGACTCCCCAGTACCGGGCTCCAGCGGACGAGCAGCCGGCGCAAGAGCACTCCGCAGTCAAGGAGACTGCGCCAGCCGCCCCCGCCGCAAGCAGCATCCCGCCACCTCCCCACAGTCTGGAGCAGATACGGGAACACTGGGGCGATTTCGTCAAGGCGTGCAAGGGTATGGGGTCGAGCGGCAATCTGGATGCCCTGCTCAGGAGCTCCTGCGAGGTTGTCGATGTCAGCGGCGACGTGCTGACCCTCGACTTCCGCTATGAGTTTCACAAGAACAAGATAGAGGACCCGAAGTATCGTCATCAGGTGGAAGTCAAGCTGCAAGAGGTCTTCAATGTGCCTTACCAGGTGCGCTGCACACAGTCAAAGAAAGAGGATAACAGACCACAGCCGCCGAAGAAGGGTCACCATCCGGTGATCGATGCGGCAGTCAGGCTGGGGGCCAGGATAATGGAAGAGGAGCCGAAACATGATGAATAAGGGTATACTGCGCCAGGCGCAGCAGATGCAGGCCAAGCTGGCCAAGGCTCAGGAGGAGTTGGGGAAGGCTACGGTGGAGGCGAGCGCCGGCGGTGGGGCGGTGACGGTGGTGGTGAGCGGCCACCAGCAGCTGCAGTCCATCAAGATCAATCCCGAAGTGGTCGATCCCGAAGACGTCGAGATGCTGGAGGACCTCGTCCTGGCCGCGGTAAACGAAGGAATGGACAAGGCAAGAGAGCTGGCCGCGGACTCCATTGGCAAGATAACCGGCGGCATGAACATACCGGGGCTGCTATAGTAAGGGTTGTAGCATCGGCGCGCAGGTCCAGCTCTAATCTAGCTCGCGTCAAAGGTCTGTGACTTTGAAAGACGGTGTGATCTCGGCGGCAGAGCCGATAGTCAGGCTGATCGAACAGTTGGGCAAGCTTCCCGGAATCGGGCCGAAGACGGCCGCACGGCTGGCGTATTACCTGCTGCGTGCGCCTGAGGGTGAGGCCCGGGACCTTGCCGATGCCATAGTCTCCGTCAAGGAGAGAACCGTCCTCTGCTCCACCTGCCAGAACGTCAGCGATTCCGATCCATGTGCCATCTGCAGCAGCGATGTCCGAGATCGATCCATCATCTGCGTCGTTAAGGAGCCGCTGGACATACTGGCGCTCGAGAGGACCGGTCAGTACAGGGGCCTGTACCACGTGCTGCACGGGGTCCTGTCTCCGATGGACGGTATCGGCCCTGACGACCTGAAGATACGAGAGCTACTCTCCAGACTGGAGAACGGCGAGGTCCGCGAGGTCATCCTGGCGACGAACCCCAATCTGGAGGGTGAGGCTACAGCGATGTACCTGCAGAGGCTGATCTCACCGCTGGATATGATAATAACGAGGTTGGCCCGTGGGTTGCCCATGGGCAGTGACCTGGAGTACGCAGACGAGGTGACGCTGACGCACGCGCTGGAGCGCAGGCAGACCATGTGAGGACGTGGCCTTTGGATAACAGGCCACGGTGATGATTGCGAAACGAAGTCGAGGTGGGATGCAGCATGCAGTTCCTGAAGAGAACCAGGTCTCTATGTCCGGAGGGCCTCCGTGTCCTCGATGCCGAGCTGTGGGAGTGCGATGGCCAGGTCATCATGAAGAAGACCTGCCCTGAGCACGGCGAATTCGAGGACATCTACTGGAGTGACTACGAGGAATACGTCAGGGCAGAGAGGTTCAGGGACCATGGGACCGGCCTGCAGGAGACGAGGCTTCCCAAACTGGGTTGCCCGATGGACTGCGGGCTGTGCGCCAACCACCAGACCCATACGATCCTGACTATCATCGAGATCACCCAGCGCTGCAACCTGAAATGCCCGATATGCTATGCGAATGCGGGGAGCCGGAACGGGCACGACGATCTGACCAAAGAGCAGATTCGAGACATCCTCGAGTACACCCAACGTAACAACCAGCCGCTCAGAGTGAGGGGCGTCGGGAACAGCGGTGGTGAGGCCACGCTGAGGGACGACCTGTTCGAGATAATCCAGATGGAGAGGGACCTCGGCTTCGACTACATCCTCATCATGAGCAACGGGCTCAGACTGGCCGAGGACATCGACTACTTCAAGAAGTTGCGCGACTCCGGGGCATGGCTGTATCTCCAGTTCGACGGGGTCACCCCGGCCCCGTACATCAAGGCGAGGGGCAGGGACCTCTGGCCGCTCAAGCAGAAGGTGATCGAGACCGCACGTAAGATAGGTTACCAGAAGATCGCGCTCATACCGACAGTAGCCAAGGGCGTCAGCGACGATCAGGTTGGCGATATCATCAGGTATGCCGCCGACAACCAGGACGTCGTGAAGTTCATTGTCTTCCAGCCTGTGAGCTTCTCGGGGAGGATCGATAAGGGCCAGTTGAAGGAGATGCGGATCACGAACTCGGATGTGATGAGACTGGCGGAGGAACAGACCGGCGGCGAACTGAAGAAGAGTGACTTCTTCACGCTCCCGATGAACCAGACCATGGCCAGGATCATGACGAAGGGCGGCATGCACCAGGACTTCTGCGTCCATCCCCACTGCGGGCTGATAACCGTGCTCAGGTGCAACAACGGCAGGTTGGTTCCGCTACCCCGCTACATACGGAACGAGGAGTTTCACGATCGCATGCAGGAGGCATTCGATCGCGGCTACTCGAGGCCCAGGATCATGCTGACGCTGCTCTCCTGCCTCCTCAGGTATGTGAGTCCTAAGCTCTTCTTCAAGCTGCTGCCGATCATGTTGTTCACCAAGGGCTCGCGGTCGATAAAGTCGGCGCTCACGGAGTGGCTGCCGAACCAGTTCCTTACAATAGGCATCATGCACTTCATGGACCCCTACAACTTCGACCTGGATCGAGTCCAGAACTGCGCTCTTCACTTCGGGGTTATCGGCGAGGACTCCAAGCCCCGGCTCATTCCGTTCTGTTCCATGAACAGCATCCACAGGGCAGCTCTCTACGATGGAAAGGGCGAGTCAACCGCTGAGTTGGAGGCCGTGGCGAAGTCCCCAGGACAAGCCGAGCCGGTTACCTGATCGCGATGGCCAAGCCGCGAGTCTACAAGACAGAGGGGATCGTCCTCAAGCGTACCCCTCTGGGCGAAGCGGACAGCATAGTCACCATCTACACCCCCTACTACGGCAAGATCCGGGCAGTCGCCAAGGGCGTCAGAAGGCCGCGCAGCAAGCTTGGCGGACACCTCGAGCCCCTCACCCGGTGCCTTTTCGTCTTGGCACAGGGCCACAATCTTGACATAATCACTCAGGCCCAGTCCAAGGAGACATACCTCGCTCTCAGGAGTAACCTCTGGCGCACGAGCTGTGCTCTCTATCTGGCGGAGCTGGTGGACCAGTTCACCGGCGAACAAATCGAGAACCAGCGGGTGTACGAGGAGCTGGACAGGGTGCTCTGCTGGATGTGCGAAGGGCGCTCAGAGCTGGCACTGCGCTACTTCGAGCTGAGGCTGCTGCGTCATCTGGGGTATCAACCGGAGCTCCACGAGTGCCTCGAGTGCAGAACTAAGTTGCAGCCGGGCGAGCATGTGTTCAGCGCCGCCGAAGGCGGAGTCATCTGCGGCGAGTGCGGGCAGTCCAGGCCCTCGGTACGTCGTATCTCCGTGGACGCCTTGAAAGTGATGCGGTTTCTTGCGGATGGAGACGACGTCTCGGTCAGGCGGCTGCGCGTGGGTCCGGGGCTTGCCGATGAGGTGGAGACGGTACTCAGGCACTACATCAACTATCTTCTGGAGCGTCAGGTCCGCTCAACGGCATTCCTTGATCGGCTGCGGAGCCAGGGGGAGGGTCTGACGTAGCTTCGCGACTGGGGCAGCCGGCTACCTGTGACGAACTACCGAGTGCTGCGCGATGTCCACGAGCGCACGCCTGGGAGGATTATCGGGGAAGTCAGCAACAGCATCGCGCGCCCTGTCGGCGAAACCCTGTGCGATGCGATAGCATTCCGGCAGGACATCAGAGTTGTTGACGATTTCGATCGTGCGGCGTAGTGCCTGCTGCCTGAGTTCCCCGTCGCGCTTGTCGAAGACCCCGGCAACCGGGTTGTCGTTCGGATACTTCTCGCCCAGCACAATCGCCGGCAGGGTCAACGTGCCCTGTATCAGGTCGCTGGCTACAGGCTTGCCAAGTCTCTCTTCATCAGCCGTGTAGTCGAGGATGTCGTCGGCAACCTGGAACGCCATTCCGAGGTTGGAGCCATAAGACCTGAGTGCCTGGACGTCTCGCTCCGGGGCGTCGCTGAGTATGCCCGCCGACTCGGTGGCGGTGGCGAAGAGGGACGCGGTCTTCTTGGATATCCTGTCGAAGTAGCTTTCTCGGGTCTGGCTCCGGTTGAAGCTGCTGAAGCTCTGCTCCAGCTCGCCGCTGCACAGCTCCATCAGCGTGCGGGCGAACAGCCTGATCACTCTCAGGTTGCAGGTGCGTGCCACAAACTCGGCGGACCTTGCAAACAGGAAGTCGCCGGCCAGGATCGCGATGCCGCCGCCCCACAGCTTGGAGGCCGTCGGCCTGCCTCGACGTTTCGCCGCGTTGTCGATGGTGTCATCGTGGACCAGCGTCGCTGTGTGGAGGAGCTCGACCCCCGACGCCATCGGGACGAGCAGGTCGAGGTTGTAGTTGTGAAACTTGCCGCCTAGGAGGGTAAGGGCCGGTCGCAGGCGCTTGCCGCCTCCGCTGACTATGTGATCAAGTATCTCGGAGAGCCACGGGTGCTCGACATCGGCCGACTCCCGCAACGTTTGCTCCACCAGAGCGATCTCATTCGCCACGGGCGCAAAGAGCGAGTTGTTCAAGAACGGCCCTCCCTTCTTGACTAACTGACTGCCTGCCTACTGCCCCTGATCCTCTGCATGAGGCTATCTACCAGGCTATAGATTACAGGAATGACAACAAGAGTCAAGAGCGTAGACGTGAACAGGCCGCCGATAACCACAACCGCCAGCTCTGCCGCGATCAGGGTACCCTCACTGAGGCCCAGTGCCAGCGGGACCATGGCAATCATGGTGGTAATAGCCGTCATGAGGATGGGCCTCAGGCGCACTCTCCCGCCCTCGATCAGCGCATCATATGTATTCATCCCTTCCTTCCGCAGCCTGTTGACCAAGTCGACGAGCACTATGGCGTTGGTGAGCACTATGCCCACGAGCATCAGCATTCCCATCATGCCGGACATGCCGAGGGTGTTACCGGAGACGAGGAGCCCCAAGAAGGCTCCTATCGAGGCCAGCGGCAGACTCACCATGATCAGCAGCGAGTTGAGGATCGATCGCATCGTCACGGCTATAATGGCGTAGGCAATCAGTATCGCTACGACTATGGCAATGCCCATTGTCGTGAACAGTTCGTTCATCTCCTCCGCCACCCCACCCAGCTTGATTTCCACGCCCTCCATGCCGGGCTCTTCGAGGAGGGCATCGATCTCCTCCTGGATCGCGCGGTTCACCGCACCCACATCCCTGGCCGTGATCTCCCCATCCAGACTGGCTGACTTCATGAGGTCTGTATGGCTGATGTGAGTCGGCCTCTGAAGGAGCGCAACCTCGGCGACATCGGGGAGCTTATAAGTCTGCGGCCACCCGACGCTGAGCCTCCTCGCGGACGCCTCAGGGTCCTCCAGGGTGTAGAGTTCCTTGGCCACTCCCTTGAGAAAGATGCCATACTCGGCCCCGTTGATGCTCACTGACACACCGGGAATGGCTCCCCCGGCCTTCAAGAGGAATATCTCCTGGTACAGCTGCTGCATCTGTTCTTCTGTAAGGCCCAGCTGTGCGGCCTTGGCCATATCCTGCTTTATGACCAGCGTGGGGACAGTTCTCGACACCTCGCTCTCCAGCTCGATGAGTCCTTCTATCCCCTGCAGACGCTCGACAAGCCTCGCTGTGGCGCTTTCCAGCTTCTCGTTGTCCTCACCCTGGATCACTATGTCCAGCCCGGCCGCCCCCATTTGGCTCGCATTCGAGGCCTCGCCCGTCTCAACGGTGATGTCACCGTACTGTGACAGTCCCTCCAGTTCCGCCTCCAGCCAGTCCCTCTCAGCCTCCAGATCGGCGTCATCATTGAGATACACATAGATACTCGCCGACTGGTCGCCTCCGCCGAATGCAGTCGTCATCGCACCGTAGAGGGACGTCGACGTGCCAACGGTCGTGCTGTACCCTTCGATGACATCCTGACGTTGATCGAGCACGCTCTCGACTTGAGCCGCAACGTCGCTGGTGACCGCCAGTTCGGTGCCCGGCGGCATCTCCACTGTCACTACGAGCTGCTTCTCTCCCATCTCGGGCAGGAAGGACGTTCCTATCACCGGAACCAGGAGCAGGCTCCCAAAGAACAGTACCAGAGCCACAACGACCGTAATGACCCTGTGGCCCAGGGCCCATCGTAGCGTAGGCAAATAGAGCCGCTGGTACCAGGTGTTTCGGCTTGGTTCTCTCGTGACCTGGCTGGTCTTCCGTCCTACGAAGTAGTTGGCGAACGCCGGCACGATCATTAAGGCCACGAAGAGGGAGGCGAGCAGGGCAAAGGTTACAGTCAGGCCGAAGGGCCTGAAGAACTCACCCACGATGCTGCCCACGAAGGCCAGCGGGATGAAGATCGCCACTGTGGCAAGGGTAGAGGCGGTGATCGGCGTCGCCACCTCCCTGGCTCCATTTATGGCGGCATCCTTCGCGCTCTCCCCCTGCTGCAGACGCCGGTATATGACCTCAGCCACCACGATGCTGTTGTCGATCAGCCTGCCCACGGCAATGGCCATCGCACTCAGCGTGAGGACGTTTATCGTAATGCCGAAGAAGTACATCACCAGGAAGCCGATGATAACGCTCAGAGGTATGGACATCGCAGTGACGACTGAGGCCCTGAAGGCCATCAGGAACAGGAAGACCACCACGATCGCCAGGGCCGCACCGATGATAGCCATCTGGGTCAGTTCGCCGATGCTCTCTTCTATGTATTCCGACTGGTCGAAAATGACCCCCAGTTGGGCTCCGTTGTCAAGGCTCAGCCCGATCTCACCAACCCTGAAGACAACGTCATTGGCCACATCGACCGTATTCGCGTCCGTTGTCTTGAATACTATAATGTCGACGCTTGGCCTGCCGTCCGTGCGGGTTATCACGGTGCCCGGAGGCGGGCCGAAGGCCACATCCGAGACATCATGTATCGTCAGATTGCCACCCAGAGGCACGTTCCGCACGCCCTCAACCGAGCTGTAGCGGGGGGAGGCCGACAACATAGCCGCCAACTGGTATGTCGAGACGCCGAGGTCGGCCATATCACCGGCATGGGGAGTGATCAGTACATGCTCGGCGCTTCCGCCCTCCACCTCCACCGCCTCTACGCCGTCTATCTGTTGGAGCGCTGGTATGACTACATTCTCGGCCTGAGCGCGCAGCTCGGCTGTGGGCAGGTCTCCGCTCAGCGTCAGATAGACGAGTGGCATCATCTCGCTGATATTGATCTTGACGACTCGAGGATTCGCGTACCCGCCAGTCCCGGATTCCGAGAGCGCCCTTACCGATGGTGGAAGGCTGACATCCTCGATTCCTTCTTCCACGGATCGCGTGGCAGCATCCATGTCGGTTCCGTAGTCGAACTCGGTGAAGATGATCGACATCCCCTCCGCCGAGGTCGAGTAAACGTGCTTCAGGCCCTTGCCTTCCAACTCTTCCCAGATTACCTGCTCGATCGGCGCGGTGACCTCATCGGCGACCTCGTCGGGGGACGCGTCCGGGTAGATCGTGAACACGCTCATGTAGGGGAACTCGATGTTGGGGATGAGCTCGAGCTTGAGCTGGAAGGTAGCCCAGATCGAGGCTCCCGTCAGCATCACCGCCAGCAGGATCGTGATGGCACGGTTCTTCAGCGCCAGCTTAGTTAGATACCACACTCTCCCTCAATCCTCTCTGGTGCGCAGTCTCAGAAGCAGAACCAGGCCACCGGCCAACATGACCGCACCCAGCACCCCTGCTCCCAACGCGTACCCCTCGTATGTGTCCAGCTTGTCAAGGAACCTCGCAATGTCGTTGACGTGATCGACAACCCATCTTATGTATCCGATCATGCTCGCTACGTCTATGTCGATTGCCTCGTTTATGAAGATGTACGCAGCGAATCCCAGGACGGCAATCGCTTCTCCCACCACCACAAGGAGAATGCCCGAGTACTTCCCAAACCCGTGCACGCCAGCCTCACCAGATTATCATCCGGAGGTCGTTTCCCCACCTGCGGACGGCAACCGTGCCGCCGCTAGGATGCAACGACGCCCTTCTCCAAACGCTCCTTCTCTTGATCGACTATGCTGTCATCCAACTTGACGAAAAGAGGCTCAGGGTGCGCCAACAGTTGCCCCGAGCGTGGGACTGTCAGCTTCCATCCAGCATCCGACACGCTGCCATCGAATCCGAGAAGCTGATGCAGCTTCTCGGAGCTGAACGGCAGGAAAGGATACAGTACTGTCTTGAGAGAGCATATGACAACGAGAGCCGTCGATATGGCAGCCGCAGCGGAGTCCCTATCATCCTTGATAGTCTTCCAGGGGGCCTTGTAGTCAAGATAGCGATTGGCTTCCTGGGCCAGCCCCATCGCCTCACGCATCGCCTCCCTGAAGTGGCAGCCGCCGAGCAGCCTGTCGACGGAATCAACCGTGTCCTCAGCCTTGGCGATCAGGGATTTCGATTCCGCGTCCACATCGCCGAACGGCGGCACACAGCCGTCGAAGTTGCGGTATGAGAGTGTCAGAACCCGATGAACGAGGTTTCCGTAGGTAGCGACCAGCTCGTCGTTGTTGCGACGGAAGAACTCCCGCCACGAGAAATCGGAATCGCTGGTCTCCGGCATGTTGGCGGACAGCAGGTACCTCAGCGGGTCGGGCGGGTAGCGCTCCAGATAGTCGTACAGCCATACGGCCCAGTTACGGCTCGTGGATAGCTGCCTCCCTTCGAGCGTCAGGAACTCGTTGGCTGGGACGTCGTAGGGAAGTTTCAGGCCGCCGTATCCGAGGAGCATCCCCGGCCAGATGATGCTATGGAATACGATGTTGTCCTTGCCGATGAAATAGTAGCTCTTGACGTCTCCCTCCCAAAAATCCCGCCAGCTCTCAGGATCGCCGCTGCTCCGGGCCCACTCCTTCGATGCCGACAGGTACCCAATGACCGCTTCGAACCATACGTATATGCGCTTGTCATCGAAGCCAGGCACGGGGACCGGCACGCCCCACTGGATGTCGCGGGTGATGGCCCGGTCCCTCAGCCCTTCGGCCAAGTAGCGCAGGCTGAAGTTGCGCACGTTCTGACGCCAGTGTCCCTGTTCCTGTATCCAACCCTGCAGCTGGTCGGAGAACGAGGACAGACGCAGGAAGAAATGCTCCGATTCTCTGATCTCGGGTGTCCCCTCACATAGGCCGCATCGTATGTCTATGAGATCAACGGGGTTGAGCGGCTTGCCGCACTCGTCGCACTGATCACCACGAGCCTTCGGGCTCTGGCAGTTCGGGCATGTACCCTCTACGTAACGATCAGGCAGGAAGCGGCGGCACGTGGCGCAGTAGGGCAGAGGCATCCTGTCCTTGTAGATGAAGCCCTTGTCCAGAAGGCTGAGGAAGATGTCGTGGACTACACTGGTGTGGTTCTCGGTACCCGTCATGGTGAAGAGGTCGAATGAGATTCCCAGCTCCCGCCATGATTCGAGGAATCCTTGATGGTAGCGGGACACGACTTCCTGCGGCGAGGTGCCTTCGTTCTCGGCCCGCAGGGTGACCGGCGTGCCGTGCTGGTCCGAACCGGATACCATCAGCACCCTGTTGCCCTTGGTCCGGTGATAGCGAGCGAAGATGTCGGCGGGAAGATAGGCCCCCGCGATGTGCCCCATATGCAAAGGGCCGTTGGCGTAGGGCCAAGCTACACCAATGAATATTCTTTCTGCCATCAACTCTTCGGTTGCCTATTCTAACACAGGGTGCGCACGAACGACAAACGAACGCACTTGCTCAGTGCTACCCGTGCATTCTCCACATACCCAACGCGACTGCCGTAACCGACCCGTCATCGAGCGCTCGATAGTACCCACCCATGGTAACTCTCCGCTCCCAAGCCCTCGTCTTGCGTGGAAACGCCAGCAATGCTACAGAATGTTACAGTTTGTATCTCAACGGATTCAATCGAGCCATGCCTTGTACAGGACTCTCCTGGATAGGCCCGTTGCGGCTGAGACTCGTGCTATCGCCTCCTTTGCGCCGAGCCCCTGGTCGTGCAGTCTCTTCAATTCCGTCCTTACTTCGTCGCTGATCGCCGTGGCTCCGCTCGCCCCTGCTTGTCCTCTGATGACCAGCGTGAATTCCCCCCTAGGCTCCGTGAAGTGAGAGAGGGCGCCCGTGATGCTGCCCCGGAAGACCTCCTCGTGGAGCTTCGTCATCTCGCGGCATATGGAGACCTCTCGATCTCCCAGTGTGTCAACGACATCGGCAAGCGATGCGCGGAGCCGGTGCGGGGCCTCGAAAGCCACTATCGTTCGCTGTTCCACAGCGACGTTCTGCAGAAGCTTCCTTCTCTCCGCCTTTCTGCGTGGAAGGAACCCCAGATAAACGAACTGGTCGCTAGGCAGCCCGGAAATGGCCAGGGCAGCCGTTATCGCGGACGGTCCGGGTATGGCGACTACCTCCACTCCCCTCTCAGCAGCGGCGCGCACGAGATCGTATCCGGGATCGCTCAGGCCGGGAGTGCCCGCCTCCGACACCAGGGCGACGTCGCCCTCCGTAAGGTGCTCCAGTATCGTGCCCAGCCTCGTCTTGGCACCCTGCTCGTGGTAGCTCACCAGCTTCGTCTTGATGCCATGCGCAGTGAGCAGTCGCCGGGTAGTGCGGGTGTCTTCTGCAGCTACGAGACTGACCTCACGGAGAGTACGCAGTGCACGCAATGAGATATCTTCGAGGTTGCCGATCGGTGTTGAGACTACGTACAGCGTGGGCATGATTAAACGGGATTATATTACATAGGCCCCCGAGGGTCTACCTGCTCTCCTTGACTTCGTTCTTGGCGCGTTATATCCTTTGCTAAACACGACAACGCAAGGCGGATCATGGAAAGAGTGCAGTACAAGTATCTGAGGCAAACATACGGTTTCGACGATGTGGCGCTCGTGCCCGGTGACATCACAATCAACCCAGACCAGACCGACATCGGCTTCACGGTGGACCAGATCAACTTCGGCATACCGATTCTCGCGTCCGCCATGGACGGAGTTGTCGATGTCCGCATGGCGGTTGCCATGGGCAGGCTGGGCGGGTTGGGCGTCCTCAATCTGGAGGGTGTGCAGACCCGATACGAGGACGCGGATTCCGTTCTAGCCGACATCGCCAGCGCATCGGTCAGCGAGGCCACGGGCCTTATGCAGAAGGTGTACGCGGAGCCTATCAAGGAAAAGCTGGTCGGGGACCGCATCAAGGCTATCAAGAAAGAGGGCATCGTATGCTGCGGG
This sequence comes from uncultured Dehalococcoidia bacterium, assembly GCA_964524995.1. Classification (GTDB taxonomy): domain Bacteria; phylum Chloroflexota; class Dehalococcoidia; order SZUA-161; family SZUA-161; genus CAZGDV01. Next base: position 14,506 of record CAZGDV010000010.1, on the reverse strand, counting down.
TCACTTACGCCCGCCAATACGAAGAGGATGTCGCCTGTCGCTGCCGAGGCCGGCATGGACATACTGGTTGTCCAGTCGACGGTCACAACCGCCCGACACATCTCAAAGAGCTATCGCGGCTTGATCTTCTCGGAGCTGGTCAAGCAACTTCCGATTCCCGTCGTGGTTGGGAACTGTGTCAGCTACAGCGCGTGCCGCAAGCTGATGGAGACCGGCATACACGGCGTGCTGGTGGGCGTAGGGCCGGGGGCGGCATGCACGACCAGGGAGGTGCTCGGTGTTGGCGTGCCGCAGATCACGGCGACGATGGACTGCGCCGCTGCCCGCGACGACTACTATCGCACCACCGGGCGCTACGTTCCGATAATCACAGACGGAGGGTTCCGCAACGGCGGGGACATATGCAAAGCCGTAGCCTGCGGTGCCGACGCCGTGATGCTGGGCTCAATGCTCGCCCAAGCGGAGGAGGCACCGGGGCGGGGCAATCACTGGGGCATGGCCACGCCGCACGAAGCGTTGCCCAGGGGAACGCGGGTAAGCGTTGGCATCAAGGGCTCCCTGAAGCAGATACTCCTCGGGCCGTCGTCGGTTACCGACGGCACACAGAATCTGGTGGGGGCGCTGCGCACGGCTATGGGAGTATGCGGTGCCCGGAACATCAGGGAGATGCACCAGACCGAAGTCGTCATAGCGCCAGCCATAAAGACGGAGGGTAAGCACTTCCAGTTGGCGCAGAGGGCGGCCGCATGCTAGTTGGCGGGTAAGTGCATGTTACCGAAGGTGGACAGGGCCATGCACTTGACTTGCTAGCTACGGGCTGCTAGATTATCTGTTGTTGTGTCGACGAGGATATAGGGATGACTGTTGGGATGGGCACATAGCCTGTCCCTTCGTTTTGTCAGAGTAACGCTGGAGGCTCGAATACGTGGATATTGAAATGCTGCCGGTGCTGCTGGCTGCGCTTCTGGCTCTTGTGTTCGCCGGCTATCTGGCACGCTTCATACTGCGACAGGACGCCGGTACAGAGAGAATCAAGGAGATCGCCTCTGCCATCCAGGAAGGTGCGAGGGCTTTTCTGTTTGATGAATACCGGGCTCTGGCCATCGTCACCATCGTCATCTTTATCATCTTCGCCGCCGCTCTCGAGCCACGGCCCTGGGTTGGCATCGCCTACCTCGCGGGCACGATAACCTCCGCGGTCGCCGGCTATCTCGGCATGAGCATTGCCGTCCGGGCCAACTCGCGCACTGCTACCGCCGCGACTTCGAGCTGGGCCAAGGCGCTCAAGATAGCCTTCTCTGGCGGGGCCGTAATGGGATTCTGTGTTGTCGGGCTCGGACTCCTCGGGTTGACCGTGACCGCTATTCTGACGAATGACCATCACGTGTGGCTCGGCTACGCCGTTGGCGCGTCCATCGTTGCACTCTTCCTCAGGGTTGGCGGTGGCATATTCACTAAGAGCGCGGACGTGGGTGCCGACCTCATTGGCAAGGTCGAGGCAGGTATCCCCGAAGACGACCCGCGCAATCCCGCGACGATTGCTGACAATGTCGGCGACAATGTTGGCGATATTGCCGGGATGGGCTCAGACTTGTATGAATCCTATGTATCTGCGATAGCTGCGGCGATGGTTCTGGCCTACACCGGCGCGCTGTTCACCGACATAGACAAGGGCATCTTCTTCCCACTGCTGCTCGGTGCCATCGGTATCGTCGCAGCCATCGCCGGGACCTTTTTCGTCAGAGCGCCGGAGGCAGAGGGGACGTTCGAGGAGCAGACGGAGAGTGCGCACGCCACGATGAACCGTGGCGTATACGTTGCCAACCTGCTCATGGTGATAGGCGGAGGCCTTCTCACGTGGTTCTATCTCGGCTCCGGCGAAATGGGCGTCTTCTACGCCATGATCGCAGGCCTTGCGTGCGGCTTCCTGATTGGAATGGCCACGGAGTATTTCACCGGCGAGAAGAACCCGGTCAAGGGCATCGCCAGGGCGAGCGAGATGGGGCCGGCCACGACCGTCATCCAGGGATTTGCTGTCGGCCTGTTCAGCACCGTTGTGCCGGTCATCCTAGTGGCGGTGGCCACCTGGATTGCCCACTGGCAAGCGGGCCTGTTTGGCATAGCCATTGCGGCCGAGGGCATGTTGATCACCCTCGGAATGCTGCTCGCCATCGACTGCTATGGTCCCATAGCCGACAATGCTGCAGGAATGGCCGAGATGGGTGAGCTGGGCCAGGAGGTGAGAGAGCGGGCCGAGGCCCTGGACGCAGTCGGCAACACCACCGCTGCCATCGGGAAAGGCTTCGCCATCTCGTCAGCGGCGCTGGCAGCGCTCGCATGGCTGGCCACATACTTCAAGATATCCAATGACGAGCTCCTGGCCGAGGGCAAGGCCGCAGCTGTGTGGTCATTGGAGAACCCCGACGTTGTTATCGGCTTGTTCATCGGCGGCATGCTGCCGTTCATCTTCTCCGCACTGTCGATGAGGGCCGTCAGCTTCGGTGCCTACGCGGTCTGTAAGGAAGTCAGGCGCCAGTTCGAGCAGATGCCCGGGCTTATGGAGGGCACAGTCAGACCGAACTACACCCATTGTGTTGACATAACCACGCGCAAGGCCCTCAAAGGCATGATTGTGCCGGGCCTGCTGGTGGTCATCGTGCCTCTCATACTCGGCTTCGGGCTGGGGTTGGAGGCCCTGGCCGGGTGCCTGGCAGGAGCGCTCGTGAGCGGGTTCGTCCTGGCGATACTGATGGCGAACGCCGGTGGTGCCTGGGACAACGCCAAGAAGTACATCGAGGCCGGACACCACGGCGGCAAGGGCAGCAGCGCACACAAGGCCGCAGTTATCGGAGATACGGTCGGCGATCCTTTCAAGGATACCGCCGGCCCGTCGTTGAACATATTGATCAAGGTCGTGGGCAAGGTCGCGGTGATCTTCGTGCCGATCTTCGTGTTGGTGGCCACGTAGTCACGCGCGTCCGAAGCGAGTAATGGATAGCCGATCTTCTGGACTAATGAGCATGGACCGGGAGCCGCGTGCTGGGCTCTGGTCGGTGCTCATTTTCACATAAGCTGAGAGAGAAAGGAGGGTCGAGGGATTGGGCTTGATATGGATTGTCCCTGCAGCCGGCGTCTTCGCAGTCGTCTTCGCCATATTCCTCGTTAGAGACGTACTGCGACGCGATACCGGCACGCCTGAAATGGAGAGGATCGGCGACATGATTTTGGAGGGCGCCCTCGCGTTCCTCCGTCGCCAGTACACCACCATAGGCATCATCGCCCTATTCACGGCGGTCATTGTCGGAGCTCTCGTCGGTACTCTCGACGGGGAGAAAGGCATCCAGGGCATGACCGCGATCGGCATAGCTTGGAGAACAGGTGTGGCTTTCTTGGTGGGTGCCTTCTGTTCCGCGGTCTCAGGCTACATCGGGATGTACGTCTCGGTGAAGTCGAACGTCCGCTGTGCCGCTGCGGCCCGAAGGAGCCTGAATGAGGCCATTACCGTGGCGCTAAGGGGTGGAGCGGTCTCCGGGTTTCTCATCGTTGCCTTGAGCCTCATCGGCGTGGCCATCATGTTCTACGCCTACGGGGGCGCCGACAACCCGGACATTGCGCCGCACACCATTATCGGTTTTGGCTTCGGTGCTAGCTTCGTCGCTCTGTTCGCCCAGCTCGGCGGTGGAATATACACCAAGGCTGCGGACATGGGCGCTGACCTCGTCGGCAAGGTCGAGGCCGGCATACCGGAGGACGACCCCAGGAATGCCGCAGTCATAGCCGACCTCGTGGGCGACAACGTCGGCGACTGCGCCGGTCGTGGAGCCGACCTGTTCGAGTCGACAGCGGCCGAGAACATCGGCGCGATGATTCTCGGCATAGTGCTTTACATAATCACAGACAACGCAGTCTTCGTGCTTTTCCCGCTCGTCGTTCGTTCCTTCGGCATCTTCGCCAGCATGATAGGCGTGATGCTCGTCAAGGCCAAAGAGGACGAGAACCCGATGAACGCCCTCAATCGCGGCTACTTCATTGCGATTGCGCTGTCAATGGGCGGCATGGTAGCGGCTGTGCTGGTCATGCTCGGCACTGACTACGCGTGGCTCATCGGAGCCGGCGTGGTGGGTATCGCGGCGAGCATACTGGTCGTATTCATAACCCAGTACTACACCGAGCCAGGGCACAGACCGGTGGACGGCATCGCGGAGGCTTCTCGGACAGGGCCTGCGACGAACATCGTATCGGGTACCGCTGTGGGCTTCGAGACCACGCTGGCAACGGCCTTCGCTATCGGCCTGCCGCTTCTTCTGGCATACTGGATGGGTGAGATGGCAGTCGAAGCTGCGGGCCTCGGTCCGCAAATGGAGGCTCTCGGCCACGGCGGGGGTGGAGTGTTCGGGACTGCTGTGGCTACAATGGGTATGCTCATGACATGCCCGTTCATTCTGACCATGGATACGTTCGGCCCGATCACGGACAACGCCAACGGCGTTGTGGAGATGGCCGGTGAGGGCGGTTCTGCCCGGGCGATAACCGACCGCCTGGATGCAGTCGGCAACACCACCAAGGCACTAACGAAGGGCTTCGCGATGGTATCCGCCGGATTGGCGGCCTTCCTGCTCTTCCAGGCCTATCTCGAGAGGGTCGCACTGCTCAGAGAAATACCGGTGTTCGACGACGTGAACATCGCCCGCGTGGAGGTCTTCGTCGGCGCTCTGGCCGCAGTCATGCTCGTCTTCCTTTTCAGCTCGATGGCCATCAGGGCCGTGGGCAATACGGCGAGCAAGGTAATCGCGGAAGTCAGGCGACAGTTCCGCGAGGACCCGGGTATCATGGAGGGAACATCGAGGCCGGACTACAGCGGCTGTGTAGACATAACAGCCAGGGCCGGCCTGCGGCAGATGATCGTTCCCTCGCTACTCGTTGTCCTGACACCCGTAGTCCTTGGTGTGGTCTTCAGCCGAATACCGGGGTACGATGCGGCGATGGCGGTAGCGGCGTTCCTGATGGTGGGAACGATAGGGGGCATCCTGCTGGCCAGCTTCTTCAATAACGGAGGTGGTGCCTGGGACAACGCCAAGAAGCTCATCGAGAGCGGAGAACTGAAGGACGAAAACGGACAGGTTATCGGAAAGGGCACTGAGGCACATGCCGCTGCGGTGGTCGGCGATACGGTTGGTGATCCGTTCAAGGATACCGCCGGTCCTTCGCTGCACGTGGTGGTCAAGCTGCTGAGTACGATTACTCTGGTGCTCTGCCCGCTCTGGGTGACGCTGGCCTAGAGGGCTCTTCCGCCAACGGAGATGCAAGTCTGGAACCCCTTCCTCATACGAGGAAGGGGTTCCTTCTACGTTCAGTACCTATAGTAGTCGCCGGGCCATGGCCGGGGTACACCCTGGTCTCGTCCGGCAGGGACATCAGTTTGGTCATTATGCTGTGGATCAGCGTGCCATAGTCACCGCCGGACATGTCAGTCCTTCCAATCCCGAAGTTGAATAGCGTATCGCCGGAGAACACGACTCCGTCACCGAGCAGTGAGATGCCACCCGCGCTGTGGCCGGGGGTGTGAAGTACGGTGAACTTGAGATCACCTACCTCGATCACATCGCCATCGTGGAGGAGGATGTCAGGCTTCGGCGGGGCTTTGAAGGAGCCACTCATCACGACCCCCACCATCCTGCCGAACACGGAGGGCAGCATGCTCTCGGAGTCCAACTCGTGGACGGCGTAGTCGGCCTTCGTGGCCTCCTTGACCTGCGCGAGTGCACCCACGTGGTCGAGGTGGTTGTGGGTCGCCACGATCAGTTTCACCTTCAACCCCAGGTCGTTCACGGTTCTCAGTATCGCATTCCCGTCAGCGCCCGGATCAATGATCATGCCTTCCTTGGTTGCCTCCGAACCAACGACGAAGCAGTTCGATCCAAACGGTCCGACTACGAGTTCCCTGATAATCATTCGTTCCTCCCCGGGATATTGTCCGGGCGGCGGCCGGATGTTGTCAAGGCTTTACACCTACAGACAAAGCTGCTAACCTTAGCTTGCCCATCACGAGTGAGAGTACGGGAGATCGGTGTTGACTGAGCAGACAGAACCCAAAGTGACAATGGAGAAGCTGGTGTCGCTGTGCAAGCGGCGCGGCTATATCTTCCCTTCCAGCGAGATCTACGGCGGGCTGGGGGCCTGCTATGACTACGGGCCGCTCGGCGTCGAGTTCAAGAACAACATCAAGGCCGCGTGGTGGAGATCAGTGGTCCAGGAGAGGGACGACGTCGTCGGCCTCGACGCCTCGATCCTGATGCACCCGCAGACGTGGGTAGCGAGCGGCCACGTCGACGGCTTCGCAGACCCGCTCGTGGACTGCAAGGAGTGCCACCGGCGCTGGCGTGCCGACGACCTGGAGGACGCGAAATGCCCCGACTGCGGCGGTGAACTAACAGAGCCCAGGATGTTCAACCTCATGTTCAAGACATTCGTGGGAGCCGTGGAGGACGACGCTTCGGTGGTGTACCTGCGCCCGGAGACGGCGCAGGGCATCTTCGTCAACTTCGAGAACGTGCTCGCTTCGACGCGCAAGAAGCTGCCCTTCGGCATCGCGCAGATAGGGAAGTCCTTCCGGAACGAGATCACGACCGGCAACTTCATCTTCAGGATGCGCGAGTTCGAGCAGATGGAGGTGGAGTACTTCGTCAAGCCCGGCACGGACGAGGAGTGGTTCAAGAGCTGGATCGACGAGAGATACGAGTGGTATATCAGGTATGGCATCAGCAGAGACAACCTCCGTCTGCGTCAGCATTCCAGCGATGAACTCGCCCACTACGCCAAGGACTGCTCCGACATCCAGTATCGCTTTCCGATCGGCTGGTCCGAGCTCGAGGGCATAGCCAACCGCACCGACTTCGACCTCAAGCAGCACGCAGTGACCAGCGGCAAGAGCCTTACCTACTACGACGATGAGACGAAGGAACACGTGGTGCCTTATGTGATCGAGCCTTCTGCCGGTGTGGACCGTTCTGCTCTCGCCTTCCTCTCTGATGCCTACGACGAGGAGCCTGACAAGGATGAGATTCGGGTCGTGCTCAGGCTGCACCCGGCGCTGGCACCGATCAAGGCGGCCGTGCTCCCCCTGAGCAGGAACGAGAAGCTGCGACCGCTGGGCAGGGAAGTGCACGACTCGATCCGCGACCGCTGGATGACACAGTACGACGATGCTCAGAGCATCGGAAGGCGCTACCGCAGGCAGGACGAGATAGGGACGCCCTTCTGCGTCACCATCGACTTCGATTCACTCGAGGACAACCGAGTTACCATACGCGAACGGGACTCCATGCGGCAGATACGAGTCCCGATCGATAGCCTCAGGACCACGCTCGATGCGAAACTGAGCGGCGAACCACTGGAGGTCCTGCCCCCAGGTGGATCGTTTTGGTTGGGCTTCGATGATCAGTCGCAGTAGGCCTGTCGAGCCCCCCCGATCCGACCGCACGCGGACGCGTGTTTCCTGAGACAGATGGTGTCCAATGGAGATTGCATTAGGCGTAGCCATCGGACTTGTCGCAGCCCTCGCTGCGATCCTCGCCTTCATTCTCCGGCGACGTAGTCGCCCTCAGGGCCGCCTCGAGGATGCAGGGGTACTCATGGACTACCTGCGGGATCTGGCGGGTGTGCGGGCTCGTGTGGACAGCATGGCGGTTGGCCAGGAAGGTCTCCGCACCGGCCTTACATCGCTGGAGAGCGGGCTCAGAGGACTCGAAGCCAAGCTGATCGAGTCCACCGGATCGGTGAAGGACTCCGTTCTGAGAGACTTCGCTGAGGCCAGGAGGACTCTGGAGGTGATCCGCGCCGAGTTGGAGGCGCGCAAGCAGCTGGAAAGGGACCTCCAGGAGAGCTCGCGTCGCATCGAGGCGGTCATAGCAGGCGGGAGGTCGCGGGGGAGGGCCGGGGAGAACATACTCGCTGAGGCTTTCAAACAGTTCCCGCCGCATATCGTCGAGACCAACTTCAAAGTGAACGGGCATCCCGTTGAGTACGCGCTCGTACTGGTCGACGGCAGGCGCGTGCCGGTGGACTCCAAGTGGGCAGCCGCCGAACTGATTGACGGCCTCGAACGTGAGGCGGATGCAGCGGCTCGGGAGAGGATCATCGGCCAGATAGAGCAGGCCGTCCTGGCTAAGGTCAGGGAAGTACGTAAGTACATCGACCCGTCGTCAACCACCCCATGGGGGGTTGCCGCGATCCCGGATGCTGCCTTCGCCGTATGCAGGAACACCCATCTCCAGGCCTTCTCCGACAGAGTCATGCTGATGCCCTTCAGCCTGGCCGTGGTGTACTTGCTGTCCCTCTATCAGCTACACCTGGAGTACTGCCGATCGGTGGACATGGACAAGCTGGAAGGATACGTTGATCAGATCGACAAGGGCATGGACAAGATTGGCGCGGAGTTGGACAACAAAGTGTCACGCGGGACTGCCATGATTGCCAACGCCTTCGACGAATGCAAGCGGCAGCTTGGCGCAATGCGTGGCGCCACGTCGTATCTTCGCAGCCTGCCTGCGAACACCGGTCCAACTGCAGCACTCGACGTTGGATCTCCTGAGCCGGAGAGCGACGAGGTCAGAAGCACCGAGGCTCCCGGGAACATCTAGTCATGCGGATACTCCACTTCGCAGACCTCCATCTCGGCGTCGAGACCTATGGGCGGGTTGATCCCGCGACGGGGCTGTCGACACGGCTGGGGGACTTCCTGTCGGCCCTCGACGAGGTGGTCGACTATGCCACAGGCGAAGACATAGACCTCGTGCTGTTCTGCGGTGATGCCTACAAGAACCGCGATCCCGGCCAGACGTACCAGAGGGAGTTCGCCAAACGTATCAAGCGTCTCAGCGACAGCGGCATTCCGGTCTTCCTGCTCGTCGGCAATCACGACTTGCCGAACGCGGTAGGGCGGGCAACTGCCGTCGAGATATTCGATACGCTGTCCGTCAACAGCGTTACCGTCGCCGGTCGCCCGGAGACCCACCTCATCAGCACGAAGAACGGCCCGCTACAGATCGTGGCCCTGCCCTGGGCACGGCGGGGCGCTCTGCTGGCGAGGGAGGACCTCAGAGGACTCAGCTCGCACGAGCTGAACGAGAAGCTGCAGGCCATACTAACGGACTGGCTCGATGCAGAGGTTGCACATATCGATCCGGACGTACCGGCAATCCTCGCAGCCCACGTGGCGCATTCAGGGGCTGTTGCAGGTTCGGAGTACGCGATGGTGATGGGGCGCGACTACGTTATCATGCAGAGCACGATAGCGAACCCGGCGTTCGACTATGTGGCGCTGGGACACATGCACAATCGGCAGGTGATCGAGAGTCCGGTTCCAGTGGTCTATCCGGGAAGCCTGCAGGCGATTGACTTCGGGGATGAAGGTCAGGAGAAGGGCTTCTACGTCGTAGAGCTGGACGGATCGGCCGGTCGCGGTGCGCGCCTGAAATCCTATGACTTCCATCCTGTCACGACCCGGCGGTTCCTTACTATCGATGTCGAAGCCAATACCGAGGACCCGACTGCCGCGGTCCTCGACGCCATCGGCCATCGGGATGTCAAGGACGCCATAGTGCGAGTGAGGATCGCGGTGTCGGGCGAGAAGGAAGGCCTGCTCAGGGACAGCGAGATACGGAAAGCTCTCGGGGATGCCCACTACGTAGCAGCCGTGTCCAGGGACGTGCACAAGACGCATCGATCGAGGGCAGCCGGGCGGGCTGCGGAGAGCATGTCAACCCTGGAGGCGCTGGAGCTGTACTGGAGGTCAAAGCAGACCCCTGACGAGCGCATCAAGACCCTGCTCAAGTATGCGGATGAGTTAATCATGGAGTCGTCAGGGCCGACGCCCTAGGCGGTTTGCTTCGCCTCTGAGTCGGACACGGCAAGATGCGGGGGCTTTTTCAAACAACCGGAATCCTGCGGGTACACCCAGGCTTGCGTCTTGAGGCGTGTGCTTGCTAGAATGTCGCTATTCCAGGGAGGGTCTCCGACCGGAACGAGGAACCACAAATGATCGGGCTCCTGGCGAAACTCATCGGCCTCATCCTGGCTCCGTTCAGGATTATCCTGACCTCTGCGCTGCGGGTTGTCGGCCTGTTCCTCGGGTTGGCGATTGTGGTCGCGATTGTCTGGCTCGTGCTTACTCAATGCTAGCCGCAATCGCGTGAGTGTACCGACCTCCGCTAGGCTCATCGAGGTGTCCAGTGTATTGTAGAAACTGCGGCAGGGATCTGATTGGCAGGCCCGGGATCTGTCCCGGCTGTGGGGCCAAGCCCACGGCCGGCACCGGCTATTGTCAGGCCTGCGGCAGCGCGACCGACACCCTGGCCGAGGTATGTGTCCATTGTGGCGCTAGGCTGAGCCGCGCCAACGTATCCCCCAAGTCCAGACTCGCCGCGGCCCTCCTGTGCTTCTTCCTGGGCGAGCTGGGTATACACCGCTTCTACATCGGCAAGATCGGCACGGGGGTTGCCATCCTCGCGCTGAACGCCGTAGGCACGCTCACCGCCTGGTTCCTGGTGGGTATACCCTTCCTGGTGGTTGCCGGAATCTGGGTCTTCGTTGACCTGATCCTGATTCTCATTGGCGTCATGCGCGACGCCGACGGGCTGGAGATCACCAGGTGGTGAGGCCAATGCCCGTGCCCCCATCACTCCCAGTCTGACGTACGCAACTGGGAATGTCGCCTGTGACTAACGTAATTGCCGAGCAGATACTATCGCCTGTGGTACTGAGGACTAACGGTCGTTACGATTTGACCGGGGCAACCGACCGATTGGGCTATTGTAGCCCGGCCGAGTCGAGCCTATACTCAGAACCAGCTAGTGAGAGCGCTTGACGTTCGAGCTAGCAGTCATCATGCTCTTGCCCTTGGTGCCATGGAGGCCAGCCGAACGGCTGGCCTCCAGCCATTTCCAGGCCGCGGTTGTCCGCACCACAAACGCCGTCTTATACTAGTAGCCGGGTCCGAAGAGCCCCACGCAAAGAACGTCCGGCGTTGCCGGCGGAGCGAAAATGGTTCCCGTCAGGCTTACCCTCAAGAATTTCATGTGCTACCACGATGCCGTTCCTGAACTTGACTTCGACACGTTTCACGTCGCCTGCCTGAGCGGGGAGAACGGGCACGGGAAGTCAGCGATCCTGGACGCCATGACCTGGGCGCTGTGGGGCAAGGCCAGAGCGAGGAGCGACGATGACCTGGTCTACGCGGGGGAAAGGGACATGGAGGTGCAATTCGATTTCGCCGTCGGGCACGAGCGCTTCCGCGTGATCCGAAAGCGCTCCAAGGGCTCGATAAGGCGGACCGGGCAGAGCGTCCTGGAGCTTCAGGTTGCGACTCAGGCCGGATTCACATCCATGTCGGGCGGCACGATACGCGAGACCGAGAGAAAGATCGTAGACCTGCTGCGTATGGACTACGACACGTTCATCAACAGCGCCCTTCTCCTGCAGGGTCGAGCGGACGAATTCAGCATGAAGCGGCCCGGGGAACGGAAGCAGGTCCTGGCCAATATCCTGGGGCTCTCGCTGTACGACGCACTCGAGAAGGTGGCCCGGGGGCACAGCCGGGACCGGGATGTCCGGCAGCGAGACCTCGCCGTCGATCTGGCACGTATAGACAAACAGCTCGAGTCGAAGCCTGCATACGAGGCGGCATTTGTCGAGGCCCAGGAAGCCCTGGACGACGTAACGGGGCGTCTGGCGGCACAGGAATCGGACCTCGTCTCCCTCCGCCAGTCCAGAGACCTCCTGAAGGCCCGGATGGGTGAGGCCGGCGACCTGGCGAGGCGCATCGACGATACGAACCACCAGATCAGGTACCTGGACTCGCAGATCGCTGAGGTCAGCCAGCGTATTGGCAAGTGCGAGCAGACTCTATCAAGCTACGAGGAGAGCGCTGCGCTGGTCCGGACACGCTTGCAGGAGGTGGAGAAGGTCGAGAGTGACCTGGTGGAGAAGAGGGGGCTTGCGGAGGACCTGTCGAAGCGAATCCACCATCTGGATATGGCCAACGCCACGCTGAGGGAAGAGATGGTCGGCCTGAAGAAGAAGGTCGACCTTCTCGATGAGGATACAGCTGAGTGCCCGCTGTGCGGGACCCTCCTCGGAGAGGAGAGCAAGGGGCACATTCTGGAGCGATACCGGGCGGAAGGCATCGAGAAGGGCGACGCCTTTCGATCAAACGAAGCCGAGATGAAGACTAAGAAGGCCGAGTTGAATAGCGTGAGGGCTGAGATCACCAGGCTAGAGTCAACGGCCCGCGCCGACCGGACACGCTACGAGAGGCAATCGGAGGCCCTGGAGCGGGACCGCAACGATGCCGAGAGCAGGCTGCCCCAGGACAGGACGGCCTTGGCACAGGCGGAGGAGAGCGTGCAGCGATTGCGCGTTAGCCTCGAGGAAGACACCGAAAAGAGGGACGCCGTTCTCAAGCTCTCGGAGGGCCTGCCGGCCATCGAGAAGAGCGTTGCCGAGGCCGAGGCGGCGCATCGTGACCTCAAAGGTCAGGAGCAGGAGTACCGGAGCCGGCTTACGGAGCTGCAGGCGGCCCTGCGAAGCTGCGAGAGGCTCGAGGCCGAGAGGGAGGAGAAAAAGAAGGCCGCACACGGGGCAATCGAGGAGAAAGCTATATACGATGAGCTGGCGGTAGCGTTCGGCAAGAAGGGGGTGCAGGCGCTCATAATCGAGTCCGTCCTGCCTGAGATCGAGGAGGAGGCCAACAGGCTGCTGGGCCGCATGACCGACAACCGCATGCACGTGAAGCTGGAGAGCCAGAAGGACACGGCCAAGGGCGAGACCGTCGAGACGCTCGACATCAGAATATCGGACGACCTCGGCACCCGCAACTACGAGATGTTCAGCGGCGGCGAGGCCTTCAGGGTGAACTTCGCATTGAGGATCGCGCTGGCCAAGCTCCTGGCCAGAAGGGCCGGGGCACCCCTCCCCACCATCATCATCGACGAAGGCTTCGGCACACAGGACAGCACGGGCAGGGAGAGGCTGGTCGAGGCGATCAACTCGATACAGGACGACTTCGAGAAGATCCTGGTGATAACCCACATAGAGGAGCTAAAGGACGCGTTCCCGGTGCGCATCGAAGTCACGAAGGGGGAGGACGGCTCGACCTTCTCGGTCAACTAAGCGAGCGGCTGACTACGCACGCGAGTAGCCCGTGTGTGGCACGAATGATATAATGAGGCGGCGAGCCAGGCTGTGGCCACAATCGACTCGCGCTTCTATTTCAACTGAGGGGTATCCTGTAATGGCTGACATCAACAACAAGTGCGGGGACTGCAAGCAGTTCAACCCGAAGGAAGGCGAGAAGTTCTTCAACTGCACCAAGGCCGCCCACGGCGGCACGAAGTACGGGATGCAGGTGCGAGCTGACTCCAATGCATGCGACGCATTCGCGCCGAAGTAGCACCCTCCCGGAAGGGGGATGCCCCCGACAGGGCTGAGAGAGGGGAACATGCTCAAGCTCATTCTTTCGGACACGAATCTGTGCCCCAGCTCCTGCGAGTGCTTTGAGCCGGTCAAGGGCGAGAGGCTCGTGGAGTACTGCAACCTGCCGACCGGCGATTGGGTGGTCAAGGTAAAGGATGGCGAGCTGCAGGAGTGCCCCCTCGGGAAGTGGGACCTCAAGGTGGCCAAGGGCATCATGCCCACCGGCGACTAGCCCGCGCCGGACTCACACGGGCAGCGGTAGAGACAATGACCGGGAAGAGCCGAGAACAACTGCTGGAGGAAGTCGTCAGCCTGGAGCTGCGCATGTTCATGGTGATCGAGCCGGTGATACCATCGGCGTGCCAGGAGCAGCCCGAGGCCTTCAAGCTGATGAGGGCGGCGAGTCACGCGGTCCTCTCCGACGAGACACTCGAATCGTACCTGAATGACCTCGAGGAAGCCGTGGACGAGAGCCGGAACCTGGTCGAGCTGAAGTACGCCCGCATCGACCATCTGATACCGGCTCTCAGCGACAGCCCGCTGATCGACGAGATCGTTGAGACGGAGAGCGCCTGGCTCAAGGAGCTGGAGCAGAAGTACCCGAACACGTTCGTTGGCCGCTCCGACTTCGCGATAAGCACCTACCTCAGGAGCGAGCTGGAGACCTACTCCGACCGCACGCTGCAGCTCTACCACAAGGACATCCAGAAGGCCAAAGAAGAGGGGCGGAACCTGGTCGGCGAGCGATACACGTACCTCTTCCAGCAGATCGGTTACGACTCGATAGAGGCAATGGAGCAGGAGCGGAAGAAGGGCTGATCACGGCTCCCGCTTTCGACAACACCTGCTCCCCCCGAATCACAGCTACCAAAGCACATCGGTACTCTAGTCATACCTGCATACCAATAGCCTCGGCCAAGGCTCGCATCGAGCGCCACTTGCATTCGCTCCGCTTTTCTCCTAGAATCTAGCGCGGACACACGGGGCTGTAGCTCAATTGGGAGAGCGCCTCCCTTGCACGGAGGAGGTCAGGGGT
>CAZGDV010000009.1:11163-42543 GCA_964524995.1 uncultured Dehalococcoidia bacterium | reverse complement strand
AGGTGCGCTCCCCCCACCTGAACCCCCACCTACCACAACGCGTAACGCCAGGCCCTGGAACAGCACCTGTTTTCATCATAGTAATCCCGAGCGTGATGCAGCTTCCATTATATCACGCGGCATGCTTCCGCCACTCGTGACCCAGCTAGCGCAGCGGTGGCCCTTGTGATAGAATTGAGTCTGGAGCATTTATGCTCCTACCGACAGCGAGGTGAACCTGGATGGCGATCTACGAGTATCGCTGCAATGACTGCCGCCGCAAGGTAGACGTATTCGCGCGGGGCTTCACGCCGCCAGCCAATCCGACCTGCACAATCTGCGGCGGCACCAATCTGGACCGCGTATTCTCCAAGTTCGCCATGGCGAGGTCCAAGAACGACAAGAGTGTGTACGACGACATACTGTCCGATGGAAAGCTGACGAGAGGGCTCATGAGCAACGATCCCCGCGCCCTCGCGGAGTGGAGCCGCAGGATGGCGAGGGCCACGGGGGAGGACTCCACACCCGAGAGCGAGGAGCTTCTCAGCCGGATGGATGCCGGCGAGGACGTATCGGAGATCGTCGAGGAGATGAAGCCGCCCGAGTTGCGTGGTGATGCTGAAACGGAGTGATCTGAGATGCCCATCTACGAGTTCCGCTGCAAGAGCTGCAACCGAATAGCCTCCTTCTTCACAAGGACGGTCTCCGACCCTCTCGAACCGGCCTGCCCCGACTGCGGAAGCCAAGACCTCGAACGGTGCGTCAGCAGCTTCGCATACCATAAGTCAATGCAGACCATACACGAGGAGTCCGGCCCGCCATCCATGTTCGGGAACGACCCCGACTACTACAAGGACCCCCGCAACATCGGCAGAGTGACCGAGAGCCGGCTGAAGGAGCTTGGCGTCGACATCAACGAGGACAAGGACTTCGCCGGCGTCAAGCAGACAATCGAAGCTGCGAGAGAAGGCGAGCTGCCGAAGACCCTCAAGGACTCTCTGTGAGGTCCCGCCACAATGCTGCGCATCGTGGACGCCAATCTCAACAGGGTTGGTGAGGGATTGCGCGTCCTGGAGGACATCAGCCGGTTCGCTCTGAACAACGCCGAGCTGAGTGAGCATCTGAAGTCCCTTCGACACGACCTCCAGCCCAAAGACTCCGGTCTCTACGCCGACCTCGTTGCGTCCCGAGAGGCCGGGTCTGATGTGGGCGCGTTCCTGGACGTCGAAGAAGAGGGAAAGAGAGCCAACCTGCCGAGTCTCGTTGGTGCCAACGCCCACCGGGTCCAGCAGTCATTGCGCGTCCTCGAAGAGGTCTGTAAGGCACCGGACGCCCGATGCGGGCTGGACTGGGCTGCCATCAAGCGCGCCAGGTTCGATCTGTACGAGATCGAGAAGTCCATGCTGCTGATGCTGCTGCGCAGCGATCGAGTACGAAAGCTGAAGGGCGTCTATCTGATCTTGGACGCCGAGGCACTGGCTGGCAGGAACGCGGTTGAGGTCGCGCGGCATGTCATCGCGGAAGGCGTCGAGGTGATACAGCTGCGCGACAAGATCCACAGCAAAGGCGAGGTGCTGCAGACGGCCCGCGAGTTGAGAAGCATCTGTAATGAATCAGGCACCCTGTTCATAGTGAACGACCATCTGGACATCGCGTTGGCATGCGATGCCGACGGCCTTCACGTCGGCCAGGAAGATCTGCCTGTGGCCGAGACCCGCAGGCTGCTTCCGCAGGACAAGCTGGTGGGCTGTTCGACGGCCAGGGTCGAGGAGGCCATCGAGGCACAGGCACAGGGCGCCGACTATGTAGCCGTAGGATCGATATACCCCACGTCTTCCAAGGAGCGCACGTGTCCGGCAGGCCTGGAGACGCTGCGCGCGGTCAGGGAGGCCGTTACACTGCCCATCGTCGCTATTGGCGGCATCAACGAGGGCAATGTCGCCGAGGTCATGAACGCAGGCGCGGATGCGGTCGCAGTGATCAGCGCGGTCCTCGGCACCGATGACCCGGCGGCGGCAGTCCGCCGTCTCATATCCAGAATAGAAGGAGGCTGACGTCCGATGTCCAAGCTCACCTCCAAGCTCGAGTCCATCGGGGACAGCGTGCGAGCGCAGTTCTCGGTGGTGGATGAAGCTCGCGAGAAGGGGCTGAAGCTCTCGCGCGATTCCATCAGATACAGCTCCAACGCCATTCGCGCCGTACACCGCAAAGACTATGATCAGGCCAAGGAGCTCATCGCTTCATCCAGGGCCTGTGTCGAGGAGATGAACAGTGTGCTCGCTCCGCACGGAGAGCTGTTCTACGGCGGCTTCGTGCACAATGGGCAGAAGGAGTACGTCGAGGCCTGCATAACCTTCTCCCTGGTGTTCGGCGAACCCCTGCCGGAGCCCGACGATCTGGGCGTCAGCTATGCCGCCTACCTGAACGGCCTGGCAGAGGCAGCGGGCGAGATGAGGCGACACTTGCTCGACACGCTCAGAGAGGGCGAGGTCGAACGTTGCGAGGAGATACTCGGCGTCATGGACGACATATACAGCCTTCTGGTGACCATCGACTATCACGATGCCCTGACCGGAGGACTCAGACGCAACACCGACATGGTCAGGGGTGTGCTGGAACGGACCAGGGGCGATCTCACGCTCACGCTGAGACAGCGCCAGCTCGAACGCAAGCTGGAGGCATTCGAGGAAGGTCTTCAGAAATAGTTGCCGCTTGCCAGGGGTCGTACTAGTGGGTTAACCCGGGCCCTCTAGGCTCGCAGTTAGACACAACCCCTTCGATTTCCAGCAGTTTGATAAGCCTGTCGCCGCTCTTGACCACTCCCTGCAGGTTGTCAGAGCCTTCGGTTCCGATCACCGAAGGTAGTGGCTCCACACTGCCGTCAGGCGCACTGAGCACTTCGGTAACTGCATCCACCAACATGCCAATCATCTTTCCTTGAGTACCGACGATCAATATCCGGCTGTTCGCAGTCTCGTCCATCTCGCCGAGCCCGAACATGCGGGACGTATTCAGAACAGGCACCACGTTCCCGCGTAGGTTCATGACCCCCTCTATTGACTCAGGTGCGTTGGGCACTTCCGTGATTGGGCAAGTGCGCACTATCTCTTGCACGCTATTTATGTCGACCGCGTAGGACTCGCCGTGCAGATCGAATACGACGAGCTCCATTTCATCGGTCCTCCGTATTTCGCCCATCTCGCCGCTCCTTCAGGCACCCCTGCGACCCAGTTGGTCACATTCGAGTGCCCCTACCACATTCCCGATCGCTCGGCCCCGATCTGATGCCCGCTGCGCCCTCTACCGGATAACCAACCGTCGTCCGGAGTCAGTCTCAGCGAAATCCACCGTCACGCCGTCAAGCACGTTCGAGAGGTCCTTCGGCACGAACAGGACCTTGGAGCCCTCGTGCTGGAATACCTCGTCGCCATCTCTCTCGCCGTCCAGCAGCAATTCGTAGTCGCTCTGCGTACCGGGCGTCAGTCTCAGCCCAAGGTCCGGATTGTCGCTATGCTCGGCCAGTATCCGCTTCAGTTCCTCTCTGGCGCCTTGTGTTACAGTTATCATTATCTGCCTCCTCCTTGCCAGCACTCAGAAATACTCGGCGGGCATAATCAAGCGCAGCCGTCCGTCAGCATGTACGAAGTCCACCACACCACCATCTAACGACCTCCGCACATCCTCCGCCAAGAGAAGTATCCTAGCGCCCTCATACTCCACCACCTGATCACCCTCCTTCTCCCAGTCGACAATCAGATCGTACTCCCCAGTCACCCGGGAGCAGAGTCTGAGCCCCTGAGATGCATCCTCGGCGTTGCTGGACAATATCCGCTTCAGCCTTTCCTTCGCCCTATCGGTGACGCTGACCATCGTTTCCTCTCTACATGAGTTCAGCAGCCAGTCAGCTCCTCTACCATAGGATAAGGCAGATGCCACAGGATAGTGAATACCAACAAATGGCTATTGAGGCAAAGAAAAAGGGCTATCCGAAGACAGCCCCTGTCTGCCAGTATGGTGGAGACCCAGTCTCACCTATCCCGGCCCGCCTCCACCTTCACCGGAGGAAGCCAAGCCCTTGCGCACTGCATATGCCGCCAACTGGTGCTTGTTTCGCAACTGCAGTTTCGCCAGTATCTTCTTCGTATGCACTTTGGCCGTGTTCTCGCTGATGACAAGTCGCTCCGCCATCTCTCTGCTGGTGGCCCCTTCGACTATGAGTCCGACAACCTCTTTCTCTCTGTCTGAAAGGTCAGGACAAAGCTCATCACCGTTGCAGGCAGCTACCTCGGCCAACACCTTAGGCTTCTGGGAGAGCCTGCTCGCCACCTCGGGGGAGACAATGACCTCTCCGCATACAGCCAAGTCAATCGACTTTACCAGCCTGTCCAGGCCTATGTCCTTCTGCAAGTAACCCTTGGCGCCCGCCCGCAATGCACACAGCAGCTCGCCTTCCCAGGCCGAATCCGTTAACACTACTACCTGGGCATTGGGCACTGCATCCCGAATTCCCTGGGCAGTGCCCCTGTCCGACATATCCGCATCAATCAGCACGACATCGGGCTGGGTCTCTACCGCCTTCTGTATCGCTTCTTGAGCGTCCCCACACCGGCACACGACGTCGATCGCAGGTTGTTCGTCGAGAAGTCGTCCCACACCTTCTCTGAAGAGTTCTTTGCTGTCGGCAACCAGCACCCGTATTGAACGCAACCTACACCTGCCTTCGAGTCGCACTCGGGACACGATTCCAGAAGAGTCTATCACTGTGCCAACCGGCGCGTCAAACCAACCACGGCAAGCCATGCAAGGTTCTCGATACAACCAATGTGCCGCTAGTATGTGGCTGTTCTAGGACAAGCTAGTCGAAGAAGCGCTCACCGTAGTCCGCAGAGTCGGAGTAACCCCGCCTTTCCCAATAGCCCCGGTACTCCGGATCATCCGACAGCTCGATCTCCGTGACCCATTTGATCCACTTGTAGCCCCACTTGCTCTCGGCAACAAGCTGGAATGGGGCTCCCCTCTCCGGAGGCAACTCAACCCCGTTCATCTTGCGGGCCAGCATGATATCGTTCTCGATGATGTAGTCCAGGGGGAGAGAGGTCGTGTAGCCGTCGTACGCATGGAATATGACTGTGTTCGCCTCGGGCTGCACACCTGCTTCAGCAACAAGGTCCTCGACCAGAACGCCCTCCCACAGGATGGCTACGCTCCACCCCTCGACGCAGTTCAGCGTCACGACCTTCTCATAGGTCGCGTGGTCACCCACGACCTCATCCACAGTCAACCCGACAGGTGTCTCCACGAACCCGGTGATCCCCAGCGTGTACGTATCCAGGTCCACATACTGAGGCCCTTTGATCGAGTTCTCACGGAAGTCACCTATCGACGACAGGTCCACGCCCTGATACTCGGTGATCTCCACGCCCGCCAGCTCGCCGGGACCGTCCACCGTGCACGTCCCGTTGCAGCCGGCGAAGTAGAAACCCGACAACAGGAGAGCACCGGCAGTTGCGACGATGGCTAGCAGTGTCAGCTTCTGTCTCATACGTCATGCCTCCATAGCCAGCCTATACAGCTACCACCTCGGTGACCTCGGGTACCTCCTCCTTGATCACGCGCTCGACGCCATGCTTCAGCGTCATCGTAGCCATCGGGCAGCCGCCACATGCGCCGGTCAGCCTCAGCTTGACAACGCCGTCGGCTACATCCACGATCTCCACATCACCGCCGTCCCTCTGCAATGCCGGGCGTATTGTCCCCAGAGCCTTCTCCACCTTCTCGCGCATCTTCGTCCTCCTTCGCGCCAGCGGTCTTCAACCGCATCACAGCATTAGCTACAGGATAGAGGAGCAGGCAGGACATGTATGCTACTTATGTCACACGGACATCCAAAGATTGGAATGCACCAAATGAGGAGCAGGCGTGCAGGTCCCGAATCTGCGGTGAGCCAGGTGTGATTGGACTTGTTGCGGCCTGATCGCGTTGGTACGCCGGGGGCGCTCTCTAGCCGGTAGGTGTCAGCCGGCTGTCTCTATTCCCATTCGGCGTAGGCACTTCTGAGGGCTGCGACGTAGAGAGGCGACGGCTTGGGCTCCTCCGGCTGGCCCTTCCTGAGGTAGGTCACAGCCTCGACCTGGTCCCCTTCCTTCGGTACCGCCCAGACGTTCAGCCTGTCCGCTTGCGTCGGACAGCCGAACTCACGATCGAGGTACCTCAGGTCGCGCTCCGAAACATCGTAGACGGCCCCCATGACGCGCGCACCCCGGTTGTACTGTATGTTGGCAGTGCCGCCGCGCCATTTGCGGTCCCAGCCAATGAACACCAGCTTGTAGTGAGGCAGCAGAGCGGTCGACACCGGCTTGGCGTCCGGACACATCTGTCGCATCTGCTTCTTGCTGATATCGAGGCCGTAGGCGAAGTAGTACAATGTCGGCTCCCTGAAACGCTGTAATAGGCCGCATGAGCGACGACCGCGGTCACGATTATAGCCGTAGAACAGCCAGCTTACAACAAGCACCATCGCAACAGACAAGAAAAGAGCCCCTTTCGGGGCTCTGTCTAATCGTTCCAGTCGTCATCGCGTGGCAGTCTACCCACATGCGCAGGCAGCACGTGGACACGCATCCCGTACGCCGTCAACTATGGAAGTGTGAGCCGACCCACGGAGAGTGCCTTGCTCACAACGGTGGATGTCTGCAGAGGCTCCGAGTGCAAGCCATCGTCCGGGGCCTGCCCGGTATCCGCCTGCAGGAAGGGTAGGTCTCTCCGGTCGAGGATGGCCCGCCGGCGTGGTTTCCCGTTCCCATCGCCGCCGAAGCGAGCCTCCTGGCATTCGGTGCACAGCAGGACACAATTGTCAGCCGAACTGGATCCGGCATATACATCCGGCTTCATACGCACGGGCCAGTAGGCACCACGCCCACCCTGTCCGCGATTGTAGTAGACCAGTGGCTTGCCGCACCCGGCGCACAGGCCCCCCTGCCTCTCCCACGCCTGGTCTTCAACATGTCTCGAGAAATCCGTTCTCATGGCTCACCTCAATTGCCAGTCATCCAGCGTGCGGCCCAACCCTCAGTTCACACTCAGGAGCTTCGAGACTCGCACACAACTCCATATTAGTAATGTAGTGCCTACACCTTCAATGGTACTTTCGTCGGTACCCCCTCGACCCGATAGTACCCGACCGACACGTACATATACTTTCATGCGATTGTTGACCGCTTGTGGCTTTCGTGCTATAAGTCGAGCAGGGTGCTGCTGCAGTAGCACTCGGCTCTACGGGGACGTAGAAGGAGGCCCGCACGTTAGCTGTGGTTGCAGAGCGGCCTCTATTCATGACGTTCGCCGCCCCTCAAGGGTTCCCTTCCCTCCCATTTCCATGGGCGGACCCTGTCTGATGGGCAGCAGTGGACGCAAACGGAGAGAGAATGATCTCAGGTAACGGTGCGCCGGTCAGGATATCCTGTCGCGGCGTCTGGAAGATATTCGGACCGGACCCCAAGCATGCTCTGGAGCGAATAGACCTGGGCATGGACAAGGACCAGGTGGCCGAGGCCACCGGCCACGTTCTCGCGGTGAAAGATGTCTCGTTCGACGTCACAGAGGGCGAGGTATTCGTGGTCATGGGACTGTCCGGCAGCGGCAAGTCCACGCTGATTCGTTGCCTGAATCGCTTGATCGAGCCAACGACAGGGGAGATCGAGGTCGACGGCGTCGATATCAGCAGACTGAGCAAGAGCGAACTCAGGATGCTGAGACGGCACAAGGTATGCATGGTTTTCCAGCACTTCGCGCTCCTGCCCCACCGTACGGTCATCGACAACGTCGCCTACGGGCTGGAAGTGCAGGGCATGCCCAAGGCCAAGAGGCACGACAAAGCCGCCGAGATGATCGAGATGGTCGGCCTCAAGGGATGGGAGGACAACTACCCGGACGAACTCAGCGGCGGTATGCAGCAGCGAGTCGGCCTGGCGCGGTCATTGGCTATAGAGCCCGAGATCATGCTGCTGGACGAGGCCTTCAGCGCCCTCGATCCCCTCATACGTCGTCAAATGCAGGACGAGTTCATCAACCTCATGTCAAAGGTCAAGAAGACCATCGTCTTCATCACTCACGATTTGAACGAGGCGTTGAAGATGGGCGACCGCATCGCCATCATGAAGGACGGCGAGATCGTCCAGCTCGGTACACCCGAGGAGATCGTGTCAACGCCAGCCGATGACTACGTGACCGAGTTCGTCCGCGACGTGCCGCTGAGCAAGGTGGTCCAGGTCAAAAGCGTCATGCGCTGGCCGGAGGTCATGCTGTACGGGTGGCAGGGCCCCAAGGTAGCCCTCCATGCGATGAGCCGTCAGGACGTCAACCACGCCCTCGTGGTTGACCGCGCAGGCAAGTTCAGGGGCTCGGTGTCGCTTGACGAAGTCAGGCACGCCGCGCAGACGGGAATCACGAGATTGGACCAGATGGAACTGGACGAGACGGTCCGGATCAATCCCGACCAGTCCCTCGATGACGCCGTCCCCCTGGCAGCAACGAGCGGCAAGCCTATCGCTGTTGTGGACGATGACGGCGGCCTTATCGGCGAGGTCCCCCACGTCGCCCTTCTGATGGGCATGGCCGGGCAGGAGAACGGCCAGGAAGAAAGCCCCCCGTCCTAGCGGCTCCGCCCTACGCCTTCCTGAAGAACATCAGAGTCTGCGGCACGAGATACGCGATCTCACCTTCGCCAAATGCGTTTCTGAGGCGTCGGCGGAACACCTCGAGCTTTCTCCGGAACTCCTCATCCCCGAGTGGCAAGTAGGATGACCACGGTTTCCTGGTCACATGCCCGACCAGGGCATCAGCATTGGCTGCTTTGAAGGTGGCTGCGAACTCCACCGTCGAGAATAGCTCGAAGCTCATGTCCTCGAATAGACGCCTGACCTGTGGAAGAGGAGGGATTCTGGCCGTGTCCGCCTTGGCGATCCCCGGGAAGAACGCGAGGTCGATCTGGCACCTGAGCTGGGGATGCGACGTGGTGGACACCAGGACCCGTCCTTCCGGCAGACAGACGCGACGAACCTCGGCCACCACCGCTTCCTTGTCCTCGAAGTAGTGCAGAGCCTGCGAGAAGTATACGAAGTCGAAGCTCTCCGGCTTGAAGGGCAGCGACTGGCCATCCGCCTGCACGAGACGGCAGTTGCCCTTGGCCACCGACCGGAGCTTAGGCGCGGCTTGCCTCACCATCTCGGACGCAATATCCAACCCGCAGAAACGGACGCCGGGCAGGCATTCTGCAAGTCCGACCAGGTGGGTGCCCGTGCCGCAACCGATCTCCAGAACGCTCAGCCTAGGCTCACCGTACTGGAGAATGAGGTCGATCAGGCGATCAAAATCCTCGGGGGCCATGCGGCGCTTGTCGTCGTAGTCCTGGGCCAGGCCGCTAACGTAGTCATGAGGCAATGATGCCATCTAACCTACAGACTGCTGTACCCTTCCACCCTTCGCGATCCCCTGGCTGATCCGGTCAAGGATAATGGCCAGCACGACGATTCCCGCACCACCGGTAAAGGCCTTGCCGACCTCAAGGTCCTTGATGCCCTCGAGGACCACCATCCCGAGACCTTCAGCCCCCACCATGGAAGCAATCACCACCATCGCCAGCGCCAGCATGATGGTCTGCGTTACGCCCGCCATGATGTTGGGGAGCGACAATGGCAGCTGCACCTTGACGAGCAACTGCCAGGGAGAGCTGCCGAACGCCCTGCCGGCCTCTACCACGTCGGGTGTCACCTGGCGAATGCCTAGAGACGTCAGCCGGATGCACGGAGGTACAGAGTAGATGACAGTCGCTATCACACCAGGCACCATGCCGAGCCCCAGGAAGAGCACGACAGGAACAAGGTAGACGAAGCTGGGCATGGTCTGCATAACGTCCAGGACCGGCCTGATCGCAGACTCGAATCTGTCGCTCCAGCCAGCCAGTATGCCCGTCGGAATCCCTACAGCCACGGATACTATCACCGCGACTATCATGATAGAAAGGGTATCCATTGCCTCGGGCCACAAACCCATACCGCCAACGAAGAACAGCCCCAGGGCCGCAAGCGCGGCTATACGCCTGCCCCCGAGCCATCCGGCAACCCCTGTGAGGATTGTCAGGACCGCCCACCAGGGGAGCCAGTCTCCGAGAAGCCTTCGGAAGAAAAGGAGCGGCTCGCGGATCACAACCGTGATGAAGTCGAACAGAGGATCAAGGTTCCTGCCAGCCCAGTCCTCCACCGCCTCCCCCCAGTCGAGCACTGGGATGAAGATGTCAGCCGGGAATTCCCGCCAAGTCCATTCGAACTGCGACAGCAGCCAGATGGCTCCCACGACAAGCCCAGCGACGAGTACCGCCAGCGCGTAGCGTCCTGTAGGCAACTTGCCCAAGCGTTGACGGAGTGGAGACAGGGCAATCAGCACAGCCCCCAGGAGAAGCAGCATGGCAATCGTCGGCAGAAGGGTGGGGCCAGCGACCTCACCTGCTGTGGTCAGGTTCACCTCGAAGTCGCCACCAGGCACGAACTGGGACAGTCTCTGATCGGCAGGGTGTGTCCCCACAATGAATGTGACGTACTTGTCTGTGAAGTCCCGATCCGAGGGCTGGACTATCACCAGCACGTAGGTGGAGACACCGTCCACGTTGACAGAGGTTGTCACGAATGTCTTGTCGAAGATGATGGCCTTGATCTCGGTACCATCGGCGACCGGTTCGCCTCCTGCCGTGACGTTACCGTGGAAGCGGCAAGACGGCTCGTCCTGTGCCAATGCTGTAGAGGGCCAGAGGAGCAGAAGGAGCAGTATCGGTGCCAGTACAACGAGAGATCTGGACAGAACTGTCACGCACTCACGACCCGGAGGAGTATGGGGTATGCCTGTTGATCATTCGACCAAGCCCAGCCCTATTCCTGATGATTGTACCACACAGGTACAAAGCCAAATACATGGCAAGGGCCTCCTGGCAGAGCGACAACTCACGACCGAGAGGCCCTTGCTGCTTAGCTATCGAGAATCCTATTGCCGGTTGGTCGGCACGGCACTACATTGCAGCTACGGCATCTTTGACTTTCTGGGCCACGTCTGACGGCAAGGAAGCAGCCCAGACCGCCTCCATGTCCGGGTTCTGCAGGAACCAGACGGCAGCATCCACCGGCTCGCCCTCGGTCGCGTTCATGTAGGCAAGAGCCGAATCCAGGGTTGCTGTGTTCATCTGCCAGTTCTCGAACATCTCCACGACTTCCGGGGCCTTGTCGCGGAAGTCTATGTGGGATGCTATGAAGAGCTTGTTGGAAGGATAGGCACAGCCATTGTCTGCTTCCCAGACGGCAGCATCGTGGGCTGGCTCCTCCAGGCGGGTCAGGTCGAGGGCACCGGCAATCCATGTCGGACCCCACATGTAGCCGAGCCAGGCATCGCCATCATCGTACGCGCCCTGAAGTGACGCAAAAAGAGCCTCCTGGCTGCCAGGGCTTATATGATTGTACTCATCATCCAGGCCGTAGGCCGCCAGCTGCGCTGTATTGATATCGGCGCACTCCCAGCCGGGGACGCAGTTGATGATTCCGCCCTTGCTCGGGTCCTCCGGATCAGCGAACAGCCCGACGTACTGCGCCTCACTCAACTGCGACACGCTGGTGAGGTCGGGGGCCATCGGATCGATCCCGCGTGCCGTGTCGCCCTCGATGACGTAAGTGGGAACCACAAACTGGCTCTGCCAGTTATCGTTGTTCATTATGCTCAGCAGCTCGATCTCGCCTGCGGCGATGGCCTCGTCGTAGGCCTCCTGCTGGTTCTCCATCCAGCCTTCCAGGAAGACATCGACGTCGCCGTTCCTGGTGCCCTGGAACAGCAGAATAGTCTCACCGGACTGGAACTCGACCGGGTAGCCATACCCTTCCTCGATGATGATCTTGGCGACTTCCGAGCCGAACTGAGCGCTGCCCCAGTTCAGGTAGGACAGCGTAATCGTCGGCTTGGGTGTTTCGGTCGGGCTCGGCTCGGCTGTCGCGGTGGGCTCAGGAGTAGGGGTAGGCTCCTCCTCTCCATTGCACCCCACGAGAACGGCGCTCATCGATAGCACCAGCGCAAGAACCATCAGCAATGTCGGTAGCTTCCTCATATCCATTCCTCCTTTTCCACAAAACGGCGCGTTGTTTTCGCCTACTTTCTGTCACTTTTGTGCACTTTGTTCACTTAACCTCCCAAACTCGGTTTTGCGACATGCTATTACAGAACAGCTTCGATGTCAAGGGCTATCACACTCGTTCCGAGGCGGCGTTGCCAAGCTAACGTCGCATGAGATACAGGTACAGGATATCGGGTGACCGTGACGGCAGGACTAAGCTTGCTGCTTGTGGTAGACAGCCAGAAGCCCGGCGACGCTCTTGGCGTCACAGACCTCCCCGGAGGCTATGACGTCCGGTATGTTGACGAGGGGACAGGGGACAACGTCGATGATTTCGTCGTAATCGGGCTCAAGCTTGCCGGGCGCAAGGCCGGTCGCCAGAAAGAGGTAGATGTACTCGGTACAGAAGCCAGGACTGGTATAGAAGCCGCCGAGGTCCTCCCACTTCTCCGCTGAATGACCGGTCTCCTCGGCCAGCTCCCTGCGAGCGCACTCCAGCGGCGACTCGCCCTTTTCGATAAGTCCCGCTGGTATCTCGAGCAGCGCCTTCTCGACGGCCTTGCGATACTGCCGGACCAGAAGGACATTCCCCTTGCCGTCGAGGGGCACGATGGCGACCACATCATCGTGCTCCACGATCTCGCGCCTGGTCTCGCGGCCTGACGGTAGCTCGACAGTGTCGACCCGCAGGCCGACCAGCCTACCTTGGTATATTGACTCCGAATGCAGAGTCCGTTCCTGGCTCAAATTCGTCACTCAGGGGGCGCGGAGGCCCCAGGTATTGGATCAGCGGCACCTCATCGCAGTCAGGGAATTTCGGGCACCGGTAACACTCACCCCAGACCTTGCGGGGTAACTGCGACTTGTCTATGGGCACGAAACCGCACTTCTCGAAGAAGGCAGGCTTATAGGTCAGACAGAAGATAGTGTTGATGCCGAGCTCCCTGGCCTCTTCGATACAGGTGTTGACCAGAGCCGAGCCAATGCGGCGGCTCTGGTAGTTGTCCGCCACAGCCAGCGACTTGATCTCGGCCAGATCAGCCCAGCTCACATGCAGGGCAACGCACCCCACAACCGTGTCGTCCTCCCTCACCACAACATAGTCCCTGATGTTCTCATAGATCTCGCTCAGGGCGCGAGGAAGCATCTCTTGCCGGCGCGCGAACTCGTTGATGAGCCTGTGCATCTGACCAGCGTCGCCTATCTTTGCCTTCTCGACCTTCATCCCAACTCACTCACCAACAGCCAGCTTCTGCATGAGCACGCTATAGAACGATTTGGAACTCTGCGATTTCAGGAGCCGTGTCACCTGAGGACTCGGCTTGACCCGCACCACATCCCCATCCGAGAGCGGCACCTCGATCTGGCCATCGATGCTCAGCGTCGCCTGGTGATACGTGCCGACCTCCAGCTCGACCACTGATTCCGAGGGCAGAACCAGGGCCGCGCCGGGGCTCAGGTGCGCTGCCACCGGCTGCAATACGATCTCGCTCGCCAGCGGATGAAGCACAGGGCCACCGGCTGCCATCGAGTAGGCCGTACTGCCGGTCGGAGTAGCGAGTATCACGCCGTCGCACTTATAGGTCGACACCGGCTCCCCATCGATCGTCACCTTGACCCGAACAAGGCGACAGCGCTCGCCCCGGGCGACAACTACATCGTTCAGGGCCTGGTATTGCTCGCCGGTCTCCCGTGTCACAATCTCGGCCTGGAGCATGTGCCTTTCCTCAATCCAGCCCTCCTGCCCGTCGACAAACGCAGGCACCCGCTCTATCGCCTCGTCGGGAGGGACCTCAGTCATGAACCCTACTCGGCCGAGGTTCACGGCCAGGATGGGGATGGACCTGGGACTGGCCACGCGCGCGGCCCTGAGGATCGTGCCATCGCCACCAAGACTGATTATAAAATCAGTCTCGTCGGCTAGCTCGCAGGCCCTGGACTCATCCCACGACGAGCATATCCAGACCGTGTTCTCTTGCTCGCCAAGCACCTTCCCCAATTGCTGCGCGAGGTCGCCAGCCACAGGGGTCTTGGGCTGATACAAGATGCCTATCTTCTTGGCCAAGGTCACCTTCTTCTCTTCGGACTAGCACTCCGGCTTCCGCAGAAGCACGAAGAACTCTCGGTTGCCATCGCTGCCAGCCACCGGCGACGCACAAATCCCCTCTAGTCGCAGCTCACGGTCCACCGCCCAGCAGATGAACCTGCCCAAAACGCCGGCGTGCACGAGCGGGTCTCTCACCACCCCACCCCTGCCCACCTGCTCACGCCCGGCCTCGAACTGCGGCTTCACCATTGCCAGGATATGTCCGCCGCTGCGGACCAGCGCGGCGACAGTTGGCACAACCTTCTCCAGCGATATGAAGGACACATCGATTGTGGCCAGGTCCACGCGCTCGGAGAGCTCGACCTCGTAGCGGGCGTTCACCCGCTCCATGACTACGACGCGCGGGTCCTGCCTCAGCTTGTAGTCGAGCTGACCGTACCCGACGTCCACCGCGTACACCCTCGCCGTGCCGTGCTGCAGCAAGCAGTCCGTGAAGCCGCCCGTCGACGCCCCGATATCAGCAACTACTCTCCCGGTCACCTCCAACTGAATCCGGTCGAGCGCCCCCTCCAGCTTCAGCCCGCCCCTGCCGACGTACCGCTGGCGCTGGGCCACGCTGAGCTCGGCGTCCTCCCGGACCAGAGCGCTCGGCTTCACCACAGTGCTGCTATCCGCAACGACGGCACCCTCCATCACCATCAGGCGGGCCCTCTCCCTGCTGTCAGCCAGGCCCCTGTCCACGAGCAATGTGTCGATTCTTCGCTTCGCCACAGCAGAACCAAGCATAGACTTCGCCCCTCTGAAAGTCAAGCTCGCCGAAGCTACGGCCCGGCGGGTGGATACCACCCAACACCTCATATCGGCCAGCTATGAGGGGACTCGCCCCTCCAGAACGGCAACCGTAGGGGCGACTCGGCGAGTCGCCCCTACAGACCGGGGTAGGCGGGTAGGCACCACTACGCTTCTCGGGGAGCGGATGCTCCCTGGCTACCCTTAAAGGCCAAGGCTCGGGTGCGCAGCGCCCGTGGGCGGGCGGTTGGGTCCAATCAACGTCAGATGGCAGAGATAAGCAGTGCTCCCACTGGAACGCGGAACCATGCCGTATTATGATAGGGGGGATTCGGCGAACGGAGGTATGTCATGACGCTGGCCCTGGAAGGTATCAAGGTACTCGACCTCTCGCGCACCGTGCCCGGCCCCTACTGCACCATGATGCTCGCCGACATGGGCGCTGAGGTCATCAAAATCGAGGATCCCGGATACCAGCTCGGGATGCTACCCGACCAGGAGAAGCACGCCGCGTATGACTTCCTCTCCCGCAACAAGAAGAGCATCGCGCTCAATCTGAAGTCCCAGCAGGCCAAAGAAGTGCTGTACAAGCTCGCGGCCGACGCAGATGTCTTCATGGAGGCCTTCCGTCCCGGGGTGACGAAGCGTCTCGGCGTGGACTATGAGACAATCTCGAAGCTGAACGACCGCATCGTCTACTGCAGCCTCACCGGCTACGGCCAGGACGGGCCGTATCGCGACCTGCCCGGTCACGACCCCAACTACATCTCGATTGGCGGCGCGGTCGGCCTCACCGGGGACGAGAATGGCAAGCCGGTCATCATAAGGGCGGCGATGGGGGACATCGGCAGCGCACTGCACTGCGTCATCGGCATACTCGCTGCGCTCATGGCGCGACACAACACCGGCAAGGGCCAATATGTGGACATCTCGATGACCGACAGCGTCCTGCCATTCATGACGGTGAGCCTGCTCAGGTACTTCAGGGACCGGTTTGTCCCGAAGCGGGGCTGGCCCTCGCTGTCCATCAACATCTGGGAGACCAAGGACGGCAAGTATGTCTCGACCGGCCTCATCGAGCCCCATTTCTGGGAGCGGTTCTGCAAAGCGCTGGGGCGCGAGGACCTCATACCCCATCACAGGGCCAAGGGTGAGAAGCTGCAGGAGGTCCACGAGGCCATCAGGCAGGCATTCCTGACCAGGACCAGAGATGAGTGGTTCCGGATCATGAAGGAGGCCGACACCTGCGTGACGCCCGTGCTGGAGCTTGACGAGGTGGTGCAGAACGAGCAACTGCTGAGCCGGGGCATGTTCCCTCAGTTCGAGCACCCGACCGAAGGCAAGGTGACCCAGCTAGGCATGCCGGTCAAGCTGACGGAGACCCCCTGCGAGTTCCGCAGCTTCGCGCCCGTCCTCGGCCAGCAGACCGACGAGATACTGAAGGGGCTGGGCTACACCGCCAGGCAGATCGAGGAGATGCGCGGGTCGGGGGCGGTGAAGTAAGAAGGCAAGCCCCCACGGTCAGACGGGTGGTTCCGACCTAGCGCCCACCACCCCGACCCTACAGCCCATGCCGCGGAAACACCAGCCTCTTCACCTCGGCCACACTGTTCTCCGCAAAACGCCGCGCATTCTCGCCAGCATGCCTGGCGATCCGCGGTGAATCGGCGTCGCGCAATACCTTCAGACCGTACAGTTCCCTGAAATCGGCCGGTATCTCATCGGGCCACTCCTCCCCCAGCATCACGCCGTAGTCCATCGTCCATATTCGAACCACAACGCTCAGCTCGTACCCGCCGCCGCCCAGGGCCAGCCACCGGGGCGACAGCCCGCGCAGCCTGTGCAGAATCGCATCATAGCCCCGGGTCGTCAAGCTGAGCTGTGTCATCGGGTCGAGGTAGTGCGCATCACAGCCCAGCTGCGTAACGAGCACGTCCGGCTTGAACGCGTGCACCAGAGGGGGCACTATCTCATCAAAGGCCCAAAGGTAAACGTCGTCGCCGGTCCTCGGCGCTAGCGGCAAGTTCACGCAGTATCCTTCGCCCTCACCTACGCCGATCTCGGAAGGCTCGCCCGTACCCGGAAACAGAAGCCGTCCTGTCTCGTGCAACGATATGGTCAGCACCCGGTCCGTGTCGTAGAACGCGTTCTGCACGCCGTCGCCGTGATGAGCATCGATATCGACGTAGGCCACACGCAGCCCCTTCTCGAGTAAGCGCTTGATTGCTATTACCACGTCGTTGAATATGCAGAACCCCGAGGCGTGGTCGGCAGCGGCGTGGTGCTGTCCCCCCGCGCAGTTGAACGCCACGTCGACGTCACCCCCAGCCACCAGCTCCGCCGCACACAGTGAGGCCCCCGCAACCAGCGTGGACAGCTCGTACATTCCGGGATAGGGAGGATTGTCGCCCGTCTCGCTGAAGTTGAATCTGCGGGCGTCAGGCCTCTTCTTACCGTCGCTCAGGTCCTTGACCGCATTGACGTACTCGGCCGTGTGAAACGAAAGCAGGTCAGCACGGGATGCATCGGTAGGGCGAACGACGCTCGATTCGGGCTTGCTGAAAGCCCCGTACGACCCGAGCAGCTCGTACGTATACTGTAGCCGCGTCGGCCCGAATATCTCGTCGGCCCTGCTGTCACGCCGCGCGAGGTCATCGCCATAAACGAACGCCGCTCTCGTCATGTGCGGCCTGCCAGGTTCTCCAACTCCCTGGCCATCCTCTGCCAGTGCGTCCCTCTCCAGTACACACGAACGCAGTCGGGACACTGCATGAACTGGTCCTTGGTCTTGAATACGTACGGAGGCACGATCTCCTTCACATCCTCCTTGTCCCTCGGCTCGAGGGAGCCGTTGCAGTTTGGACATACAGTGAAAGGCTTCATCTCATCGGCGATGTCGAGCGCCGAGAAGACCTGGCCCAGCTGCAATTTCACGTCGTCATATTCTATGAGGAGGACCTTGAGCCTGCCGCTCACGGCAACACGCCGGTCCAGGATACCGGTGTCCCGTGTGAGCAGAACACGGTCGTCCGCCAGAGCAAGCCTGACCAGCCTGCCGTCATCTATGTCCTTCTCGAAGAGCGTATCGAAGCCGGCGATCCTCAGCCACCTCGCCAGCCTTCCCACATTACAGTCGACAATGAACTTCACACTCAGATTCTAACACAGGCAAAGACGATTGGAAGCGAGGCAGCCCATTCCACTTGCATTTGCGCGATTCCCGGCTTATCATACTCCCCACCACGGAATTCGCGAGGCATGAAGCTCTCGGCGAGGCATCCATGGATATATGCAGGATTTGCTGGCTGATCCAGTGTTTCATACCGATCAACCTGATCTACGGCATATGCATTGGGGGTGCCGTGATAGTAGCGCTCGTCGTGCTCTACCTTATGTTCTTCGCACCCAAACGCACGATGGCCGGCGGCTACCTGACGCAGATCAAGCACAAGGCCTACCGGCTCCTGCATACCGAGAACCCCAAGCCCAAGGACGTTACCAGAACAAGCTCGGCCCTGGCAGTCTTCCCTGAAGACGAGGTCGCCAGCGAGTTCAAGCGCCGCCTGGCAGGCGTACCGCCTCGAAGAAGAGCACGTCAGCTAATTGTCCCCGAGGATTTCCCCTTCTACTACGACCCGCTCAACCTACCCCGCGTCTACTACGGCGGCTAGTCCGGCTGGTGGCCACCGGGAAGTAGAGACTGTAAGGATTGCTCCCAGGATGGCAGACTTCGAGCTGTTCGACCACACGGCTGACGTCGGGATCGTGGCGAGGGGCGCGGACTTGAAGGAAGCGTTCGCCACGGCAGCCTACGCGGTATTCAATCTGATCGCCGACCTCGGCACGGTATCCGAGGGGACATCACTGGACGTAGAGGTCGAAGCGCCGGACCGGGAATCGCTGCTCGTGTCATGGCTCAACGAGCTGCTATACCAGTCCGACGTTGAGGAGACACTATTCAAGAGGTTTGAGATCAGCGAGATGGACGATTGCCGCCTGAAAGCCAAGGTGCATGGTGAGAGAATCGACCCATCGCGTCACGGTCTGAAGACGCAGGTGAAGGCAGCGACTTATCACGGACTCAAGATCGAAGAGAAGGGCGGGAAGGTCGAGGTCCGCGTGATCCTCGACATCTGAGGGAGGCGTGCATGTCTGATCGATGGGAGGGCACCGTTGTCCAGAAGGACGACTACCGCTGGAAGATACCCAAGACGTACAAGTCGGGAATGCGCGTGCCGGGTCTCATCTACGCCGATGAGCCCATGATGCGCCAGATCAGAAGCGATCAGTCCCCGGAGCAGGTGGCCAACGTCGCCTTCCTTCCGGGCATCGTCGGGTATTCTCTCGCGATGCCGGACATCCACTGGGGGTACGGCTTCCCGATAGGTGGGGTCGCGGCTACACGGGTCGACGACGGCGTCATATCCCCCGGCGGCGTGGGCTTCGATATCAACTGTGGCGTCCGCCTGGTGCGTACAGACCTGATGGAGGACGATGTCAAGCCGAAGATCGAACGCCTCGTCAACGAGCTGTTCGTCCACATACCGTCCGGACTCGGCTCAGAGGGAAAGATACGGCTCAAGGGCAGGGAGATCGAGGACCTGCTGATCAAGGGGGCCTCATGGGCGGTGGAGAAAGGCTACGGAGAGCCAGACGACCTCGAATTCACCGAGGAACACGGGTGCATGCGCGACGCCGATCCTGATAAGGTTAGCGACAAAGCGAAGACACGCGGCATGCCCCAATCCGGCACGCTGGGATCGGGCAACCACTTCCTCGAAATACAGATCGTCGACCAGATACCCGACCCGGCTATAGCCAGCGCATTCGGCATCGACAGGATCGGGCAAGTACTCCTCTTGATTCACACCGGATCACGCGGCTTCGGCTACCAGGTCTGCGACGATCATCTCAAGACGATGGTGCGAGCCGCAAGGGACTACGGTATAGAGCTTCCGGACCGCCAGTTGGCGTGTGCGCCGGTCAACTCTCCGGAGGGCCGGGCCTACCTCGCCGCCATGGCGTGCGCGGCGAACTACGCCTGGGCCAACCGACAGTGCATCACGCATTGGGCGAGGGAATCGTTCGGTAAGGTATTCGGGACCAGCCCCCGCAGCCTGGGGATGAAGCTTGTCTACGACGTAGCCCACAACATAGCCAAGATAGAGAAACACAGCGTTGGCGGCAAGCAACTCACCGTTTGCGTCCACCGGAAGGGAGCCACGAGAGCATTCCCCGCCGGGCACCCTGACGTGCCCGAGGCGTATCGTGAAGTCGGGCAACCTGTCATCATCCCCGGCGACATGGGCCGCTACTCGTACGTGTGCGTCGGAACTCAAACCGCGATGCAGGAAACGTTCGGCTCCACCTGCCACGGGGCAGGCCGGGTACAGAGCCGCTCCGCGGCCAAGAGGAGCCTCCGGGGAACCGACGTGGCGGCGCAACTAGCCGCAAAGGGAATCACTGTGAAGGCAGCGAGTATGCATTCGCTGGCCGAGGAGGCTTCGGAAGCATACAAGGATGTTGCCGACGTCGTCCGCGTCACGGACGCCGCCGGGTTGTCGCCCAAGGTGACCAGAGCCAGACCACTGGGCGTTGTCAAGGGTTGAGAGTTGACTTGTCGTGCTGCCCACGCGCGGGGCCAACGTGGTGTTGCGCACCCGCATTCGGGCAGCTATAATTCTGCTGACCAACCCTGGAGCGCCGGGAGCAGATCGGACGCCGGACATGGCGCGAGCCGTAAAGAGACATCTCAAGATCGGAGCTGTACCTCAGCTCGACGAGACCGAGCTTCTCGTCAGGATGCATGAAAGCGACCTGCCGCAAGGGATGAAATGGGGCAGATGGGTCCACATTCGCGCCTTCGACGACCACATCACAGCCAAGGTGTACTCCAACGCCATGGTCGAGATCAAACAGCCACGGGCCCACCAGATCAGTGTCAACAAGTATCTGAGGGACAAGCTCGGCGTCAGGCCCGGCGTCACGGTGGATTTCTACCTCAGGAAGGCTTCGCCCCTGAAGAAACCCTACTACGTGGCCAGATACCATCCGACGGTGAGCATCAGAAGAAAGGCCCAACTGAGGTTGCTGTCGGCGGCAATATTCGTGGTCGCCGCTGCGATCATAGCCGCCATGTACTTCGTCTTCTGGAGCTAGTCTCCGAACCGTTTCGAGCAGTCCTTTCCCCGCAGTCCGGCGTAGTACGATCAGTCCTCGCACAGTCCGGCGGAGCTTGACAATACGGCGTTATGTATCCTACAATCCAACCTGTTTGTTGCTGTTTCGGTGGTTCCCAGCTATGCTTAGCATCAACGTTGCCCAACTTCTGAAGGAGACAGTCGGCTCAGTCCGCCGTTACTCAGTCGACGACGTCACTGATGAGGGGATCAGCGTGCTGGGCGACATACAGCTGCTGCGCACCAATCACACGATACTGGTGACCGGCAGGCTGCACACATCGACCAACCTGACGTGCAGCCGCTGCCTGGAGGAGTGCGTGTATCCTCTCACTCTGGAGATCGAAGAGGAGTTCGCCCTACCGAGCGCGTTCGGCGGCCCGGGGCCGACAAGGGAATCGAGCGAGTCGGGGTTGTTCGCGGTCGACGAGGACAACATATTGGACCTGACCGAGGCGGTGCGTCAGTACGTGCTGCTCAATACGCCGATGAAACCGGTGTGCCGCCCGGATTGCGCGGGCCTGTGCCCCTCGTGCGGCTGCAACCTCAACCAGACAACCTGCAGCTGTACTGTCATCAAACGCGATTCGCCCTGGGCCAAATTGGAGACACTGCGCTGCAGAAACTAGCGCGAGTGTGTATCTCAGTCGGAAGGTATTGGAGCTAGATAATGGCACTGCCAAAGAGGAAATACGCGAAGGCCCGGCAAGGAAAGAGGCGCAGCCACTTGGAGGTGGCCGTGACCTCTGTCGCTCCCTGCCCCCAGTGTCGCAACCTCAAGCCTGCTCACCAGGTTTGTCCGTTCTGCGGAACCTATCGAGGAAGGGAAGTGCTGAAAGCATCGCCCAAGAAGAAGGGCGAGTAGACCTTCGGAGATAGCGATGGTTGAATCGAATACGGCTGATAGGCCCAACCTGGCCTACGTCTTTCCCGGACAGGGCTCACAGGCCGTGGGAATGGGCTCCGAGTTATATCAGACCTCCCGAGCCGCGAAACGCGCGTTCGAGGAGGCTGATGACGCCCTCGGCTTCTCGCTAACCCGGCTCTGTTTCGAAGGTCCCGAAGACGAGCTTCGTGCAACGGTCAACGCCCAACCCGCCATCCTGACCGTCAGTGTGGCGTGCCTTCGAGGCTTATCGGAGGCGGGTGAGTGCCCCAGCCCTGCTTTCGTTGCCGGCCACAGCCTGGGCGAGTACACTGCCCTGGTTTCGGCGAATGTCCTGGACTTCGCGGATGCCGTGCGCATAGTACGAGAGCGGGGCAGGCTCATGTACGAGGCGGGGAAGGCAAAGCCCGGAGGCATGGCTGCCATAATCGGTCTCGACGAGGCCTCCCTCGAGGAGGTGTGTCTCGAGACCGGGGCCCAGATCGCCAACATCAACTGCTCCGGCCAGACTGTGATCAGCGGCACGAGGGAGGCGCTCGCCCGGTCCATGGACCTTGCCAAGACGAGGGGAGCGCGCAAGGTCGTACCACTTCAGGTGAGCGGAGCATTCCACTCCAGCTTGATGGAATCAGCACGGGAAGGTATGGCCAAGGCCATATCGGAGATGGGGTTCCGTTCGCCGAGCGTCCCGATAATCGCCAACAGCACGGCACAGCCTATCACAACCGCCGAGGAAGTGCGGGGAGAACTGGTGCAGCAGCTATGCAACTGTGTCCGGTGGCAACCATCCGTCGAGTACATGGTGGATGCGGGAGTGTCTACATTCGTCGAGATCGGCCCCGGCCAGGTGCTGTCAGGGCTGATCAAGAGGATCAACAGCGAAGTGCAGATCCTCAGCATTCGCGACGTGGAGACCATCAAGGCCGCGGCCTTCTGATGGGTACACCGCGCCGTATCAATCCCTTTCAGTGAGAGATGCCGATGAATATCCATACAAGAGTCGCCGTAGTCACGGGCAGCGGCCAGGGAATAGGACGTGAGACGGCGCTGAAGCTCGCGGACATGGGCTGCGATATCGTCGTCACCGATGTCAACATGGCAGCGGCGAAAGAAGTGGCTGCCGAGGCTGAGTCCAGGAATGTGAAGAGCCTGGCCGTAGAAGCCAACGTAGCCGTAGCCGAACAGGTCTCGAACCTGGTGAGCGAGACGGTATCCGTGCTGGGGCGTGTCGACATCCTCGTCAACAACGCGGGGATCACCAGAGACACGCTGCTGCTAAGGATGTCAGAAGCTGACTGGGATCAGGTAATAGCCGTGAACCTCAAAGGTGCGTTCCTCTGCACCCAGGCTGTACTCAGGCACATGATGAAACAGCGCTGGGGACGCATTGTCAATATCGCCAGCGTAGTCGGGTTAATGGGCAACGCCGGGCAGGCCAACTACTCTGCGGCAAAGGCAGGGATTATTGGCCTGACCAAGACGACGGCCAGGGAGGGCGCTTCCCGAGGGATCACAGCCAATGCCATCGCGCCCGGCTTCATCGATACCGGCATGACCGGCAAGCTCAGCGAAGAGGTCAAGCAGCTATATATCAGCCAGATTCCTTTGGGCACATTCGGGACGCCTACAGACGTGGCGCACGCCGTCGCCTTCTTCGCCTCGGAAGAGTCCCACTACCTCACCGGGCAGGTCTTGAACGTGGATGGTGGGATGGTGATGGCGTGATCGATTCCTACATCTTCGGAGAGAGCGCCATCGCAGGCAGGAGGCACTCCACCGACGTCGTTGTCTTGCCAGACGGTGACCGCAACCGGTGGAGGATAACAATCGCAGCTCCGCAGCTGACTTGCTGACAGGGTGCTTACCGCCTCCAGGTCAGGAGATATCAATCTGTGGCAGGAATCAGACGAAGAGGAAGAACAGCTGCGCTCCAGGCCCTGTACGAGGCTGACTGTTCCCGACACGATGCTCAGGTCTCGTTGAACAGGATCGCCGAGGAGTCCGCCCTGCCCGAGGGCTCCCTTGCCTTTGCCAGAGAGCTTGTCGAAGGAGTAGCCTCGCACAAGACCACTATCGATTCGATGATCCACAAGCACGCCCCGAGCTGGCCCGTGGACCAGATATCGATCATTGACCGGAATATCCTCAGGCTTGCAATTTTCGAGATTTCAGTGGACAATAGGGTGCCGACAAAGGCGGCCATCAACGAGGCAGTCGAACTCGCGAAGGCTTTCGGCAGCGATAGCTCCGCCAGGTTCATAAACGGGGTACTCGGGTCGATCGCGCGTGTTCAGCCCCAGGCCAACAACTCGAAGTGACCGATCCAACAACTGTATGAGAGGAGGCAACAGGATGGCAACCATTCTCGAGCGAGTGAGGAAGATCGTCGTCGAACAGCTGGGCGTGGACGCTTCGGAAGTCAAGCCCGAATCCTCCTTCGTTGACGATCTGAACGCCGACTCCCTCGACTTGGTCGAGTTGGTCATGTCGCTTGAGGAGGAATTCAGCACCGAGGGAAGACAACTCGAAATCCCCGACGAAGATGCTGAGAAGATCAAGACAGTGCAAGATGCTGTTGACTATCTGAAGGAGCAAGGCGTCGAGGACGAGTAGAGCCCATCGTAGTATCACCCTGGGAGCTGCGAATCCTCGGTA
Organism: uncultured Dehalococcoidia bacterium; assembly: GCA_964524995.1. Classification (GTDB taxonomy): domain Bacteria; phylum Chloroflexota; class Dehalococcoidia; order SZUA-161; family SZUA-161; genus CAZGDV01. The sequence goes on along the minus strand of CAZGDV010000009.1, from coordinate 17,866 downwards.
CGAATAGCAGTTCGGACTACTCAGTCATCTTCGCAGTCTTCGTTCAAAGCCAGGACACTCGGCGCTAGCAGATCGTGCACAGGCAGGCCGGATTCTCAGGAAGCCGCCTGCCTGTCCTATTGTGGCGCATGAGGGTAGTGTGGCTTGGTGCAGATACGGCAGGCACCGCACGGTGAGTTGGGGCTAGGGGGGCGCACATGTCGACCGAGGGTCAGCCGGACAAGGGAAGCGGCAAGTACCTCCGCCAGCAGTACACCCAACGCATCAACCGCGTAATAGACCATATCGAGGCCAACATCGACCGGGACCTCTCCCTGGCGAGTCTGGCCGATATCGCCAGCTTCTCGCGCTTTCATTTCCACAGGATATTCCATGCCATGACCGGCGAGACCGTCAATCAGTTCATGCAGCGCGTGAGAGTGGAGAAGGCGGCCACACAGCTGGTCAACAACCCGAAGAAGTCAATTACCGAGATCGCACATGGGTGCGGCTTCTCCAGTTCCGCAACCTTCGCAAGAGCTTTTCGGGACACCTTCCGGATGAGTGCCAGCGAGTGGCGGGCTGGCGGGTATGAAAGACATCGCAACACACGCAAAACGGCGAGCAAAGAGGATCAAGACCAAGGCAACATAAAGAAAGACCCCGCCTCTTTCAGCTTCTATATTGACAGTGCAACACACAATCCAATATGGAGGTTGGAAGTGATGGACAGAACAGCAACACAGATCGAAGTCAAGGACATGCCGGAGCTTCACGTGGTGTACGTGCGTCACACGGGCCCGTACCAGGGAGACCCGGAGGTCTTCGGGCAGCTGTTCCAGAAGCTGATGACGTGGGCAGGGCCCAGGGGCCTGCTTCGTTTCCCGGAGACACAGGTCCTTTCGGTGTACCATGATGACCCAGACGTCACCGAACAGGACAAGCTGAGGGTCAGCGCCTGCATCACTGTTCCAGAGGGGACCCCCGTGGACGGCGAGGTGGGAGAAATGACGATCCCCGGCGGCAAGTTCGCCGTAGCCACATTCGAGCTATCTGCCGACGAATACGGGGAGGCCTGGGACACAGTGTACGGCAAATGGATGCCCGAGAGCGGCTATCAGCCGGACGATCGTCTTTGCTACGAACTCTATCACTACGACCCAGAGAATCAGGAGAGCCAGACACACATCGTCGACATCTGCGTTCCGGTCAAGCCGCTCTAGCGGGCCAACCGGACATACGGCAGGCGCATCGCCAGGAGCACATCGGTCCAGGTGAGGCCGGCGTGCTCCATTATCCTACCACCCATCCCCATCCCAGCCACACCTCAACACCAGAGGCAACGCAGCAGTATATACGAAACGCAAACCTATGAGTAGGGCCGGTACCATATGCCTACTTCAGCCCACCAAATATCGCTATTGTGCCGCATCATGCCGCATGCTAACTTGCAGGCGGGAGAGCCTGCCCGGCTCCCCCCGAACGCTGTTGCGAGAAGCATGACCTATGGCGAGAGGAAGGGCCAAGTCCTCCGGCGGTGCTGAGAAGGGTTGTCGTCCCAGCCCTGACCCGTCAGTGGGTCATGCGAGCGAGATGACCGGCCCCAACAGCGGCTTTGCCCTGCTCGAGAGCCTGCCCGATGCCGTGTTTGTCTCCCGAGACACGATCACATGGTGCAACGGCGGTAGCGAACTACTGTTGGGCTACAGCAGGGAGGAACTGGTGGGGCAAGGCATAACCTCACTGATCACCGGTGACACACGCCCCTTGGCGGATCCCCTAGCAGTGTCGACCTCTGACGAAGGCCCTGTGATCTCGCGTAGCTTCGCAACCATGCGAAGAAAAGATGGCGGCTCCGTCGATGTGGAGCTGACGACATCCCAGGTGGCTAACGCCGAGCTCGCCGAATACGTGACCGTAGCACGCCCGCTGCAGGAGGGCCCACCAGCAACGGATACGTCCACCGCTGCTGATGCCACGGAGGCGCTGATCGATGCGATGGGCGACGGCCTCATATCGATGGACACAAGCGGAATCATCCGAAGGGCGAACCGTGCCTTCCAGGACATGACCGGCTACGACAAGAGCGAACTCACCGGCAAGAGCGCCACTGATCTCATGCAGCTTCTGGTCAGGAGCGACGAACGAACTGATCTCGCAGGACTCGTCAGACGTGCACTTGAGAACGATATAGAGTCGTTCGTGGAGTTCACCCTCACGACCAAGGATGGCCGTGAGGTACCCGTTGCGGCGACAGCTTCGCCCGTGAAGGGCTTGCAGGGCGAGCCGACCCGGATAATAGCCACCTTCAGGGATATGACCGAATTCAAGGAGGCTGAGGAGGAACTGCGTCGAGAGAAAACGTTCAACGAAGCAATGCTCGCCAGCCTACCTGGCAACTTCTACGTCTACGATTCGCAGATGAGATTGGTCCGATGGAACAAGCGAGTCGAAGAGGCTACCGGTTACTCCGCCGCAGAGCTGGCGGCAACGGGCCCGCTGGACTTCTTCGATGAGGCAGACAGGGAGCTAGTTGCGGCGCGGATGAGGGACGTCTTCGCGGGTGGGCAGTCCAGCGTTGAGGCCAACCTGGTCACAAAGCAAGGACAGCGAATACCATATCACTACACCGGAGCGTTTGCGCGAGTCAATGATGAAACGTATCTCGTGGGCGTCGGGGTTGACATCACCGAGCGCAAGCGCGCTGAGGACGCACTCAAGGCATCCGAGGAAAGGCATCGCTTGCTCGTGGAGAACTCCCATGACGCCATCCTGGTCGTGCAGGATGGCATCATCAAGTTCATGAACGCGAGGACAGTTGATGTAATTGGCCATTCCAGCGAGGATTTGGCCTCAGCCTCCATTGTTGATTTGATCCATCCAGATGACAGGCAGTGGGTGATCGAGTACCACCTGGCCAGGCTGGAAGGCAGGGAGGTCCCGCCAACCTACGCCTACAGAGTCGTGCACAAGGACGGCAGTGAGAGATGGGTGGAGATCAACGTTGCCGTCATCGAGTGGGAGGGGAGGCCCGCCACGTTGGGCTTCTTCTCGGACATTACGGACCGCAAGCGTGCCGCAGAGGAGCTCCGGCAGAGCGAGTGCAGGTTCAGAGAGATGGCAGACCTGTTGCCGCAAATGGTCTACGAGATCGATTTGTCCGGCAACTTCACATTCGCCAATCGTTTCCTTCTTGAGTTCACTGGCTACACGCAGGAGGACATAGACAAGGGTCTGAACGCGCTGGAACTGTTCGTTCCGGAAGACAGGCCCAGGCTCGCGGACAACATCGGTAGAATGGTCGAAGGCGACCCGTACACCGGCCGTGAATACACCGCCCTTAGAAAAGACGGCAGCACCGCTCCGGTCAAGGCGTTCGCCAGTCCCATAGAGCACGATGGAAAAGTAGCAGGACTACGTGGAATCGTGTTCGACCTCACGGAGCAGAAGCGCGCGGAGGAAGAGAGGCACAGGATTGACGAGCAGCTTCAGCTCGCGGGGAGGCTGGCCGCGGTGGGCCAACTGGCCGCGGGTGTCGCCCACGAGCTGAACAACCCTCTCACTGCCGTCCAGGGACTGGCCCAACTGATGGCAGAGAGAGATGACCTGGACGACACTTTGAAAGAGGACCTCGAAGGGATTCTGAGGGAGGCCAGGAGAGCATCCCGAACCACGACCAATCTCCTGACTTTCTGTCGGAAGCACAATCCGGACAAGAAGCTGATCTCGCTCAACGAGGTAGTCGAGCGCAGTATCGAACTCCACGCCTATCGCATGAAGGTCAACAACGTGGAGGTGCGGCTGGAACTCGATCCCGACCTGCCGTTGACCATGGGTGACTTCCACCAGATGCAGCAGGTTCTCGTGAACCTGATCACCAACGCTGAGCAAGCTATGACCAGCGCTCACGGCGAGGGCACGCTCACCATCAGGAGCAGCACAAACGACGACGTTATTCGGCTCGAAGTCGAGGACAGCGGCCCGGGCATTCCTGAAGAGAACCTCAAGAGGATCTTCGACCCGTTCTTCACCACGAAGGCAGTCGGCGAGGGCACAGGGCTGGGATTGGGCATATGCTATGGCATAGTCGACGAGCACGGCGGCCGTCTACGTGTTGAGAGTGAGGTCGGCCGGGGGACGACCTTTGTCATAGATATCCCACTGGTCTCCAGCGACCGCTCTGCCGAGCAGCCGACTACCCCCACCCCGGCCCAGTAGTCGCCCCCACACTGAGATTCAGCGACGGGTATGCCAACACCCGACAACCGATTGACCGCAACGATCTGTTTGGGAATTGGGCTGACGTATATGAGAGGCCGAACAAGCATACACCTTTGACTTCCCTCAAACAGCTATGATAACATCACCCCCTGAAGAGTGCAGGTGAACGCAAGAGCGCTGTGGTACGTGTTGGCTGGGATGGGAGCGGGCCTGCTGGCAGGCTTCCTGGGTATCGGAGGAGGGATTGTACTCGTCCCCGTTCTCGCAGGGGCACTCGGCCTTGAGCAGCATACAGCACACGGGACATCGCTGGCAGTCATCATCCCGATTGCCGCGACTGGTTCCCTGGTATACGCAATCAGAGGTGAAGTCGACTGGATGATCGTAGCTGCGATCGCCACCGCGAGCGTAGTTGGTGCCGTGGCTGGAGCGAGGCTGATGGCGAGAATCCCCGCTGAGAGGCTGCGCCAGCTGTTTGGCGTGTATGCGATAGCAATAGCCATCGTCCTGCTGGTAGGGGTCGGGGGTACATAGTGTGAGCATCCTCATTGCCCTCGCGGTGGGACTGGTGGCAGGAGTACTGGGCGGCATGTTGGGCATAGGCGGAGGTACGGTGACTGTTCCCGCCATGGTCTTGGGGCTGGACATCGAACAGCATACTGCACAGGGCATATCTTTGTGCGCCATGTTGGCGGCGGCGGTTGCTGGAACGGTCACCCATGCGAGGCTAGGACACGTCAATCGTAACGTATTCCTACTGGTAGCGCCCGCAGCTTTGGCCTTCACGTTCCTGGGCGCTTGGGCAGCAGGGCTCGTGCCCGCGGATTGGCTGACGCGGGTGTTCGCCGTTGTGCTGCTTATCATAGGGATCAAGATGCTATTGTTCACTCGAGGAGGAAACCGTGTCAGCACTTTCTGAGCTCTGCCAGCAGATAGAGACCTGTCAGGAGTGCCCGGAGCTCGCGGGCACCCGCAACCGAGTCGTTCCCGGGGAGGGTCGGGAGGATGCTGACATCGTGTTCATCGGGGAGGCACCCGGCTACCACGAGGACCAGCAGGGGCGGCCTTTCGTGGGCCAGGCCGGGCAGTTCCTGGACTTCCTCCTGGAGTCAGTCGGCCTGAAGAGAAGCGACGTGTACATCTGCAACGTAATCAAATGCCGGCCACCTGGCAACCGTGATCCACTACCCACGGAGATCAAGAACTGCCAGAAGTGGCTGGATCAGCAATTAGAGGTAATTTCGCCGAAGATCGTGGTTACCCTTGGCAGGTACTCCCTCGCCAAGTTCTTTCCCGGAGAGACCATCAGCAAGGTGCATGGCAAGGAGCGCAAGCGGAACAACGTGATATACTACCCAATGTATCATCCCGCTGCCGCGCTACACCAGCAGAGCCTCCGCAGGACGATCGAGGATGATATGAAGAGGATACCCGTCATTCTCGAACAGTCCGAAGCGATCGAGGGGGAGAGTAAGCCCGAGCAGCTCTCGATGTTCTAAGCAGGCGAAGTCATCATGACCAAGTCACGTTCACGCAGGTCCCCTCCCAAGCCGGCTAGAGGCGACGTACCACTAATCCGGCGTGTCAGAGGTACACGCGTAGCACCCAAGAGCATAGCCAAGGTGCTGCTCCTCTTCGTGGCGCTCGCGTTCCTGGGCGTCTTCTACCCCGTGATCCTGGAGAACTTGGGCTTCGGCATAGTACTCGTCGTTTGTTGGATCGGTATCGGCGCATTGATGATCTCGAAACGCAGATTACGTGCCGTCGCCAAATGGTGGAACTTCTGGGCAGGCGCTCTGCTTGCCACGCTCGCGGTCTGGGGCATACTGTCGCTCTTCAGCCCCGGTCTGACCGTGGGAGACGTCAAGTTCTCCGAGGTCAGCTTGGGTGGCACAGCCGGGGCCAGCTTCATAGGCAGCCAGGGGGTGGGCGCACCTTCCTGGTTGCGCCTGGCACTCATCCTGCTGGCATCCGTGTTCGTTATCCTGCCCTATCCAAGTGTGGTCTTCGTCAAACGGCTCGCCGGCGCTGCCAAGATAGCGGGTACGGAAACGCTCTCCGGCGCACGGTGGATCGCGCCAAGAGCACGTCAGGGTGCTGCAGGCGTCATTCGAAGACAACCGCTGAACCGCTCAGGTGCTCAACAGCAGCCTGCGGCCCGTTCCCATCGCGTGGCCACCGGAGCAGGCAAGGTTCCGGCGACCGGGATCGCCCCACCTCAGGCGGAACACTCGGGGATGCTGTCCAGGACCACCGATGCGACCGGCATTCAACTACCGCTCCAACCCGCCGACGAGGCCACGGAGAGGTCTGAGACCAGTGTGGAAGGAGTGGCAACCACGCTCCGCACCGGTACCACGCCGTCCCCCATCCTGCCCGCCCTGGAGTTACTCGACAAGGCAACCGAGATGACGTTCACCGAAGCCGACAACCAGCAGCGGGCCAGGTTGATCGAGGAGGCCCTGGAGAGCTACGGCGTCGAAGCGAAGGTCGTTCAGATCAG
>CAZGDV010000009.1:6289-11063 GCA_964524995.1 uncultured Dehalococcoidia bacterium | reverse complement strand
TGATCGAGGAGGCCCTGGAGAGCTACGGCGTCGAAGCGAAGGTCGTTCAGATCAGCCCCGGGCCCTCCGTCACCCAGTTCGGCATAGAGCCCGGCTGGATCCGCAAGTACAAGAGGGTTGTCGAGCGCGACCCGCAAGGCAAGGTCAAGCTGGACAAGGACGGCAAGCCGGTGGAGAAGCTGGAAGAGCTGTCCAGAACACGTGTCAAAGTCGAGAGGATAACAGCCCTCTCCAACAACCTGGCTCTGGCCCTCGCTACCCCAAACATCAGGATCGAAGCGCCGGTGCCGGGCAAACCCGTGGTAGGCATCGAGGTGCCCAACACAACCACCTCTGTGGTGAACGTGAGGGGGGTGATAGAGAGCCCTATCTTCCAGAGAATCAACGCGAGGTCGAAGCTGGCACTGGCGCTCGGAAACGGAGCCGCAGGGGAACCCGTCGCCGCCGATCTGACGAAGATGCCGCACCTTCTGATCGCCGGGACCACCGGAAGCGGCAAGACTGTATGCATCAACTCGATCATTACCTGTCTCCTGATGTGCAACACCCCTGAGGACCTGCGACTGCTACTGGTCGACCCCAAGAGGGTGGAACTGGTCAGCTTCAACGGTGTGCCGCACCTGATATCCCCGGTGGTCGTGGAAGTGGACAAGGCGATCGATGCGCTGCGCCGCGTCATCCGCGAGATGGAAAACCGTTTCAACAGGTTCGCGGCCGTCGGGGTTCGCAACATCGAGGGCTACAACAAGAGCCAGCTCGTTGTGGAGAAGATGCCCTACCTCGTCGTGATTGTGGACGAACTCGCGGACCTCATGATGACAGCCGCCGAGGTCGTCGAGCCGTCGATCTGCCGGCTGGCCCAGCTGGCGCGTGCCACCGGCATTCACCTGATCCTTGCCACACAGCGTCCATCTGTGGACGTTGTCACCGGCCTGATAAAGGCCAACTTCCCAACGAGGATCAGTTTCGCGGTAGCCTCCCAGGTCGACTCCCGGACGATCCTCGACATAGGTGGTGCCGAGAAACTGCTCGGCCAAGGAGATATGCTTTACGTGCCGCCGGACGCGGCCAAGCCCAAGCGTCTGCGGGGTTGCTTCACGTCTGATGCGGAGATCGACAGAATCGTGAGGTTCTGGAAGGAGAAGGCCGCGGCCTACCCCGCACCGGATGAAGACAGGGTAGCCAAAGCCTTCGCCGCCCTTGAGACAGAGGAGGAAACGAAGTCCAGCGACCCGCTTCTGCCCACGGCGAGGCGGCTTGCCAGGGACCATTCCCACCTGTCGACCTCGTTGCTTCAGCGGCGACTCCACATTGGATACCCGAGGGCCGCGCGCATCATGGACGCATTGGAGGCCGAAGGTACGGTGGTACGCGGAGATGACGCGCTGACGGGGGTCGCATTCGATGCAGACGACGAGGAGGACGAATGACCAAGCCAGATGAGCCTGCCTCGCTGCGGCCAAAGGCAAACGAGGTCGCCAAGAAGGCACAAGAGGAGGCCGAGTATTGCCTTTACTGCGGGACGGATGTCACGCAGTCCGACCTGTACCAGCGCTACAGAGTGTGTCCGCAGTGCAGGTTCCACCACAGTATTCCGGCACGGCAGCGGATCGAACTCATCGCCGACCCCGGCACCTTCAAGGAGGTGAACCGGTTCCTCATCTCGATGGACCCCCTGTCGTTTTCCGGGAAACCCTCGTACCAGGAGAGGATCCTGGAGGCCCAGCGTCGGACCGGCCTGACCGAGGCTGTGGTGACGGGCAAGTGCACTATCGGGGGTAACCCGACGGCGATTGCAGTGCTGGACTTCGGGTTCATGGGCGGCAACATGGGGTGCGTGGTGGGAGAGAAGGTTGCCCTGGCCTTTGAGATGGCCGTCAAACAGCGCATGCCTCTCGTGACCGTCGTGTCGAGCGGCGGCTCTCGTATGCAGGAGGGGACACTATCCCTGATGCAGATGGCCAAGACAACCGTCGCGGCCAAGCGCCTTCATGCCCACAGACTCCCCTATGTCTCTATCCTGACCAATCCAACGAGCGGAGAGGTCTATGCCAGCTTCGCCAGTCTCGGGGACGTCATCCTTTCGGAGCCGCAGTCTCTCATCGGGTTCGCGCCGCTCCGCGTTGTGGAACAGGTCTCCAAGAGGCCGCTCCCCGAGGGCATACACACAGCGGAGTACAACCTCGAGCACGGGATGATCGACCAGATCGTTGACAGGACCAAGCTTCATCAGTCCCTCTCGGTGCTGCTCGATTTGCTGAGCGCTAGATACAGGCTGACACCGAGGGCGAGAAGGCAGCCATCCCATCACGCAGCGGCAGTCCACGAGACTATTCCACGAGCCTGGCAAACAGTACAACTGGCGCGGCACGAGGAGCGTCCGACGGCACTGGACTACATCTCTCGAATCACCACTTCTTTCATCGAGCTTCACGGTGATCGACGCTTCTCCGACGACCGGTCGGTTATCTGCGGCATCGCGGACTTCAGCGGCGAGGCGGTTATCATCATCGGTCAGGAGAGGAGCCATAACGAGGGACAGGCCTTCCCCGAGGGCTTCCGCAAAGCGCAGAGGGCAATGAGGCTGGCAGCGAACTTCGGTCTGCCGGTCATTACGCTGATCGACACGCCGGGTGCCTACCCGGGCTTGGAGGCCGAAGAGCGCGGGATGGGACAGGCGATCGCCAGTACTCTGGCCCTGATGTCCGACCTGCCCACTCCCATCGTGTCCGTAATCATCGGCCAAGGGGGTAGCGAAGGCGCTCTGGCATTGGGCCTGGCCGACCGCATCCTGATGATGGAGAACGCCATATACTCTGTCATCTCTCCCGAGAACGCAGCTTCAATCGTATACAGGAACCGCGAGAAGGCAGAGGAGATAGCCTCGGCCCTCAAACTCACCGCGCTGGACTGCAGGGAGCTCGGAGTAGTGGATACTCTGGTACATGAGCCGGAGGGCGGGGCGCACAATGACCCCGACGAGGCTGCGCGATTGCTAAGGAACGCAGTCCTCCGAGAGCTTCTCGACATCCAGCAGCAGCCGCTCAACAAGCTTGTGAAGGAGCGCTACAAGAAGTACCGTAGCATGGGCGAGTACACGTCGCACTTCAGATCGGCCATATCCAAGGAGGTTACCCAACTGCAGGAACTGCTACAGCGCGGGGTATCCAGGCTGAGAGACCGCTTCGCCTCGGTTGAAGAGCCCGACAGCGAGGAGGAGCGGTCAAGTTCAGGGTAGGATTGACAAGGAGTGTTACAATAGAGACAGTCCGCTCTCGATCGGGTGGGGGTGGGGGACTAATCTGACTTTCTGAACGGACGGGCTTGATGGGCGGCCAGTCCATCAGTCCACTGGGCTTCGGATAGACACACACGAGTTCGTGGGCGTAGCCAACGTCCTTCTTCACCACGACCCCGCCTTCGCCCCGTCGAGCAGCAGTCTTCAGGACGCAGCGAATGAGTGGACGACGTGCAATAACAGTTGCAGGTGTGCTGAAGGACTCGGTCCACGAGTTCCTCGCTGATAACTGCACGCACCTTGCAGCGGCCATATCCTACTATTTCCTGCTCTCGTTGTTCCCGCTGGCCCTTGCCGCTATCTCCATATTCGGCTTCGTTCTTCGATCTGAGTCTGTCGAAGAGACAGTCACTACCGCTATCACAGACTTCCTGCCAGTATCGGCCGACTACGTGAGCCGGGTCATAGAAGGGGTTTCCAGCAACTGGGGAGCTGCAGGCATAATCGCGACTATCGGGCTCATCTGGGCCGGCACGGCGGTCTTCAACGTGGTAAGGAAGTCGGTCAACACAGCCTGGGGGATCAGAGAACCGAGGCCGTTCCTGCACGAGAGGATGCTCGAGTTTGTCATGATGCTCGGGCTAGGGCTGCTCATGGCCCTCTCCATAGGCGTCACCACGGCTTTCAAGATCATAAGAGAGGCCGACACCGCAATCAGTGGGCTCCTCGCCGACGGTGGCCTCCTGTGGCACGCCGCTACGACCGCTGCCAGTATAGCCCTCATATTCCTCGCGTTCCTCTTCCTGTACAAAGTGGTGCCGAACACCACTGTGAAATGGCGTCATGCTCTCATTGGTGCGCTGGTAGCCGCAGTACTCTTCGAGATAGTGAAGCAGATCTTCATCTGGTTCGTGGGTAACTTCGCTACGTACAACCTCGTGTATGGCACAGTCGGAGTGGTCATCGCTCTGATGTCCTGGACATACGTTTCCGCCCTCATACTGCTCTTCTGCGCCAAGATGACATCCATCTACCCCAGGATGCGCGAGAGCCTGGAGGCACAGGCCGCAGCGGAGGCGAATGGCGAGCTGGAGCCCCTCGCCTTGAGAGAGGAGATCAAGGAGAAGGTCAAAGCCAAGGTGAAGGTGCCCTCCCCCCCATCGCAGAAGCTGAACGGATCATGGTTCAGTAATGGCAGCTTCGGTTTCCTACGCCGAATGATCCCAGGTAGACGCTAGTACATCACACATCTCTCTCGGGAACTCGTACCCCTCGAGTTCCGTCTTGATGATCAGGAGAATCTCAGATGAACAGAACTCCCTGCTTGGCGATCTCGCTCTGCGTGCTGGTCCTGCTGGCAACTTCTATTGCCTGCACCTCTTCATCTAGCACGACCTCAACCCCAACTCCGACCCAAACGGTCGCTGACCAGCCCACTCCCACATACAGTCCGCTCACATCACTCCCATCTATTGCCGGGGTCGTGGAGAAGGTCAGGCCAAGCGTAGTGTACATATCGGTTGAGTACCTTCAGCA
>CAZGDV010000009.1:0-6189 GCA_964524995.1 uncultured Dehalococcoidia bacterium | reverse complement strand
GTCGGAATCAACACGTTCGTCATAGCCTCCGGCGTTGAGACCGCCGGATTCGCGGTAAACGCAAGCACGGCCCGCAAGGTCTACGAGGAGCTGACAGAGCACGGCCGTGTCATCAGGCCGTATATGGGTCTCCAGTTGAGAACGGTTACGCCGGCGCTCGCCTCCCAGTTCGACCTGCCGAAGAAGAGCGGCGTGGTAGTCAGCTTCGTGGCCGAAGACACGCCGGCCTCGGAGGCGGGCTTCGAGATCAAAGACGTCATCGTTGCATTCGAGGACCAACCGGTCACAGAGGCATACGAGATCACCAAGATGCTGTGGCAGTACGAGGTGGGCGATTCAATCAAGATGACCGTGTGGCGCGGGAATGACGAGTTTGAGATGTGGATGACGCTGGGCGAGAGACCCAACTAGGGTTATCCGGCCACCTTCCTGACCGCCAACGTCACCTCGTTGCCCTCTATCTTATGTGTCTCCACATAGGCTCCCTCGGGCGGAGAGCCTGCGGACAGGCTCCTCGATAATGTCTCCTGCCCGATGTAGGCAGCGAAGCTGCTAATCACACGCTCCACTTCCGATTCTCCCGCGTAATACGTTTCGATGTAATCGGCGATATCGAAACCAGCGGAGCGCCTCATGAACTGCAGGCGATGTACCAGCTCCCGTGCCATGCCCTCGTCGGCCAGTTCCGGTGTGATCTCAGTGGCCACCTCGACGGCGATGCCGTGGCTGACAACGCCCACATATCCGGGCGTGCTCGTCACCAGAGAAAGCTCCTGCTCGGAGAGCATGCGCCCCCTCACCTCAACCTCCTCCCGTCGCCGCAGCTTCGAAGCCACCGCCTCCACGGCATCCGGTGCGAGGTTCTCGATCTCAGCTGCTATCCTCTCGGCGTCCTTACCGAATCGGCGGCGGAGCTGCTTCCGATTTGGCTCGATCCTGTAGCTGATCTCGCCCCGCTTGCAGACGACCTCCTTGACGTTCAGCTCATCCCGCACCTGGTCGGCGTTGCTCTCGACAGCCGCCTCGTCCCTGTCACCAGCGACGGTGATCAGAACCGTTGAGAGCGGCTGCCTGACCTTGATGTTCGCCTTGGCGCGCGCCGACCGCCCCATGCTCGATACGGTCATCACAGTCCTTACGTCACGAGACAGCTCCTCGTCAATAGCACCGGTGTCGGCGAGCGGGTAGTCCGCCAGATGAACACTCTCAGGTGCGCTCTCATCGACCGTCCTGACGAGATTCTGGTACATCTCCTCCGCAACAAACGGCGTGAACGGTGCAAGCAGTCGCGCCAGCGTGACGAGGCAAGTATACAGCGTGGTGTAGGCCGCGAGCTTGTCGTCATCGTTCTCGCTCTTCCAGAAGCGCTTGCGGCTCCTCCTGATGAACCAGTTCGATAGATCGTCAACGAAAACCTCTATGCTGCGGCCTGCCCCCGTCGGGTCGTATTCATCCAGCGCTTTCGTGACGTCATCGACGAGCTTGTTCAGCTCCGAGAGTATCCATCGGTCGAGATCGGAGAGCAGTCCGGGACTCCCAGCACTGCGCGGGTTGAACCGGTCGATGTTGGCATAGGTCACGAAGAAGGAATAGGTATTCCAGAGGGTCAGCATGAACTTGCGCACGACCTCCTCAACCAGCTCCTTGGAGAAACGCCGCACGTTCCCGGGCGGAGAGGATGTGTACATATACCAGCGCAACGCGTCCGCCCCCGTGCTGTCCAGCACCTCAGCCGGTGTGACCACATTCCCCTTCGACTTGCTCATCTTCTCGCCGGTGGTATCGAGTATATGGCCAAGGCAGATCACATTCCTGTAGCATGGTTGCTGGAAGAGGAGAGTCGAGATGGCGTGCAGGCTGTAGAACCAGCCGCGCGTCTGGTCCACCGCCTCGCAGATATAGTCCGCCGGGAACCGCCCGTCCTCGAGCAGCGTCGGATGCTCGAACGGGTAGTGCCACTGCGCGACCGGCATCGCCCCCGAGTCGAACCAGCAGTCGAGCACCTCCGGCACGCGCCGCATGTCCTTGCCGCACTGTGAACACTCGAAGGTCACGTCATCGATGTAGGGACGGTGCAGGTCAGCCAGCTCGTCCGCACCCTTGACGGCCGGTTTCGCCTTCAACTCCCCCACTCCGCCTATACACTCCTGGTGCCCGCACTCCTCGCAACGCCATATGGGCAGCGGCGTGCCCCAGTAGCGCTCGCGCGACACCGCCCAATCGACGTTGTTGCTCAGCCAGTCGCCGAAGCGACCGTGCTTGATGTATTCCGGATACCAGTTGATCTCGCCGTTGCCCGATATCAGACGTTCCTTGGCGGCTGTCGTCTTGATGTACCACGACGGCTTCGCGTAGTAGAGCAGCGGCGCGTCGCATCGCCAGCAGAACGGGTAGGTATGCTCGATCGTCTCATGCCTGAACAGGAGCCCTCTCGACTCGAGGTCCTTCAGAATGAGAGGGTCCGCGTCCTTGACGAACTTGCCGGAGAAATCGTACTCCCCCCTTATGATGCCCTGTGGATCGACGTAGTCCCGCACGAAGCAGAGCTGTCTCGCCTCGCCCTCCTGGTAGTCCACCTCTCCAAACGACGGTGCGATGTGCACGATTCCCGTCCCATCCTCCAGTGAGACGAAGTCGGCGCCGATCACCGGATAGCACAGGTGGTCATCTACATCCTCGACGTGCAAGGCCATCTGCCCCCCGCCATCGTGCCCCTCGGCGAACCGCTTCCTCTCGACGTTGTACGTGTGCGGGTTGAACAGCGGCTCGTAGGTGATCCCTTCGATATCAGCCCCCTTGGCCACCCCAACCTCAACGTAGTCCTCCAGGACCACCTTCTTGACCAGATCGGCCGCCATGACGAGATAGTCGCCGTCCCCCTCCAGGACCGAGTACTCCGCGCCCGGTGCCACCGCCAGGGCCGTGTTACCCGGCAGCGTCCAGGGTGTCGTCGTCCACGCCAGGAGATAGGCAGGCTTCGTCGCGGCACGCGGCAGCAAGCCTTCGAGCGGCGTACCCTTGATCGAATCGGGGGTGATGCGAAACTTTATGTAAATCGAGGGGTCAACCGTATCGTCCTTGTAACCCAGGGCCACCTCGTGAGAGCTGAGGCTGGTCTCACAGCGGGGACAGTGCGGCGTAACCTTGTAGCCCTGATAGACCAGCCCCTTCTCCCAAAGCTGCTTGATTATCCACCAGCACGTCTCGATGTAATCATTCTCGAACGTGATGTACGGGTGCCACATGTCTATCCAGAAGCCGATACGGTCGGTCAGATCTTCCCAGTCCTTCACGTATCTCATGACGTTCTGGCGACAGCGGCTATTGAACTCCGCGACGCCGTAGGCCTCGATGTCAGGCTTGCTCTTCAGGCCGAGCGCGTTCTCGACCTCCAGCTCCACCGGCAGACCGTGCGTGTCCCAACCGGCGCGTCGCGGGGCATAGAAGCCCTTCATCGTCTTGTACCGGGGGAAGAGGTCTTTGAACACCCTGGCCAGCACGTGATGGATGCCGGGACTCGCGTTGGCTGTGGGAGGCCCATCAAACATGACGAACATAGTCCCACCACGCCGCTGCTTCACGCTCTTTTCGAACACGTCGTGCTCACGCCACAACGCCAGAATCCCGCGCTCGAGCTCGGGAAAGCTGACCTTGCTGCCCACAGGCCTGTACATCGACTCCTCCTGCTAAAGCGAAGCGTCCCATCCCCGAAGGGACGGGACGCAAATCCCGCGGTACCACCCTACTTCCCCGAACAACCGGGGCACTCTCAAAGGCACGTATTCATGCCCCGTCAGTGATAACGGCTGACGAACCCGGCCAAGCCTACTCGGGACACTCCCTTTCGGTTGGCGACTCGGGAGTGATTTTCGCTCGGGCCAGGCACGCCTGCTCACACCATACCAGGCTCGCTGTGTGTTTCGCCCGGCTACTCGTCTCCGTCTTTGCCTTTGCTGATGTTCGAAACTATCACATAGCACGGCGCTTGTCAACGCTCCGTGCCGACTACTTGCCGGGGAATTTCGCCGGCCGCTTCTCGATGAACGCGGCAATACCCTCTTTGAAGTCCTCCGAATAACCATGTGCCGTCATCGCCAGCAACTCGGCCTGGAGTCCGGTCTCAAGGCTGCCATCCATGCCCCTGTTGACCAGCCTCTTGACGGCCTTGGCAGCCATTGGGCTCTTGCCCAGGAAGTTCTGCACGATCTCGTCGACTGCCTCCTCCAGCTTGTCGGCGGGCACAGCCTTGTTGACAAGTCCCAGTTTCTCAGCTTCGGCCCCCGTTATCCTGTCCCCCAGGAACAGCAACTCCTTGGCCTTCCGAATGCCGATCAGGCGGGGCAGTCTCTGCGTAGCGCCACCGGCAGGGACAAGTCCACGATTAGCATGCTGGTCCGAGAGCTTGGCGTCCTCGGCGGCGACAACCAGATCACAGACCATGGTCAGCTCGAGGCCACCAGCATACGCCGTGCCCTGAACCATGCCTATGACCGGGACGCCGATATTCTCAATAGCGCTGAAGGTCTTATGCCACAGACGGAGGAAGTAGTCGACCGGCTTCCCTTCGGGAATCACCGACACGGCCGTCAGGTCGGCACCCGTGCAAAACGCCTTGCCCGCCGCCGTGATAATGACGACCCTGACTGAGACGTCATTGTTGATGTCGTCCGCCGCCGCACCCAACTCCTCCAGCGTCGTGGCATCGAGCGCGTTCATCACCTCGGGACGATTCAGAGTGATCCTCGCGACGCCGTTTTCCTTCTTCTCAAAGATAATGTTCTTGTACTCCATGCAGACCTCCTGACTTCTCTTCGGTTGTCGTCCTGCATTCACGAACCGTGGACGCACGGCTCAGCGTGCGTCCACGGTGGAACACCCAAACACGGTGTCGCCCCGACAACATGTCACGGCGGGCCCTCCCGGGCATTGTCCTTCGGCACGACAGACACCTTGCGTTCGTCGCCTACCCCGACGCTCTGGGTCATGACGTCTGGATGGTCCCGCAACTCCAGGTGAATGATCCTTCTCTCAGCAGGGGTCATCGGCTCCAGAGTGATGGGCCGCCCGACCGACTTGACCCTGTCCGCCACGCGCCTCGCCAGATGCTGAAGAGACTCCTGGCGACGCTGCCGGTACCCCTCCACATCCACCATCACACCGACACGGGCTCTCACGCGTCTGCTTATCATCAGATTCACGAGGTACTGCAAGGCCCCGAGTGTCTCACCACGTCTGCCGATCAGAACCCCGAGGTCTTCGCCCCTGATATCAAGTGCTGCGGTATCCTGGTCTACCGTGGACCTGTTCTCGAGATTGACCGTTGCCGGAATGCTCATATGAGACAGGAGAGCCTCCAGCACCTCCTTCGCCATCCCGATGTTCCCGATTCTTTCCTCGGGCAGGTTGGCCAGCGGCGTCACACGAACCTTCACCCCCTCGGAGCCGAATCCGAGTATGCCTGTCCTGCCCTTCTTGACTACTACTACCTCCACCTCCGACCGCCCCAGCCCGAGCTCAGCCAGAGCCAGAGCGACGGCTTCTTCTTCGGTCTTTGCGCTTATTTCGATGCTTTCCATCACGAACCTTCCTACGGCTGGAAGTGGCAGCATCCGCAGCAGCACCCTTATCCTCCGTGCTGGTTGCTTCCCCCACTTCCTCCTGCTGGGGCCTCACGGGCGTTTTCACCACCGCTCCCCCCGAGGCACTCGTGTTCCCTGCATTTACCGATGCCAGCCTGGGGAATACCTTCCCCACAAAGGCAGGCATACGAAGCCCGCCCCATCCGGTCGCTCGATATTGCATGACCCCTCTGATGACACTCGACGCCACCCAGTACAGCGGCAGACCGCTGGGCATCACGAGCCCGAACACGATGAAGAAGACCGGCATGAGGATCTGCACGGTGTTCTGCGTGGACTGCTGAGACGAATCGACTGCCGGCGACATGGACATCCTCTGCAGCAGCCACATGCTCAGCCCGCCGAGTATTGCCATGGCGATATCGGGCTTCCCGAGGTCGAACCAGAGAAACGAGCTGTTCAGAGGCACGGCTTCCTGTATGAACGACCAGCCGTAAAGCTGCTTGGAGAGCCCCAGCAGGTTCTCCGGCGCAACCGCAATGCCCTGGATCACCGATTGATAAATCCCTATCCAGACCGGGAACTGTATGAACTGGGTGAACATGCAGCC
>CAZGDV010000008.1:0-46447 GCA_964524995.1 uncultured Dehalococcoidia bacterium | reverse complement strand
CCCATACACCGGAGGAATCGGTATCCTTCGATCAGGTCGTCGAAGCCGCCAGGCTCTATCTCGCCTTCGCCCGCTCTTTGCTGACAACTGTCCCCTAGCCTCAGCTTTCCTTGCCCGCGCCGCGCATCGCACCCGCGCATCGCTCCAATTTATCCCCCTGGATGAATCATCACGTTTGAAAGGTAATACTGGGAAAAACTGAGTATTGCACCCTCTTGACTCCCGATGTATACTATCGAAAATGCTCGAACCTGGACTCGATGCGGTATCAGGGAAGGCAGACCCGGTGCGGGCCTGCCGGTCATGAAGAGCACCGAGTACTGGTGAGCGTCGAGGAACCAGGAGGCTGACAATGGAGCTAACCGACAGGACGCTTGTCTGCCGTGACTGCGGAGCCGAATTCGTCTTCACGGCGGGCGAGCAGGAGTTCTTCAGGTCCAAGGGACTGGAGAACGACCCCAGCCGCTGCCCCGAGTGCCGCGCTGCGAGAAGGCGCTCAGGAGGAATGCGGGCTGAGAGGCAGTACTACAACGTCACCTGCGCATCGTGTGGAGCCGAGGCACAAGTGCCCTTCGAGCCGCGCGGTGACAGGCCGGTGTACTGCAACGACTGTTACGCACGTATGAGGGAAGACTCCAGGCGCTGAGCCAGGACCGCAATCCGAGGTCACTCCGACGAGCCCCATCCCCAGGTGCCTTCAGACTACTAGCGCCTGTCTCCGGCTTCGACGGTGAGAAGGCGCCACAGTCACGATAGAACTGTGGTTTCCCCAATTGAGCTTGTTGCGCCCCGACTGCGGTGACTGTTGCAGGTGAGATGCGCTCCGGCGCACGAAGTCCGCCCGCGTGCTGCCGGAGGCCTCTCGCTGGTATGGGATGGCCCAGACGAAAGCGCGGGCAGAAGAGCAGCTACCCGACGATCTCGCTGATCTGTAACTGCATGGTTGCGTCAGTAAAATTGGGCACGTCCGCTATGAACGCGGCGCTGTTATCAGGCCCGAGCAAGCCGCTCTGACATTCCTCGAGCGAATTAAAGTACAGGTGGCCGATAGCTATGAAGGGCGACGAAGGGTCGGCAGGCTTGTCCACCTCGCATCTTACCAGCCCGATGGGGCCCAGCCTTTCCTTGATCAAAGCAATATGCTTATTGACGTAGTAGTCCAGATCGAACTTCTTGCCCGGCTCGTTTACATACATCACTGACGCTCGAATCACGATCCCACCTCCAGACTGATTCTCCTTGTCGCGCAGTCTACCACAGCGTACGAACAAAGGGCAAGGGGGGAGAGCACGTCCGAGAGAAAAGGAGGCCCGGAAAAGGGAGTGGGGGGGCGATTGCCCCCCAATACTCCTGCCGGTCGCCCCGAAGCTCCAAGGCAACTCCGGGTGATGATAGGTTGGCCGCTATGGACACGGCGGCGGGCTGAGCAAGCCCTCGATGAGCCGGCCCAAACCCTGCCCGAGATCACACCACGGCAGATTCTCGATTACGTAGAATACCCTTTCGTGCCCCCCACCGCCCCTGGATAGCCGGAGAGGCCTGGATTCGGGGGCGACATGAGGACACAGAAGTAGTAGACGAATACTAACACTGAAAGACAGTCCAGTCAACTACACCTAAGTTGACTTATCCTGTCACTTGGGCCGTGTTGACACACAGGTCGGCTCCGACTCGTGCCGGGGGCATGTGTGGACAACTCAGTCAGGCATTACAAGGAACGACACATCTAGTGCACCGCGTTCATCAAAGTCATCGTGACCTGCAGTGATGTGTGCTGTGTACGAACCGGCTTCGATCCCTTCCTGCAATTGCAGACTCCATACAGCAAGTCCAGCGCTATCAGACCACGTTTCCTCCTGGCCACAGCTGAAGCTCCTCTTCCATTCGACGCCACCCCCCTCAGCCGGTGGGCCGTACTGATATATGTCCAAATGGCAATACGCGTACGGAATGGTTCTAACTTTGACAACGAACGACCCACCCGCAACTGCCTCCTCAGTTATCTCCACGACTTCAATCGCTGGCGCCCGTTTGTCTCCTCCTCCCACACTTGAATCGCAGGCTACCCCCCCAACCAGGAGTGTAGCCAGCAGAACCCAAGCCAGCAGCACCGCCAACTGACGATCAATCATGGCCAATCACCATCCTCTAGCCGAGTCATTCCCCCTCCTAATCCTCGTGATTCCCCGGCCTTCGCCTTCTTGTCCAAGCACGTGCATCACTGACTATCGTAGTCTACCATAGTGCAGGAATGTTAAGCAAGTAGACCGACTGCTTGCGGCACCTAACCGATCCGCGTCCGCCAATGGGGGGTCGCTAGAGCCGCGCCGGAGCTAGCCCCTCCGTATGCAAATGTGCGATAATATGTCCGTTTGAGGTTCGGCTCATGACACTGGTCGAGAAGATTCTGGCTGCGCACTGTGATAGGCCACGGGTCAGCCCCGGCGAGCTGGTGAACGTCAGGGTTGACCTCGTCCTGGCCAACGATATCACAGCGCCCATCGCGATCAAGGAGTTCGAGCGCCTCGGCGTGAGCAAGGTCTTCGATCCGTCCAAGATCGTGATGGTGCCCGATCACTTCGTCCCCAACAAGGACATCCCGTCCGCCGAGCAGGCCAAGATGATGCGCGAGTTCGCGCTCGGGCAGGGCCTGATCTACTACGAGGTCGGCGAGATGGGAATCGAGCACGTCCTCCTCCCCGAGAAGGGCCTGGTGCTGCCCGGCGACGTGGTCATAGGGGCCGACTCGCACACCTGCACCTACGGGGCCGTCGGGGCCTTCGCCACCGGCATGGGCTCGACCGACGTCGCCGCCGCCATGGCTACCGGCGACATCTGGATGAAGGTGCCGCCCACTATCAAATTCGTTTACCACGGCAAGACGCAGAAGTGGGTCTGCGGAAAGGACCTCATCCTGTACACCATAGGCAATATCGGCGTCGACGGCGCTCTCTACTCGGCAATGGAGTTCACCGGCGAGGCGGTCTCCTCCCTGTCGATGGACAGCCGCTTCACCATGTCCAACATGGCCATCGAGGCAGGAGGCAAGGCAGGTATCTTTCACGTTGATGACAGAACCTTATCTTATGTCAAGCAAAGGGCCAGCCGCGAGTACACCGTCTGCGAGCCGGACGCCGATGCCGAGTACACTCAGGTCATCGAGTACGACGCATCGGCGATCGAGCCGCAGGTGGCATTCCCCCACCAGCCCTCCAACACCCGGCCCATCAGCCAGGTGGGCAACATCGAGATCGACCAGGTGGTCATCGGGAGCTGCACCAACGGGCGTATCGAGGACATGATCACGGCGGCGGAGATATTGCACAACCACAAGGTGAGCAAGCGCGTGCGCTGTATCGTCATCCCCGGCACGCAGCACGTCTACATGGAGTCCCTGCGCGGCGGCCTGATCGAGACCTTCATCGAGGCGGGCGCGGTGGTGAGCACGCCGACGTGCGGCCCGTGCCTGGGCGGGCACATGGGCATACTCGCGGCGGGAGAGCGATGCGTCTCCACCACCAATCGCAACTTCGTAGGCAGGATGGGCAGCACGGAATCGGAGGTCTACCTCGCGGGGCCCGCCGTGGCTGCGGCCAGCGCCATCGCGGGGCGGATCGCGGGGCCGGGGGAGGTGGTCGAGTCGTGAACTCATGGAGGCAGCAGGTTTGACCATCAAAGGCAGAGTCCACAAGTACGGAGCCGATGTCAACACCGACGTCATCATACCGGCGCGATATCTCAACGTCTGGGAGGCCGACGAGCTGGCCAAGCACTGCATGGAGGATATCGACCCTGAGTTCCTGAGCAGGGTCAGGCCCGGCGACATCGTCGTCGCCGAGACGAACTTCGGCTGCGGCTCGTCAAGGGAACACGCGCCGCTCGCCTTGAAGGCCGCGGGCGTCGGCTGCGTAATCGCAAAGAGCTTCGCCCGCATCTTCTACCGCAACTCACTCAACATCGGCCTGCCCATACTCGAATGCCCCGAGGCGGTTGATGGCACCGACGCCGGAGACGAACTGGAGGTCGAGCTTTCCACCGGAAAGATCGCGAACAAGACGAAGGGCACCTCGTTCTCGGCGGAGCCCTTCCCCCGGTTCATGCTCGACCTGATCGAGGCGGGGGGTCTGATCGAATACACGAAGCGCAGGCTCGCGGCGGGAGGCAAGAGCATATGAAGTTCAGCATCGCAGTCCTCCCCGGCGACGGCGTCGGCCCGGAGGTCACGGCGGAGGCCGTCAAGGTCCTGCAGGCTGTCGCCGCCAAGTCGGGTCACGCGATCAGGTTGGACTATGGCGACGTCGGCGGGGCGTCCATCGATAGGCACGGCGTGCCCCTGACGCGTGACTGCCTCCAGATGTGCAAAAGGAGCAGCGCCGTGCTGCTGGGGGCGGTCGGGGGGCCGAAGTGGGACGACCCGCTGGGCAAGGTGCGCCCCGAGGACGGCCTCCTGGAGCTGCGCAAGTCGCTGCGCCTGTTCGCCAACCTGCGCCCGGTGAAGGTCCTGCCCATCCTCGAGGACTCGACCACGCTCAAGCCTGAAGTGCTGCGCGGCGTGGACATGCTCGTGGTACGCGAGCTGACCGGAGGACTGTACTTCGGCAGGCCGAAGCGGCAGTGGAGCACCACAAGAGGCAGGCGCGCCGTCGACACTATGGCCTACTCGGACGTTGAGATCGAGAGGATAGTCCGCGCGGGGTTCGAGCTTGCCCGCACCCGGCGCAGGAAGCTGGCGTCGGTGGACAAGGCCAACGTCCTGGAGACATCCAGGCTGTGGCGTCAGGTCGCCACCGAGGTTTCGGAGGACTACCCGGATATCGAGTTGGAGCACCAGCTAGTCGATGCCTGCGCCATGCGCCTGATCCAGCGCCCGGCGGACTTCGACGTTATCGTGACGGAGAACACCTTCGGCGACATCCTGACCGATGAGGCATCGATGCTCGCGGGGTCACTGGGTATGCTGCCATCCGCCAGCATCGCGGGCATACCGCGCGCAGGCGATCGTATCTTCGGGCTCTACGAGCCGATCCACGGAAGCTCGCCCCGCCGTGCCGGACAGGACATGGCCAACCCCATCGCAACCATCCTCAGTGCGGCCATGATGCTGCGCTACTCGCTCGGGCTCGCACCGGAAGCGGAGGCCGTCGAGAAGGCCATCGATGCCGTGCTGCGGGACGGCTACCGCACGTACGACATCATGAGCGACGGGATGAAGAAGGTCGGCACCCACCGGATAGGCGACCTGATAGCCGCCAGAGTCGCCTGAGCCCCCACCCTTCCCCGGGAGCCAAAGGCAAACGTGGTTCTTCCCCACCCTCCCTCCCACATACCTCTCGGGGGTTCGCCCCCGAAACCCCCGTTTGTCGATGAGACCGCCTCATCACGGCATTGAGGAGCAGGCCCAGGGAGCGGATGCTCCCTGGCTACCCGACCAAACGATGGAGTGATGGGTTACGCTTCGCTTCACCCACCTTGTATCTTTATGATGAGGTAGTTAATACAGTTGCTACGTCTCTGTGCTGTAGGGGTCAGGTAACCTGACCCCTACGATTCTCGGCATTCGAGGGCGAACGCCCTACCCTCTCGAAGAGCGAGGGATCGGGAGCGCAGCTCCCGAGGGTGGGCGGGTGGGCACCACCCAACGCCGGATGGCAAGCCTCAGGAGAATCGGCCGGTTGCTCGCACCGGAGCACCTGCCATGAGGCGAATGTGCATTGCGCACAACACGAGTGTTCCGCTTGACACCTTCGACCCCCTATAGTACCATTTCCTAGGTCGTGCTAGATGGGGAGCTAGCGGTGCCCTGAACCCGCAATCCGCTATAGCGGGATCGAATTCCCGCTCGAGGTCTTTCGCCTCCCGGGACTGTTAGATGTCATTGGTGCTGAACACCGGGTCCTGCGCGGCGGAGCACTATGAACCCCGTCAGGTCCGGGAGGAAGCAGCGGTAAGTAGCAGTCTCCGGGTGCCGCAGGTTCACCTGGTGGGAGCCAGTGGCAGCAACAAGCCGGTTGGCGGGGGTCGACAGCGGGTGCACGGCCTATCTTAATGCCTTCTTTCCGTCGGTTCGTCTTCGCCCGATAGCCCACTCCATCGCGAAGACTATGAATTTGAACACAAGACAGGAGGTCAGAATCAATGGATCTAGGTCTGGCAGGCAAGACCGTCATCATCACCGGAGGCGCTGCCAATATCGGGCGCGGGATCACTGAGGCCTTCGTCAAGGAGAACGCCAACGTGGTCATCGCCGACATCGACGAAGAGCAGGCACAGAAGGTGGCCAAGGAGTTCGAGGGGCTCGGGAGCGGCAAGATACTCCCGGTCAAGACCGACGTCACCGACATGGCGTCCATAGAGGCCATGGTGAAGAAGGTGCTGGACACCTTCGGGGGCATTGACGTCCTGGTCAACAACGCCGGCTTCGTCTCCAACAAGCTGTTCCTCAAGAAGCCCGTCGAGGAATACGAGAAGGAAGTCAGAATCAACTACCTCGGCGTTGTCCAGTGCACACGGGCCGTATTGGACACCATGGTGGAGAAGAAGTCAGGAAGAATCGTCAACATCGCCTCCGACTCAGGCCGCGTGGGCGAGCCGAGAGAGGCAGTCTACTCCGGCACCAAAGGCGCGGTCATAGCCTTCGGCAAAGCGATCGCCAAGGAGATGGGCAGATACTGGATCACCGTCAACGCCATCTGCCCGGGCGCCAACATACCACAGCAGCCGGGGACCGCTGGCAAGCACAGTATGTGGGCCGGGGACATCACTGTGGAGATGATACCGCCTGAGACAAAGGAGAAGATACTCAGCCAGTATCCGCTGCAGAGAATGGGCACGCCGCAGGATGTGGCATACGCGGCGCTGTTCTTCGCCTCCGAGGGCGCGAACTACATCACCGGGCAGACCCTCAGCGTGAGCGGCGGCTTCAGCACGTGCTAGAGAAGGCCAAGCCCTCAGTGGGGAAACCTGCAATAAGGAGAGGTAGGTAGATTGGAAGATATCAGACCTATTGACATCATGAACTACCCGTTCTGGAACCCGACGGCCTGGACCGGCCGCGAGTTCCAGATCCTCGCCGCCACCATGATGAGATCGCACACACAGCCCGGCAGTGAGATTCAGCAGAACATCCTGCTGGAAACGATGAGGAATCCCGCCCCACCCCTCCCCGTTCCCATCCCAACCACCCCGGAGTTCGTAGCGCAGATGGACGAGCACGGCTACGACAAGATATTCATCCCGGCCATCAAGATGTGGTCCAACTGGGACAAGAAGCTGATCTGGGACTACAAGCCGGAGGAGGTCTACGAGCACATCAAGGACTTCCCCGATCGGCTGGTCCTGGCGGTAGGCTACAACCCCTATAGAATCGAGGAGAGCCTGGAGGAGATCGACAGAGGTGTCAAGGAGTTCGGGGCGAAGTACTGCTACTTTCATTCGCTCACGTTTGGCGTGCCCCTCAACGACAAGAGGCTCTATCCCTGCTATGCCAAGTGCAGCGAGCTCGGCATCCCGGTGGGAATGCAGACCGGGCACGCAGCCGAGCTGTTCCCGAGCTGGCCCGGCTACCCGATGTACCTGGACGAGGTCGCCCTGGACTTCCCGGGCCTGACCATAATCGGCTCTCACACCGGCTGGCCCTGGGGCAACGAGCTCGTGTGTATGGCGTGGAAGCACCCCAACGTGTATTGCGATTGCTCGGCGTGGATGCCCAAGCTCCTGCCCAAGCTCCATCCCCAGATCTTCACATTCATGCAGTTCTGGGCCGGCCAGGAGAAGACGCTGTTCGGCACCAACAACATGGGCTTGAAGGCGTTCAAGGAGCAGTTTCTCGCCCTGCCGCTCAGTGATGAGGCCAAGCGCATGATCATGCGCGAGAACGCGATCAGGGTCTTCGGTTTCTAGCGCTGGCTTGACGAGGTGATCGATAACAGCCGACCTGGCGCACCGGGTCGGCTGTTTCCTTTCCGGCCTCTTGCCATAGTGCACCGTTGTACAGTAGAGTGGGTAACGTCATGCGTGCAACACGCGAGCACCCCGAGATCGGCGAGGTCAAGGAGAGGCTCCGCCGACTCGGAATCAGGGCCGCAAAAGGGCTCGGCCAGCACTTCCTGGTCGACCGCGCAGTCCTCAGAAAGATCGTCGAGGCCGCCGATCTGGATAAAGAAGACACAGTCCTGGAGGTCGGCCCTGGCCTGGGCATGCTGACGGACGATCTCGTCGAGCGGGCCAGCAAGGTCGTTGCCGTGGAGGTCGATTCCGTGCTGGCTGCAGGCCTGGCGCGGAGATACTCGGGCCGGGACAACGTTGCCATCGTCAATGCGGACGTGCTGGATGTTGACCCCTCCGGGCTGAAGCTCGGAGGCCACTACAAGGTCCTGGGAAACCTGCCCTACTACGTGGCCTCTGCGATCCTGCGACACCTCCTCGAAGCCACGCTCAAGCCCGAGTTGATGGTCGTCATGCTGCAGAAAGAAGTAGCGGAGGCTGTCGTGGCCGGGCCGGGCAGGATGAGCTTGGCGGGCATCGCCGTACAGCTGTACGGCAAGCCCAGCATCATTGACTACGTACCCGCGAAGTGCTTCTATCCCCCGCCCAAGGTCGAGTCGGCGATTATACGCATCGATGTGTACCCCGAGCCCGCACTCAGGCTCAGAGACATCGAAGGCTTCTTCCAGATCGTCAAGGCCGGATTCAGTTCGCGCCGAAAGCAGATTCGGAACTCGCTCGCGGTGGGGTTAGATGCCACGACGGACGAGAGCGCCTCACTCCTCAAGCGCGCGGACATAGACCCGACCCGCCGTCCCCAGACGCTATCGCTCGAGGAGTGGGCCCGGCTGCACGAGACCCGTGACGTCCTGGTTGTGAAGGAATGAGTCTCACTGTCGACGCATATGCCAAGATCAATCTCACCCTCGAGGTCCTGTCCAGGCGCGACGACGGCTACCACGAGGTCGTCACCGTGCTGCAGACGATCAGTATCGCCGACACCATCACCTTC
The DNA here is from genome assembly GCA_964524995.1 of uncultured Dehalococcoidia bacterium. Classification (GTDB taxonomy): domain Bacteria; phylum Chloroflexota; class Dehalococcoidia; order SZUA-161; family SZUA-161; genus CAZGDV01. The sequence goes on along the minus strand of CAZGDV010000008.1, from coordinate 37,452 downwards.
GAGCAGTCTATGTCGCTGGTTCTCACTTCGAGCAGGCCGGAGCTGGTGAACGATGACAACCTCATCCTGAGGGCTGCCCACTCGCTCAAGGAACACACGGGCTGCGACAAGGGTGCACGCATCCACCTCGAAAAGGCGGTCCCAATCGCCGGTGGCCTGGGGTCCGGTTCCTCTGACGGAGCGGCGGCTCTTCTGGCACTCAACCGGCTCTGGGGCCTAGGGCTGACACCGGAGGCCCTGGAAGGACTGGCGGCCGATCTCGGCTCGGATGTGGCCTTCTTCCTGCGAGGCGGGACGGCGGTGGCGCGGGGGCGGGGGGAGATCGTATCCCCTCTGCCGCCGGTGACGGAGCTGTGGATCGTACTCGTGGAGCCGGACGTGTCCCCAATAGACCGCAAGACAGCCCGGCTCTACTCACGCTTGAACCCATCTCACTTCACTGACGGCCGAAAGTCGCAGGAGCTGATCACCCGGCTGGAGCATCGGGAAGCCATTGACGAGGCGATTCTATTCAACGTCTTCGAGCACGTCGCCTTCGACGCCTTCCCCGGCCTCAAGGATTGTCGAGAGCGCTTCGCTGAGGCGGGTGCCGGGCGAGTTCATCTGGCGGGAGCAGGCCCGACGCTGTTCGCCCTCGCAGCCAACGAGGCCGAAGGCCAGGCGCTCAGAGACCTGATTGAACGGCAGGGGGCAAGGGCATGGCTGGTGCGTACGTGCCAGCCCGCTCCCGGCCCACCCGAGGAGGGCAGCCAATGTTGATGGACATCCTGGGCGGGGTGCTATGCGGGCTGATCATGAGCACCGTATTCCTCGGCGTCCTGGTCTACGTTCTCATCAAGAACAAGGACGCCTACGAACGGCTGACCAACGTGTTGCCATCCGGTTTCTCCGCAACGCTGGCCCTCCTCCTGATCGTGTTCGGCATTCCTCCCTTCGGGATCATGTTGGGAATCATCGCGGGGCTCATATACCACGCCATTGATGCCGCCGCACCGGACCCCGGTCTGGGCAGCAGCAACTTCGTTGTCACAGTCGCCGTAATCTGCGTCACCGCGCCCTCGCTGATCGTCCTGCTGGTCACGAGGCGAAGCCTGGCGAGGCTCGGCCTCGTCTTGGGCCTGGCCTTCGTCGGCATCTTCGGCTGGCTGCTCCCGTTTCTCGGGGACTGGCGCTAGCCTCATGTGCGGCTTGTTGACCCCCCTCCAACCACCCAGCTACAATACGCCCATAACCCTACACCCGGCAAGGGCATTTGAGCCCGCAACGAGCGCCCGATGAGCCAAGTCTACGTTTCTCTGGACCTCGAGACGACCGGACTGGACCCCGAATCCGACGACATCATAGAGGTCGGTGCCGTCAGGTTCGGCAATGGCCAGACTACGGACGAGTTCCAGTCCCTGATCAAGCCGGACCGCCCGATCCCCTATCGCGTGCAACGACTCTGCGGAATCCGGCAGGAAGAGGTCGACGAGGCCCCTGTCTTCGATGGACTTGCCCAATCACTTCTCGATTTCATCGGCGACAGCCCCCTTGTAGGGCACAATGTGCAGTTCGACATCGGCTTCCTGGAACGCAAGTACGGCAAGCTGCCCAACCCCAGCTATGACACATACGAACTGGCTACGCTCATGCTCCATAACCAGCCCGACTACAGCCTTGCCTCGCTCGCCGATTCCCTCGAGCTGCCAAAGCCGAAGCACCGCGCACTGGCGGACGCTGTTGCGGCCAAAGAGCTCTTCCTGGCCCTGCTGGAGGCTGCCTCCGAACTACCGGTGTCGACGCTGGAAGACGTCATCCTCCTGGCACGGAAGAGCGGCTGGGACATCGAGGGTCTTCTGGTGGACGTGTTGCGCGGCAAGGCGGCAGGGACATTCGGGGAACCAAAGCGGAAAGCGCCCCGCCCCGGACGGAGAACCACATCCGCGCTGGGCGACACGACCGCACTTGCTGGCACGGGGCGCCCCGAAGCCATCACTCTGGATGTGCCGGAGCCCTCTGCCCTCCTGGAACCCGACGGCCCGCTGGCGACCACACTGCCCGGCTATGAGCACAGGCCGGGCCAGATTGCCATGGCCCGGGAGGTGGGACAAGTCCTGGACGAAGGGGGGAACCTGATCGTCGAGGCAGGCACCGGCACCGGCAAGTCGATCGCATACCTGCTCCCGTCCATCGTGTTCGCATTGAGGAATGGCTCGCCTGTGGTGATCTCGACGAACACCATCAACCTGCAGGGACAGCTGATTAGCAAGGACATCCCCCACACTCTGGACTCGCTGAAGACGGTTGACAGCCAGGCTGCCGACAGCCTGAGGGTGGTTCAGCTGAAGGGCCGCTCCAACTACCTCTGCCGGAGGCGGTTCCGGGCACTCCATGACAGCGAGAGCCTCACGGTCGAGGAGGCCAGGTTGCTGGCTCGTGTGGCAATCTGGCTCGAGTCCACGAATACCGGGGACAGGGCGGAGTTGAATCTCACATTCGCGGACTTGCCGGTCTGGAACAGGATCTGTGCAACATACGATGAGTCCATCGAGGGACAGTGCCCCCACAGGTCCAAGGAAAGCTGTTTCCTTCACAGTGCCCGGCGGGCTGCGGAGAACGCTCACCTTATAGTAGTCAATCACGCGCTTCTTCTGTCTGACCTGGCGGCAGGCGCTGACGTCCTGCCGCCATACGATCACGTCATCATCGACGAAGCGCATCATTTGGAGGACGAGGCCACCAGCCAGCTCGGCTTCCGCGTGAACCAGTGGGACATATGGGAGCACCTGGGGCGATTCAGGCGACAGACGTCTGGAAGGCGATCGGCCGGTCTCCTTGCCGCGATAGGGGAGGCCCTTCGCTCTCCGGGGCTGGGCTCCTCCCGAAAGCGCCAGATCCGGCAGACCGTGGACTCTCTCAGAGGCGAAGTCGAAGCGATCGGAGAGGGCGCGGATGAGCTGTTTGAGCAACTGAGACTCTTCGTCGAGTCGAGTTCGACCGACCGGACGGACTACGAGCGTTCCCTGCGTATCACATGGGAGACACGCAAGCAGCCGGGATGGTCACGTGTAGAGACGGCTTGGAACTCTCTCAGAACGAGGCTGAGCGGCACCGCCGACGCACTGGACGACCTGCTAATCACACTGCAGGACATCGAGGGAATCAAGCCCCAGTTGCGTGAGGCCCTGGCGGTCGAGATACCTTCGCTGTTGGGTCGCACAGACGAGTTGATCCGGCAATTGGACAACGCCGTCACCCAGCCGGATTCCGGCAGTGTCTACTGGATCACAGCCAACCGGCATACCGGCGCCGTCGGGGTGCACAGTGCGCCGCTGGAAGTGAGGGGATTCCTGGAGAACGCGCTGTTCTCAGCGAACGGTTCCGTGATCTTGACCGGCGCAACACTGACCAGCGAGGGCAGCTTCCATTACATCAAGGACAGGCTCGGCGCTGAGGGGTCTCGCACAGTCGTGATCGACTCACCCTTCGACTACCTCAGCTCTACACTGGTGTACCTGCCAAACGACATACCAGACCCCCAGCATCCGGCTTACCAGCAGGCCGTCGAATCAGCCCTGATCGACATATGTCGGGAGACGAGAGGGCGCACTCTGGTCCTGTTCACATCTCACGCGTCCTTGAGGCAAACACAGGCAGCCATACACAACCCGCTCGAAGAGGAAGGAGTCCTGGTCCTGGGCCAGGGTATCGATGGGTCACCCAGGCAGATTCTCGCAGCCTTCAAAGGCAACCCGAACACCGTGCTTCTCGGCACGGCCAGCTTCTGGGAGGGCATCGACGTCGTCGGTGATGCCCTTGCCGTGCTCGTGATCACCAGGCTGCCATTCAATGTGCCAACCGAGCCCACATTCGAGGCACGGTCCGAGCTGCTGGACGACCCCTTCAACCAGTATGCGGTACCCCAGGCCACCATCAGGTTCAAGCAGGGGTTCGGGAGGCTCATCCGGAGCCACAGGGACAGGGGAATCGTTGTCGTCATGGACAGGAGGGTACAGAGCAAGCGATACGGGTCCGCTTTCCTGGAGTCCATTCCCACGTGTACGGTCAGGCGTGGCTCCTCCAGGGAGTTGCCGGCGGCGATCAAAGGCTGGCTCAGCATGTAGCGCCCGACTGGTCATCGCGGGCACATACGTAAGGAGAATCCGCATGAAAACGGTCTACGACTGCATCGACGATCATTGGGCGGAGACGATCGAGGACCTGAAGGTATTCTGTCGGCAGCCCAGCATCAGCGCCCAGGGCGTAGGCATGTCCGAGACCGTCCCGCTGGTCGTTGAGTTGCTGAAGAAGAGGGGCATCGAGACGCGAGCAATCCCGGTCGAGGGCGGCTATCCGATGGTCTACGGTGAACTGAAGGGCCGGTCTGAGAGAACACTCCTCTTCTACAACCACTACGATGTACAACCACCCGAGCCCCTGGACGAGTGGGAAACGCCCCCGTTTGAACCGACGATTGTCGAGGGAACTCTCAGGGCGCGAGGGGTGTCTGACGACAAGGGTGACATCATTGCGCGGTTGCTCGCGATAGAGTCCTTCCAGAAGACGAAGGGAGAGCTTCCGGTCACAATCAAGTTCCTCATCGAAGGGGAGGAGGAGATCGGCAGCCCCAACATAGCACGCTTCGTCGAGCAGAACCGCGACCTCCTGGAGGCCGACGCCTGCATATGGGAGTGCGGGGGGGTCAACTGGCGGAACGAGCCAATGATCAGCCTGGGCGTCAAAGGAATCCTGTACGTACAGCTCGAGGCGCGGGGGGCCTCCGTCGACCTGCACTCTTCGTTGGGAGCGGTGATCCCCAATCCGGCCTGGCGCCTGGTCTGGGCACTCTCCTCCATCAAGGACATGGACGAGAGCATAACCGTCCAAGGCTTCTACGATGACGTCGTGCCGCCGGCCGAGCCCGTGATAGACGCGATCAGGGCCATGCCGCTGGACGACGAGCATACCAGGCAGAGCCTGGGACTGAAGCAGTTCGTCAAAGGTGTGAGTGGTTTCGAGTACAAGAGAAGGCACATACTCGAGCCAAGCTGCACAATCTGCGGACTCGACTCAGGTTACACCGGCCCGGGCTCGAAGACGGTCCTACCAGCCGTGGCACGGGCCAAGCTCGACTTCCGGCTGGTGCCGAACCAGAGGCCGGAAGACATCCTGGCCAAGCTGAGAAAACACCTCGACGCAAACGGCTTCGACGATATCTCGATAGCGGCGGGAATCGAGGGGGAGAACCCCGCGCGCACGCCGCTTGACTCACCATTCGTGAGACTGGTGTGCGAGGCGACCAGAGACGTGTACGGCGTTGATCCGGTCCTTGTCCCTTCGATGGCGGGCAGCGGGCCCATGTACTCGTTCACCGACACACTCGGCCTGCCCACAGTCCTTATAGGCGTCATGTACCCGGATTCCAGGCCGCACGCCCCAAACGAGCACATCCGCCTGGGCGACTTCGTTCTGGGTGCCAAGCAGATAGCGGCCGTCCTCGAACGGATGGGCTCCTGGACCGAGTAGGATTACTACTGGGCGTGCGGAATGTAATCGCACTACTGGAATTGAACGTGAAGCTGGCCAAGGGCTACCGAAACAAGACGCTTTCGGGCATCTCGTCGACCTTCTGTGTGTAAGGCAACAGGTCTTCTTGCTGAAGCTAGCCCCTTCGGCCTGTCGAGGCTAGCAGCTTCAAAACAGGCCTTCTGAGTCGTCACAAGTGTGACCTTCTGAGTCGACTCCGCATCCAGCTCCAGACGGTCCCCTGACCTCGGTCAGGACAGCCCTCTGCGCTCTGTGATACTGTTTCAGATTCGACTTCACGACCTGCGGTCTTGAAGTTGATTTCTCTCCGGCGGATATTGATAATTGAGAAACAGATGAGCTTCATCACCTTCACTGGCCGGAGCGGCTGTTGGCAGAGATGGCCTGGTATAGAAGACTAGCTGGAAGCTCGGTTTGATTTCTGCTTCGGCCTGAACTTAGGTTCGGTGGCTGGTATAAGAGACAACCCCCGAGACCACTCGTGTCGAACGCTGCAATGCGGGACTAGAAGCTCTGAGAGTCAACCCAGCAGTACTGGGAAGGAGGAGACCGCATGGAAACACGTCAGGAGGACGCGCTTGCCACGCTGAAAGAGCTCCGTGGGCGGGCTTTGCAGGGTGGGGGTGCAGACCGGATAGCAGAGCAGCATGGCAAGGGCAAACTCACGGCCCGAGAACGAATCGATCTACTGTTGGATGAGGACACGTTTGAGGAATTCGATGTCATCAAGACTGGGCGCGGCGGTGCAACTGCCGCTGAAGCCAGGTATCTGGGGGACGGAGTGATCACCGGCTATGGCGAGATATCTGGCAGAGAAGTGATGGTGTTCAGTCAGGATTTCACAGTCATGGGCGGTTCTCTGGGCGAGGGTCACTCCCAGAAGATCTGCAAGGTAATGGATCTGGCGGTCAAGGTTGGCTGTCCCGTCATCGGGATAAACGATTCGGGTGGCGCAAGGATTCAGGATGGAGTGGATTCGCTGGCGGCGTATGGCGAGATCTTCGTGCGAAATGTCAAGGCCAGCGGTGTGGTACCGCAGATATCCTGCATGATGGGTCCGTGTGCAGGCGGTGCGGTCTACAGCCCTTCCATGACCGATTTTGTATTCATGGTGGAAGGGACTTCCTACATGTTCGTTACTGGTCCCAACGTAGTCAAGACCGTCATCCATCAGGACATCTCCTCCGAGGAGTTGGGAGGCGCTTGGGTACATGCCGAGCGGAGCGGTGTGGCCCATTTCATAGCTGCCAATGACATCCTTTGCCTGCGGGATGTCCGGAGACTGATCAACTATCTCCCGTCCAACAACAGTCAGACGGCACCTCTGCTCGACCTCAGCGACCCTATTGACAGAATCGATCCCACGCTGGACTATTTGGTCCCGATTGACCCGGTGAAGGGTTACGACATGAGCGTGCTGATATACAGCATCCTGGATGGCGCCGAGTTCCTGGAGATACAGTCCCACTTTGCACGAAACATCATATGCGGATTCGGACGCCTGGGTGGCCAGACCATCGGCCTTGTGGCCAATCAACCGGCGGTACTGGCGGGTGTCCTGGACAACGACGCTTCGGTCAAAGCCGCTCGGTTCATTCGCTTCTGCGATGCGTTCAATATTCCTTTGATCGTTGTCGTGGACGTGCCGGGATTCATGCCCGGGCCCGAGCAGGAAAGCGGTGGCATCATCCGGCATGGGGCCAAGCTGCTGTATGCTTTCATTGAAGCTACCGTGCCCCGCATTACGGTTATTATCCGCAAGGCTTACGGTGGGGCCTATCTGGTGATGAACTCCAGACACATTCTGGGAGACATCAACTACGCGTGGCCCTCTGCTGAGATCGCCGTAATGGGCCCTCGGGGAGCCGCCGAGATCCTCTACCGCAAGGAAATAGGTGCTTCTCCCGATCCGGAGAAGACACTTGCCGAAAGGGCCGCTCAGTACCGCGCCACATATCAGAACCCGTTTGTCGCAGCCCAGCGAGGGTACATTGACGATGTGATCTTTCCTCACCAGACCCGGCATCGGCTGATCAGGGCTCTCCAGTTGCTCGAAGGAAAGAAGGCTGAAGAGCCCAGGCGAAAACACGGCAATATTCCATTGTGAGAGCAACGATGTTCAAGAAGATACTGGTTGCCAACCGTGGCGAGATTGCGGTGAGGATCATGCGCACCTGCTCCCGGATGGGAATCGTGCCGGTTGCAGTTTACTCGGAGACCGACGCACGCAGTCTTCATACGAGAAATGCAGCTGAATCAGTGGCACTGGATGGTATCACCGCCATGGAGTCCTATCTGGCAATGGAGAAGGTGGTTGACGCTGCAGTCCGCACAAATTGTGAGGCGATCCACCCCGGTTATGGCTTCCTGTCCGAGAGCTCGAGCTTTGCCCGGCTGGTGGATGACGCGGGCATCGTGTTCATTGGACCGCCGCCTTCAGCTATGGCTCTTCTGGGAGACAAGCTTACCGCCAAGGAACTGGCACGAGACGCGGGGGTGCCGGTCATTGAGGGTCACTTGGACCCGGTCGGGGACCTTGCGGAAGCACTCGAGGTGGGCGAGCAGATCGGCTATCCTCTTCTGCTCAAGCCGGCGGCTGGCGGAGGGGGCAAGGGGATGAGAATCGTCCAAGCCGCCGATGATATGGCTGGTGCCTTGTCGGTCTGCCGCAAAGAGGCACACAAAGCGTTCGCAGATGATAGAGTGTTTGTTGAGCACTACATACCCCGTCCGAGGCACATTGAGTTCCAGATTCTGGCGGACGTCTTCGGGAACGTAGTCCATTTGGGAGAACGGGAATGCTCCATTCAGCGACGCTATCAGAAGGTGATCGAGGAATCGCCGTCAGTAGCCATAAGCACCTCTCTGCGAGACGAGATGGGAGCAGTGGCCTGTGAACTGGCGCGGAAGGCGGGCTATGTCAACGCGGGCACCGTCGAGTTCCTTCTGGATAACCAAGGACGATACTACTTTCTGGAGATGAACCCCCGCATTCAGGTAGAGCATCCCATCACCGAGATGACTTCATCCATAGATTTGGTTGAGTTTCAACTTCGTGTCGCTGATGGACAGGAACTCCCGTTTCGACAGGAAGACATTCGTTTGTCTGGGTGGGCAATGGAGGCAAGAGTGTGTGCGGAGGATCCCTCCAAGAGGTTCTTCCCGGCTACCGGGCTCATTACACGCTACCACCAACCACGAGGAGAACATCTGCGGATCGATTCGGGGGTCGAGGCAGGTAGTATCGTCGGCGTGTACTTCGACTCGCTGCTGGCCAAGGTCGTCGCTTGGGGGGAGAATCGTGAACAAGCCCGCAAGCGGCTTGTCAGCGCACTCAATGGCTATCACATTGAAGGGGTAGTCACCAATATCAGTTTCCTCAACCAGGTTCTCAATCTTTCCGCCTTCCGTAGCGGAGACATCTCTACGGATTTCATCGAACAGGAGTTCGCCGAAGGCGAAGCCAGGGAGGCCCCATCTCAGGATCACTTGCGTCTTGTTGCCTTGGCGGCTACTTTGATCTACCACAATCGAAATGAGCTTGTGCGCGAGTCACTCAAGCCGATGATATCCACGATTGGAGCCAATCCCCAACCTCGTGGGCCTTATGCGTATGTAGCAAAGTGCCCCTATGATGTCTTCACCGTCCAGTTGACGGATCAGAGGCTTGAGAGAACGTGGGTTGCCCGCCTGGGGGGTCGCGAATACACGATAGTGGCACCGCCCTTTGAGTTCTATCGGCGACGTCTGAAACTGGAGATCGATGGAGAAACCCATCGGTTCATTCTTGACTACCGAGGCTCCTTCATAGAAGGCAGGTTCTGCGGCATACAAGAGGTCTTTGAGATATACACACTGAAAGAGTGGGCACTTGCATCCAAGGTTCGCCCACCGGTATCCCGCAGGGTGGAAAATGCGCTGACAAGCCCAATGCCTGGTCTTGTCATGGAGATAAGGGTAGCTGTCGGGGATCGCGTCCATCACGGCCAGGATCTGGTTGTCGTCGAGTCCATGAAGATGGAAAGTTGCATCCCGTCACCCGGTGACCGCATCGTCTCGGAGGTGGTTGTGGGGCAGGGACAGACTGTGGAGACCGGAGATGTGCTCATCAGATTCAGCGAATGAGGCGTGGTGGAACGAGCCAAGGAGTCCGGGCCCCTATCAGGACACGTGCCATTCTCAAGAGTACTGGCCTGCAGTCAGATTCGAACGCGTGGGGTCCGGGAGGGGGCAAATGGTGGGCGATGAGGGATTCGAACCCCCGACTTCCTGTGTGTGAAACGACAGGTCTTCATGGCGAAGGTGTATCGGCAAAGGTGCGCCTGCGGCTAGTACGGAGAACCACGTTCGAGGCAGGCATTACAAACGAAAGCCAGCCCACACGCATCGGGCCTCGTCCAGATCGAGCCGCAGTTGGGACGCGGGCTCTCGGTAGTCTGAATGTGGAATGCCCTGCCGCACAAGACGCAGTCTGCGGCATATCTCTCATCAATGAAACCACCGCATATGTGACAGACCAGCTCCCCGGCTCCCACGCTATACCACGTCCTCGCCAAGCCACCGGCGCACCAGGTCCACCTCGTCTTCCCGTTTCGAGACCGTTCCGTCGAGCCTGGCCGCCCTCAGAGCGCGGAGCATCGTGCCGAGTCTCCTCCCCGGAGGGACACCCATCTGTTTCAGGTCGTCTCCGTTGAGGGAAGGAACCACGAAGCGTAGCGTGCTGAGGTAGAGGTCGATCTGCTGCCAGGCCGTCATGGAATCGGTGGACAGGGATGCCACGAAGACTGACGTCAACTGGTGATTCTCGAGCAGCCTGCTGATCTCACTGGGCAAGCGCTTTCGCTCCTCGAGCGATTGGACTGCCTCTCGCACTCCCGGTATGTCCCGGAGCACACGAGCGATGGCAGCCCCGAAGTTGAGCCGGTGGATCAAGCGGGCGACGGCATCCAGCTTGAGCCGCCACACCATCAGAGCGTAGTAGACCACGTCGTCCGGTCTCCTGTCCGGGCTCGCCTGACGGGCCAGCTCGAACCGCTCCGCCAGCCACCCGTTGCCGTCCAGACCGGGAGCCAGCTGTTCGAGAGCACCCACCTGACCCAGCCGGTACAGGGTCCTCTCGGGTTTGCGCTCCTCCAGCGTGCGCTCCAGCTCGTTGCGGAGTCTGTCACCACTTATGGTAGCCATCATGCCCACATCACGCAGCAGGAGCACTTCCGTATCTGGATGGAGCCTGAAGCCAAGCCGCTGTTCATACCTCAGTGCCCGCCATATCCTGGTTGCATCATCTCTGAAGCTCTCATCATGGAGCACGCGCACTATGCCGCGGTCCACATCCCTCCGTCCGCCATGAGGGTCCACGAGCTCCCCGAAACGCTCCGGGTCGAGCCGGACCGCCATGGCATTGATCGAGAAGTCCCGTCTGAAGAGGTCGTCCTCGATATTGCCGGTCGCTACTGTAGGGAGGGCTCCGGGATGAGCATACGTCTCCGATCTGGCCGAGACGATGTCAACATTGAGGTTATCGCGCCTCAGTGTGGCCGTTCCGAAGCGGCGATGTATGGTTACGCGCCAGTTACCGCGTTTTCCCAGCTGGCGGGCCAGCGCCGGTGCATTGCCCTCGAGCACCAAATCGACGTCGAGATTGGGTTTGCCCAGGAGGGCATCACGAACAACGCCACCAACGAGATAGAGGTTCTGCCCGCGCTCGGCCGCGAGGCGGCCTCCCAGCGCCACGAGTTCGAGAAGATCTGCCGTTAGCTGCGCCTTGATGCTCTCGGCAATGTTCACAGAGGATGGCCTCCGCGTCGCTATATGATATCAGCACATACGTAGCATGTAAATCGGCGCAATTCCAACACTGGACGCAGAATGATAAACTCGGACAAGAATGGATGCATCTCTCAATGAATTGGAGAAGGACATCCTGCTACATGACCCCGTCGACCTGGCGTCCGGTGCCCTGGTCGCCTCCGGGGCCGAAAGCACCAGTGCGCTCAACGACTACTTGACGAAGCTCGACAGGCTACGCGATGCGTTCGCGAGCGCTCACCCCCAGGCAGACGAATCGACGCGGGCCAGGGAGCTGTTCCAATGGCTTCAGGAAGCCAAGCCGCACAGGTATGAACCCGGAGGGAGCTTTCGCCTGACCGAGGTCATTGACGCCCAGCTGAGCCCCGATACGGAGAGGGTAGGCAACTGCCTCGGCCTGACGCTGCTGTACAACACCCTGGCACAGCGTCTCGGGCTGAGCATGGAGGCCATATATCTCGAAGAGGCGTTCGGGCGCGGGCCTCACGTGTTGTCCCTGCTTCGGGTAGGGAACCGCACGTGCGACGTAGAGCACGTCTTCCCGGACGGCTTCGACTACAGGGGACACCTGGAGAATATGGAGCGAGTCGTGTGGGGAGACGCCGAGCTGGTCGCCGACGTCTACCACAGCGCCGGTCAGGAGCTTCACGAGAGGGCCCAACTACAAGAAGCCGTTATCAGCTACTCGAAGGCGCTCTTGCTCAACCCCGATTACACAAAGGCACGCCTGAACCGTGGATTGGCGCTGGTTGCGCTGGGGAGGGTGGAGGAGGCGGAGGGGGACCTTCGTGCCTAAAGCACACCCAGTTAATCTACAGGTCACTGGCCAGCACATGGACTCTGCGCAATTCGCTCCGCTGTTGCAGCGATATCATCTGCCGACATCTGTTGCAGTTCATCAATTTCGAGTCTTATCTTGGCACGTGCCATACATTTGCCGTCTCGGTCAATCCAGGCATTGATGGAGCTATGCAGGCGCACCCATGGATACCTCAGTTGCCGTCCATCATGACGGCTGCCGTAAATCCGGTCTATCACAGTTCCCTTGCTGCTCACTTCATTGGACGTACCAGATCGGACACTATTGACTCGCTGGAGGCTGTCAATGATGGAGTCCTGCTTTTCGCGGGATTGTTGCACTTGTTCCTCCGATGATCCGGCTATCCTCAGAGCTGCAGGCGAAACCTCGACATTGAATCCCTTATGTCCAGTGAAGAGCACCACAATATCGCCAGCGGTCAGCTTCCACTCATTAACAAGCAAATCAACCACCTGCAACGCGACCCGCTTAGCGTCCTCTAGATCGCTGTTTTCGTTGTCCAGGTCGCCGCTTTGGTTGTCGATGTCCACAACGAACGGGCCGAGGGTTGACGCTTTCCTGGTCTTCGAATCGTAAAGGCTAAGAGTCCTGTAGGTATTCGTATTCTCGCACGCTGCCCGCCACGCGTCGACGGCCCCCAGAGGGTGCAGGAAGCCACAAGTGGAGCCTTGGCCTAAAGATGACCGACAACGAATTATCGGAGGGACGTCGTCTTCCGCTGGCAATCCTTTTTGGCGGCCAAGGCCAACGAGCAAGCAAGCCCTCGATTGTCCATCATGAAGCCACCAGAAATCGCCACTGCTGCTATACATGTGGAATCCACCCCTACAGCAGGCTTACCCCACCTCGACCACAACCCCGATCGGGCAGTGGTCCGAGCCCATGACATCGGGCATGATGAAGGCATCCTTGACCGCTGGCAGCAGGTTGTCCGAGACGAAGAAATAGTCGATCCGCCAGCCGACGTTCCGCTCACGCGCCCTCGTCTTCATGTCCCACCAGGTGTACTGGTCCGGCTCATCATGGAAATGGCGGAAGGTGTCGACGAAGCCGTGCGACACCAGCTTGTCCATCCACTCGCGCTCTATGGGAAGGAAGCCCGAGACCTTCTCGTTCTCCTTGGGCCTGGCGATGTCGATATCTTTGTGCGCCGTATTGTAGTCGCCGCAAACTATGAGCTTCCTGCCCTGAGCCCTCAGGTTGTCGATATGCTCCAGGAAGGCGTCGTAGAAGTCGAGCTTGTACCGCAGCCGCTCGGCGTTCTTCTTGCCGTTGGGGAAGTAGACGTTGAACAGGGTGAAGGCCGGGTACTCCGTCACAACAGCACGTGCCTCCGCGTCGAACTGCCCGACGCCGAATCCCCTTCGCACATCGATGGGCTCCTCCTTGGTGAACGTGGCCACACCGGAATAGCCTTTGGCCTCGGTGGTGTAGTCCCAGTAGGAGTGGTAGCCCTCCGGATTGCGCAACTGATCGTCAAGCTGATCGGGCCATGCCTTGGTCTCCTGGACACACAGGATGTCCGGAGAATCCCGCTGCAGCCACTCCAGGAACCCCTTCCCCTGTGCGGCGCGGATGCCGTTGACGTTCCAGCACAATATCCTAAAGTCCCGCATTGTACTGTCCCTCTTGGCTATCAGATTCCGTGCTCCTGTAGGGTTCGCAATGTACCACTACGTTTATGGGGCGGTCCGTCAACTCGGCTATCTTCTCCTCGACCGCAGTGCATATGCTGTGCCCGTCCGCCACCGTCAGACCGGCGTCGACCCGCACGTGGACGTCCATGAAGACCTCTCTCCCCACGAGGCGTGTCCGCAACCTGTGCCAGTTCTTGACTCCGGGCACGCTCTCGATCGCCCTCACGATGGCCGTCTGCTCCTCGGAAGAGACCGACCCTTCGGTGAGTTCCAGGAAGACGTCCCAAAGGGCCTTCAGCCCGACTCCACTCACCATCACGCCGACGACTATGGCCGCCGCCTGATCCCCGTAACCCCACCCCACCTGTGCAGCGATGGCACCGAAGAGGACGGCCACCGACGAAAGCGCATCGGACCGGTGATGCCACGCGTTGACGTGGAGCGCGACGCTCTTGAGTCTCCGCGCCGTGCGCTGCGTGATCCGGTAGGCGACCTCCTTCGCCACTATCGAGAATACCGCTACCACGATCACAGCAGCCCCTGGGAAGCTCTGCTCCTGCCGGTACAGCGACAGCCCCGCCTGCCATGCCACCAGGAAGCCCGCCGCAACGAGGGCGAAGCCGATGAAGAGGGCGGATATCGTCTCGTACTTGCCGTGGCCGTATGGATGGCACTCGTCAGCGGGCTTGGACGACATTTTGGCCCCGAGGACGACAACGATATCGGTGGAGAGGTCCGAAATCGAGTGGATCGCATCCGCGATCAGCGCCACCGAGCCGACGACGAGGCCGACCCCCAGCTTCAAGGCCACCAGGAGCAGGTTGATGGCCATACCGAGTATGGTCACTCGAACAATGCGTTCTGTTCCGTCTGCGTGTGTATGCACCGCTATGACTCGATCTCGAGGGTAGGTCGACCGCTACAGCTTGCATCAGGTCTGGAGGTGTTGTCAAGGACAGCAGCGAAAGCTGAGGAACCTCACACAGGCACTCGTGACAGCGCGAGGCCGGACAGAGAACGCGCTGCTCAGAGGTACTCCTTGACCTTGTTCGCCAGAGCCTTCGTCATCCCCGGAACAGCAGCGATCTCGTCCGTCGAAGCCTCCCGAATGTGGCGGACTGAGCCGAACTGCCTCAGCAGGGCCCGTTTCCTCTTGGGGCCGATGCCCGGGATATCGAGGGCGGAACTGACTGTCGCCTTCCGCCTTACCCTCTGGTGATAGGACAGGGCGAAGCGATGCGCCTCGTCGCGAACCCTCTGGAGCAGATACAGCGCCTGTGAGTCCCTGGGCAGTAGAAGCGGCCCCGGCCTGCCGGGCAAGAAGACCTCCTCGTGTTCCTTGGCAATCGCTGCAACGGGTATGGAGTCAGTTCCGACCGAGGCGATCGCCTCCAATGCGGAGCTCAGGTGTCCCTTGCCACCATCGATCAGGACCAGGTCGGGCACCAGTACCCAGGGGCCGCCATCTGCCGCCGCAACGTGCTTGAACCGCCTTCTCAGGACCTCCTGCATCATCGCGTAGTCGTCGATGCCCTCGACGCCCTTGATCTGGAAGCGACGGTAATGCGGCGGCCTGGACCTCCCGCCCTCGAAGACCACCATGCTCCCCACGGCGGACGTCCCCTTGATGTTCGAGATATCGTAGCACTCGATCCTGTGCGGAAGCCGGGGCAGGCCGAGCCGCTGCTGCAGCTCGGTGAGCGCTCCAGCGATTTTGCCGCTGTCGGCCAGCCACTTCGCATGCCTCTGCTCGAGCACCTGGGCGGCGTTCTCCGCCACCATCTCCAGGAGCTTCCTGTTCTGGCCCCGGCGCGGGACGGCTAGTCGTACACGCTTCCCTCTCGCTCGACTCAGCCATGCCCGCAGCGTGGGGGCATCCTCGGGTTCCTCCTGGACCAGTATCTCAGGCGGCAAATAGGCAGCCGCCCCATAGAACAGTGAGACGAAGCTGGCCATCACCTTTCCGGGCTCTTCGTCCTGGACCCCCTCCATGACAAAGTGTTCCTTGCCGACGAGCCTCCCCCCGCGCACGAAGAACACCTGGGCACAGGCCTCGTTTCGCCCTTTGGCAATGGCCACCAGGTCCTTGTCCTCCCGTCGCACGGACACCATCTTCTGGCTCTCGGTCACGTGCTCCACCGCGCTGATCCGGTCACGGAGGGTTGCCGCCCTTTCAAAGGCGAGGTTGGCCGAGGCCTCGCTCATCCTGCGTCGCAGGTCCCTCAGCACGGCCTCGTGCTTGCCCTCCAGGAACAGGACTACCTGTCCGATGATGGCTCGATACTCTTCTTTGGATATCTCGCCGCTGCATGCACCGGCGCACCGCCCGATGTAATAGTCGAAGCAGGGACGAGGCCTGTTCCCCGTGATGGGCGACCTCGGGGCACAGTAGGGAAACAGGCCCTTGAGCAAGTCCAGCGTGCTCCTCACCGATCCCGCACTCGGGAATGGACCGAAGTACCGCCCGCCGTCGTCCTCGAACCGCCGGGTGAGGAAGACACGGGGCCAGTCCTCGTTCAGACTGACCTTGATGTAGGGATAGCTCTTGTCGTCCTTCAGCCGCACGTTGAAGTGGGGACGATGCTTCTTGATGAGATTCGACTCCAGGATGACGGCCTCCATCTCGGAATCGGTGACAACGAAGTCCAGATCGGACATGGCAGCCATCATCCGCCGCAGCTTGGGGACCAGCTTGTGACGCGGGCCGAAGTATGATCGGACACGGTTGCGCAGCATGACCGCCTTGCCCACGTAGAGGACCTTGCCCGAGGAGTCCTTGAAGAGGTATACACCCGGCTTCGCAGGGAGTGCCTTGAGCTGCTCGGCGAAGCCTTCTCGTTCCGCCAAGACGCTCTACCTAGCCTTCGCGCTTAACGTCAGAGATTCGACCGGCATTGATGACACCACGGACGCCCTCCAGCTTGGCGAAGAGTCGCCCTAGCTGGCCTATGTTGGTGACATCGATGGTGAGGTATATCGCTAGAGAGTCGTCGCCCTGCTCATCGAAGGAGGCAGAAGTGATGTTGAGCTTCTCGTCGGAGACGAGCGAAGTGATATCGCGGAGAAGCCCGACCCTGTCCCAGGCGTCTACCCGGATTGTCACCGGGAAGGACACGCTCGACTTGCCCCATGACACCTTGACAAGCCTCTCCTTCTCGTCCTCGTTCAACACATTGATGCAGTCCTTGCGATGAATCGTCACGCCCCTGGTCCGCGTCACGAAGCCAATGATCTGGTCACCAGGGACGGGCTGGCAGCAGGGGGCAATGTGCGTCAGGAGGTCCCCCGCCCCCAGCACCTCGACCCCCGTGGCCTTGGTCGGCCCCCTGGGAGCCGTCGGCTGTGGCAGCGGCTGCATCCGCTCCTCGGGGGCAGCCAGTTTCATCGCTATGAGGTGAGCGCTTACATCGCCACATCCGATCGCGGCCATGAAATCGTCGACCGTGTCATACTTGAAGATCCTCGCGATTCGCTCCCGGTCGGCGAAGGGCGTGCCCATCCGCCGCAGCTCCTTCTCCAGGATGACTCTGCCACGCTCCAGGTTCTCCGCCCTCTCCTGCTTGCGGAACCACTGTCTGATCTTCTCTCGCGCGTGATGTGTCTTTACATAGCCCAAGTTCGGATTCAGCCAGTCGAGGCTGGGCCCGCGATCCGACTTGGTCGCCAGAACCTCCACCGTGTCGCCGTTTTGCAGTGCATAGTCGAGCGGTACCATCCTCCCGTTGACCTTCCCTCCGACACACCTATGCCCCAGGTCGGTATGTATTCGATAGGCGAAATCGAGAGGTGTGGCACCGCGAGGCATCTCCTTGATCTCACCCCTGGGGGTGTAGACAAAGACCTGGTCCTGGAAGATGTCCGTCTTGATGGACTCTATGAAGGCGCTGCCGCTGAGCTCGCGCTGCCACTCCATCAGCTGTCTCAGCCAGTTGATCTTCTCCTCGAAGCCGACGTCCTTCTTGCCGCCTTCTTTGTACTTCCAGTGAGCGGCCACACCGTATTCGGCGATCCGGTGCATTCGGTAGGTCCGTATCTGGACCTCCAGAGGCCGGCCCTCGAGACACATCACGGTAGAGTGAAGCCCCTGGTACATGTTCTCCTTGGGATTGGCGATGAAATCATCGAACTGCCCGGGTATGGGATGCCAGAGGCTGTGTACGATCCCCAACGCGCTGTAGCAGTCGGGCACCGTATTCACGAGTACTCTCAGCGCGAGGAGGTCATGTATGTCGCGGAACTCCTTGCCCTGTTCCGAGTACTTCTCCATCTTGTTGTAGACACTGCGTATGCTCTTTGGCCTGCCGGTCACTTCACCCTTGATCCCCGCCTTCTCCAGCTCCTCCCTGAGTATCCTGTTCACGCGGGCAATGTAGCGTTCGCGGGCCACCCTGCGCTGGGCTATCAGCTTCGCGATGTCATGATAGGTGTCGGGCTGGAGATGACGGAACGAGAGGTCCTCCAGCTGCCACTTTATCTGCCAGATGCCGAGGCGGTGGGCCAGAGGCGCGTAGATCTCCATGGTCTCCTGGGCTATCTTCCGCTGCTTCTCCGGCGACAGCGCTCTCAGGGTGCGCATGTTGTGCAGCCTGTCCGCCAGCTTCACGATGACGACGCGGATGTCCTCGGCGGCAGCCACGAACATCTTGCGCAGGCTCTCGATCTGGGCCTCACTGCCAACCAGCCTGTCGAGCTCACCCTCTTGGACCTGAACGGATATCTTGTCCAATCGCGTCATGCCTTCAACGAGACGCCTGACCTCCGAGCCGAACCTCTGCTCGATCTCCTCGAAGGATACGCCGCAGTCCTCAGGGACGTCGTGCAGAAACGCGGCCGCCAGCGACACCTCGTCCATCTGCAGCTCGGCGACGATTACGGCGGTCTCAACGGGGTGCGTGATGAATGGGTCGCCGGACTTGCGGAATTGCCCGGCGTGCTTCTCCTGGGCATACTCGAACGCCCTCTCGACAAGGGGAAGCTTGTCGGGAGGCAGGTACTCGGCTATGCGGTCAAAAAGCGGTTTGACGTCGAGGGCCTTCGTCTCCATTGGACCCACGCTCCACAGAGGCTACACCTAGAGTATATTCAACGGGTCAACAGGACGCAATGATCATATTGTACGGGGTACGGGATGCGCGGTGGGATTCACTTGCTCCCGAGAAGAAGAGCAGAGAATAGCCGACAATGGCCCAAGACAGATGCCGTGGTTGACATATGGTACCATATTGTGGTATCATCCACAGGTGAACAGCAGGCAGCGAAGGACGCTCCAGCGGGTATTCGAGATGCCGACACGCTCGGATATCGAATGGAAGGAAGCAAGATCGCTGCTTGTGGCACTCGGCGCGGACTTGCAAGAGGGTAAGGGATCACGCGTCCGGATCAGAATCAACGGTCGCCCGCATGTTCTCCATTTCCCGCATCCGCGCAAGGAAATGAAGAAATGGGTGGTCGAGGACCTGAGGGACATCCTGAAGTCGGTGGTGATAGAGCCATGAGGAATGCATTGGAGTATAAGGGGTATATCGGGAGCGTGGTGTTGGACACGCAGGACCGGACATTCCACGGGCGCGTACTGGGCATCGGTAGCGTCGTCTCATTTGCCGGAAAGTCGATCGACGAACTGGAGCAGGACTTCCGTGGCGCGGTCGATGACTACCTGGAGATGTGCGAGGAGGACGGCATAGAACCTGGGAAACCTTTCTCTGGAAACTTCACCGTCCGGATCTCACCCGAACTCCATCGCAAGATCGCGATAGCAGCGCAATCCGAATCACTGAGCGTCAACAGGTACGTGACACGGGCACTGGAAGGTACCATCGACTTTGGTCCAGCGATTCGGCGCAGCATGCTTGCATTCGACAAGACGCTGAAGTCGACTTCGACCAGAGCCGATCGGGCTTCTCGGGCGGCTCGCAGAAAGACCAGCGCACACTGATCCTGCCCACTGGAGTTCCCTGCCATCCTGCGCCTGTTGGCCATGCCCCTCTACATCCCCCCTCGCGGGCACAGCCCGGTTTACAATCCGTAGCCGATACTGTATCCTGCTAACCGCGCCCACACCCAATAGCCGGATCGGAGAGAAGACCGTTGTATCAAGCGCCGCGCGGCACACAGGACATACTGCCCGAGGAACAGCCGTACTGGGACCTCATTCGGGACAAGGCGATAGAGACCTGCTCTCTGTATGGCTACGAGCGCATAGACACGCCCACCTTCGAGGACTCCAGCCTCTTCGTGCGGAGCATCGGCGAGGGGACAGACATCGTCGAAAAGGAGATGTACACCTTCGACGACCGGAGCGGGGACCAGTTAACCCTCCGGCCCGAGGGGACGGCGCCCGTCTGCCGGGCGTACGTGCAGCACGGCATGCACTCGCTGCCCCAGCCTGTGAGGCTCTACTACCTCGCGTCCATCTTCAGGTACGAGCGGCCCCAGGCGGGCCGCTACAGGGAACACCACCAGTTTGGCGCGGAGGCGATCGGAGACGGCGACCCGGCGCTGGACGCTGAGATCATCGACATGGCCTGGCAGCTCTACGCCGGACTCGGGCTACACGGCCTAACGCTGCACCTGAACAGCATCGGCTGCAAGCAGTGCAGGCCGGACTACCTGGACAGCCTCAGGGGCTACTACTCCCGGCAGCAGGACGCTCTCTGCTCCGACTGCAAGCGGCGGCTGGCCACAAACACGCTCCGCCTCCTCGACTGCAAGAACGAGCAATGCGTGCCCATCGCCGAAGGGGCACCGCGCAACGCAGACTGCCTGTGTCAAGAGTGCGTCGATCACTTCGAGCGGCTCAAGTCGTACCTCGAGGCTCTAGGGCTTCCATACGTTCTGGACCACCGGCTGGTGCGAGGTCTGGACTATTACAACAGGACTGTGTTCGAGATCACGCCGGAGGGAGAGACAGGGTCGCAGACCGCCATCGGCGGCGGCGGCAGGTACGACGGCCTGACCGAGGAACTGGGCGGCAGGCCGACCCCGGCAGTAGGGTTCGGCACGGGGATCGAGCGCCTGGTGCTCAATCTGAAGAAACAGGGAATCCAGGTGCCCGCACCGGGCCCTCCAGACATCTACATTGCATATCTGGGCAACAGGGCCAAGCTGGAGGCCTTGAGCCTGGCGGGCGAGCTGCGAAGGGCCGGCCTGGTTGCCATCAGTAGCTCCGGCGACAGAGGTCTCAAGTCCCAGCTGAAGCACGCGGACTCCAGCGGGGCCCGGTACGCCGTCATCATCGGTGATGACGAGGTGCAGGCAGGACAGGTGGTGGTGAGGAACATGGAGGTCGGCGAGCAGGAGAGCATACCTCGAGATGACGCCGTATCCCATTTGGCCCGGCACCTCGTGTCCGCACAGAACCCACCATAGCCACACTGCGCCCCATGGTATAATCGAGCTGAGCCCACCACTCGAACATCCGAGACTATTACCATGTTTAACAGACTGGATTCAATAGAGCGCAGATACGACGAGCTGACCGAGCTCATGTCGAAGCCGGACGTGGCATCGGACTATGACCAGTTGCAGGAGCTGGCAAGGGAGCGCGCCTCGATCGAGGACCTGGTGATCAACTACCGGGAGTACAAGGGCACGCTCAAGACCCTTGAGGATACTCAGGAGATGCTCCGGCAGGGACTGGACGACGAGATGGCGCAGTTGGTCACCGAGGAGGTCGAAAGCCTGGAGCAGAAGAAGGAGCGTCTCCTGCGCGAGATCAAGGTCGGCCTTCTGCCACGTGACCCTGCCGACGCCAAGGACGCCATCATGGAGATACGAGCCGGTGCCGGCGGAGACGAGGCCGGGCTCTTCGCCGCCGATCTCTTCCGCATGTACACGCGCTTCGCTCAGGCGAAGGGGTGGGACATAGAAGTCATAAGCAGCAATGAGACGGGGGTCGGCGGCTTCAAGGAGATCGTGTTCCACGTTCGGGGCAAAGACGTCTTCGGTAAGCTCAAGTACGAGAGCGGCGTGCACCGGGTACAGCGCGTACCAGTCACCGAGTCCTCAGGACGCATTCACACCTCGACGGCTACGGTGGCCGTGCTGCCCGAGGCCGAAGAGGTAGACGTTACTATCGACCCGAGCGAGCTGAGGATAGACACCTTTCGCTCCAGCGGCGCAGGCGGCCAGCATGTGAACAAGACCGACTCCGCAGTCCGCATCACGCATCTGCCAACCGGTATCGTGGCCACGTGCCAGGACGACCGGTCGCAGATCAAGAACAGGGTGAAGGCAATGGCCGTCCTGCGGGCCAGGCTTCTGGACGAGGAGCGGCAGCGCCAGTCCCAGGAGTTGACCGACACGCGGCGTCTACAGGTGGGCACAGGAGACCGCTCGGAGAAGATACGCACCTACAATTACCCTCAGGGGCGCGTGTCAGACCACCGGATCGGACTCACGGTCCACAACCTCGAAGGCATACTCGAGGGCGCTCTGGACGAGCTGATCGACGCCGTGAGCACAGCCGACCAGGCCAGGCAACTGGAGGAGCGGGTGGGGTAACCCTGGGCGAAGCGCTGCGCAAGGCGGCGTCAGACCTGGCTGCGGGCGGCATCGACAACGCCTCCCTCGATGCCGAGGTGCTGCTGAGATACCTGCTCGGGCTGGACCGCACCGCCCTGTATCTCGATCGAGACAGGTCACTCGACCCCGCTGACTTCGAGGACTACTCCAGGTTGATCGAGAGGCGTCTCAACCACGAACCGATTGCCTACATCACGGGCCATCGTGAGTTCTTTCTTCTCGACCTCCAGGTGACTCCGGCCGTCCTGATCCCGCGCCCGGAGACGGAGACTCTCGTCGAGAAGGCGATAGAGACGGCGAAACAGTTCCAGACGCTATCCCTCACGATCGCCGACCTGGGGACGGGATGCGGGGCCATTGCGGTCACCCTTGCGGTCAACCTTCCCCGCGCGAAGGTCTATGCCACGGATGTGTCAGAGGACGCGCTCGAGGTGGCGAGGGCCAACTGCGAGCGGCACGAGGTGTCGGACAGGGTCACGCTGCTGCGAGGCAACCTGCTCGAGCCCGTCCCCGAACCGGTAAACATGATAGTGGCCAACCTGCCCTATGTAGCGCAGGCCGACCTCGAACGACTCCCCCGGGACATATACGAGTACGAACCACGGCGGGCGCTCGACGGCGGGGTCGACGGGCTCGCCGGGATAGAGAAGATGCTGGCGGGCGCAGGCCGAAGGCTTCTTCCAGGGGGATCGATTCTGTTCGAGATCGGATGCGATCAGGGAGATGCGGCGCGGGAGCTGGCGAGAACATACTTCCCTGCCTCGACGATCACCCTGACAACAGACCTCAGCGATCTGGATAGGGTGGTCTCAATCCACACGCCCGCAGCTAGGGATTCAGGCGTCGAGCGTGCTGCTGCTTGAGCTTCGAGAGGAAGTCCTGATACTCCGGTGACCCGATCGCGTCAACGGTCAGCAGAATCGCATCCTCGCCATTGTCGGTATAGTAGCCACGGCGCACGCCCACCTCAGCGAACCCGTACTTCCTGTACAGCGAGGTCGCCTCAACGTTAGACGCCCTGACCTCGAGTGTGACGAACCGGGCGTTCTCCGCCACAGCCCGCTCGATCACGGCGATGAGCAGGCTCTCGCCGACTCCCTGGCGTCTGTACGCCGTTCGAACAGCGATGTTGGACAGGTGTGCTTCGTCCACCATGAACCACATACCGGCGAAGCCCACTATGAAATTGCCGCCAGCGGGCGGGGCATCTCGCCCGCCGAGAAACCTTCCCAAGCCAAGGAGCGATGCCACCAGTCCTCTCGACCGCCGAGGCCCTTCGCCCAAGCTCACTGCATCTTCGTTGGCCGGGTTACCTCTGTCGGCGTATGCCACCATATAGCGTGTCAACGTGTGGGACGTCAGCTCTCGCCTGAAGTTCGTCGCCGGCCAAGGGGGCGGAAAGGCCTCCCGCTCTATCTCCGCCGCCTGCGGGATGTCCTCCATGGTCATCAACCTGATCGACTGCTTCACTGACCTGTCCTACGAATGCGGGGAAGCACACCGCGTGCTACGCAGAACATTCTATCACAGTCAATAAGGCTTTTCCTGCCTCGATACATCGCACACGAGATGCAACGTTCCACCAGCGGCCTCATGCGAACCCGTCATCAGCCAGGTCTTCCAGAGTCAGTGCACAGCGGCCATCAACTTGACAAGAATTGCCCCAACTGGCATACTGAACAGAGGTAATCTGTCGTTTGCGGGAGATTGCTCACGGTAAGAGGAACATTGAGACCGCTGCAAGCGCTTCTTCTCGACCGCGCTACCAACGAAAGTCCTGCACGAGAAGACTCGTTGCATCTCCGATCAAAGGATGACCCCACATCCGACACGGAAGACCCTGCTCCCCACCAACAGCGCTATCGCCTCAATGACAGGAACATCTGCGCCCTCGTGTCGGGCCTCAGGACCCGGCCCAGCAGCGGCGCTCGCGCACAGGTGCCTGAGGTTCTCAAGCCAACCGGGCAACCCGCCACCGTCCTGATCTCGCCAACAGTTACCGGCGAGCCGACCTGGAATCAGTCACAGACCGGGCCATGAAAGGAGAAGCCTGATGGCAACCGTTTACGATCGAATCAAGGAACTGCGCGAGAAGATGGACAAAGAGCGCGCGCTGGGTGGTACCAAGCAGATCGAGAAACAACACGAATCGGGCAAGCTGACGGCGCGCGAAAGGCTCAGTCTCCTTTTCGATCCCGGCAGCTTCTGCGAGCTGGACATGTTCGTACGCCATCGCTGCACGGATTTCGGGATGAGGGACACGTTTATAGCGTGTGAGGGCGTAGTGACCGGCTATGGGACCGTGAACGGGCGCCCGGTCTGCGCGTATTCACAGGACTTCACGTCCCGGGGCGGCTCCCTTGGCGAGATGCACGCCAAGAAGATATGGAAGGCTATGGACCTCGCGATGAGGCTCGGTGTGCCGCTTGTCGGCTTCAACGACTCGGGCGGGGCACGTATTCAGGAAGGCGTCGATGCCCTCTCAGGATATGGTGGGATATTCTTCCGCAACGCCTGTGCCTCCGGCGTTATCCCGCAGATATCCGCGATCATGGGGCCAACCGCCGGTGGAGCGGTATACTCGCCCGCCATGACGGACTGGATCTTCATGGTGGAGAAGACGAGCTACATGTTCATTACGGGCCCCGAGGTGATCAAGACGGTCAGCGGCGAGGAGATCGACTTCGAGAGCCTCGGCGGAGCGATGGTACATAACACCAAGAGCGGGGTGGCTCACTTCGCCTGCCAGAACGACCAGCACGCTATAGAGCGGATCAAGGAGCTGCTGAGCTACCTTCCATTGAACAACATGGAGGACCCCCCTCTCGCCGACTCGACGGACGACCCAAACCGTACCGACCCGAAGCTCGACAGCATCGTGCCTGACAGCGAGCGCCAGAGCTACGACATGAAGGACGTCATTGCTTCCATCGTCGACGACGGCGTCTTCATGGAACCGCACCAGTACTACGCCGAGAACATGGTCATATGCTTCGCACGGATGAACGGGAGGGTGATTGGCATCATCGCCAACCAGCCTCTGTTCCTGGCCGGAAGTCTGGATGTGGATGCCTCTGACAAAGCCACACGTTTCATCAGGTTCTGCGACGCGTTCAACATCCCATTGCTCACCTTGGTGGATGTCCCTGGCTACCTGCCGGGCACCGATCAGGAGTGGACCGGAATCATCAGGCATGGAGCCAAGCTGCTATGGTGCTACTCCGAGGCCACCGTGCCCAAAGTGACCATGATAACTAGAAAGGCTTACGGTGGCTCCTATCTCGCCATGTGCGCGAAGGAGCTGGGGGCCGACATGGTCTTCGCCTGGCCCACTGCCGAGATAGCGGTAATGGGGGCCGAGGGAGCTACGAAGATCATCCATCGGAAGGAGATATCCGAAGCCGAAGACAAGAAGGCGAAGCTGAATGAGAAGATCACCGAGTACCGCGATCTCTTCTACAACCCTTATATCGCCGCCGCCCGAGGTCTGGTTGACGAGGTGATCGTCCCCAGCGAATCGCGTCCCAAGATCATCGCCGCCCTGGAGATGCTGGCGACGAAGAGAGAGACCAGGCCAGCCAAGAAGCACGGCAACATACCCGTCTAGTTGGCCCGGACGAGGAAACGACATGACCAGCACCGTCAAGACCGAGAGCGAGAGGCAGAAGACCGTGGCCGCCATTCTGGCCGCAGTCGCCGCCCTTATGCAGGAAGAGGAATCAGCGCAGAAGGCCAGGTTGCGGCGCAGGCCTGTTCAGGTGACCAGCCTTTGGCCGCTGATGGGAAGGGAAGAGGTGATGCGCATGAGGACGATGTGGCAGCGAAGGATGGCATGAGCGCGGGGACTCTGCTCGGCGGTTTTATGTCAACGTAAAGGAGGCTCAACACAATGTCTGCGACCAAGGATGACCCCGGCCCCAAGACGAAAAAGGCGTCCAACCCCAAGGGGAAGAACCCCCTCAAGATATGCGATACGACCTTCAGAGATGCCCACCAGTCCTCAATCGCAACCAGGATGCGCATCGAGGACCTCGAGCCGATTGCGGCGGATATGGACAAGATGGGCTTCCACGCAATGGAGGTCTGGGGCGGCGCGACCTTCGATGTCTGCACCCGGTTCCTAAACGAGGACCCGTGGGAGCGGGTGCGCATATTGAAGCGCCTGATGCCAAACACGCCTCTACAGATGCTGCTTCGGGGCCAGAACCTCGTGGGATACCGGAACTACGCCGATGACGTCGTGAAGGCATTCGTACACCACGCCTCGGAAGTCGGCATCGACGTGTTCAGGGTCTTCGATGCCCTGAACGACGAGCGCAATGTCAAGGCCTCCTTCGCCGAGATCAAGGAATGCGGCAAGCATATCCAGGCCTGTCTCAGCTTCTCACTCACGGAGAGGAAGCTCGGCGGCCCCGTGTACACGATCGATTACTACGTCAAGAAGGCGCTAACCTTCCAGGACATGGGCGCGGACAGCATATGCATCAAGGACATGGCAGGCCTCCTTTCACCCTATGATGCGGTCGAGCTTATCAAGGCCCTCAAGGCCGCCCTCAAGATACCGGTCGAACTCCACAACCATTACACCAGCGGCATGGCTTCGATGACATGCCTCAAGGCTACAGAGGCAGGCGTCGACATCATTGACACATGTCTCGCACCGTTTGCCCTTCGCTCATCACAGCCTGCAATCGAGCCGATCGTCGCCGCTCTGGAAGGCTCGCCGAGGGATACAGGGCTCGATCTGCAGCAGCTCCTGAAGTTGGGCGAGTACTTCGAGTCCATAGCGCCGAAGTACCGGAGCTACCTCGACTCGAGCAAGTTCTCGATCATAGATACCGGCGTGCTCAGTCACCAGATACCAGGCGGCATGACCACGAATCTGGTCGCCCAGCTAAGGGAGGCCGATGCTCTGGACAGGCTGCACGAGGTACACGAAGAGCTCCCGCGCACCCGGAAGGAGCTCGGCTACCCGCCGCTGGTCACGCCGACAAGCCAGATCGTCGGCACACAGGCCGTTCAGAACGTGCTGTTCGGCAGGTATAAGATGGTCTCCGGGCAGGTCAAAGACTATGTATACGGACTTTACGGCCGGCCCCCCGCCCCAATCGACCCCGAGGTCCAGAAGATCATACTCAAGGGCTACGAGAAGGGCGAGAAACCCATAACCGTGCGGGCCGCCGACACGCTCGAACCTGAGATGGAGAAGGCCAAGGAGGCCACGAAGGACATCGCGAAGGACATCGGCGATGTCCTGGCCTACGCTCTCTACCCGCAGACAGGAATGCGGTTCCTGCGGTGGAAGTACGGCCTCGAGCCCGTCCCGGACTCAGCAAAGCCGAGATCGATCGAGGACGTCAAGAGAGAGGACGACCTGATCAAGAAGGCCTTGGCGGGCAAACTCGTGGAGAAGGAAGAGAAGGCAGCGCCGCCGAAGGGGCCCGGAATCAGGACCTACAACGTCTTCATCGAAGACGAGTACTACAAGGTCGAGGTCGAACCGACCGGCGTCACGTCGGTCACCGGACCGGTGGTCGCGCCAGCCGCCACCCCGGCTGCAGCCCCGGCTGCAGCGCCACAACCGGCCCCGGCCCAGGCAAGCGTTCCCGCTCCGGCAGCAGTTGGAGCGGGTGATGTCGCCGTGACGGTGCCGATGCCCGGCACAGTGATCAAGTACCAGGTCAACGTCGGCGATAAGGTGAAGGCAGGCGACATCGTGGTCATGCTCGAGGCCATGAAGATGGAGAACGCCATACCGTCTCCGGCCGACGGCGTGATCAAGTCAGTGAACTTCGGGCCGGGCGCTTCGGTGAAGAAGGGCGAGGTGCTGGCCGTGATAGGCAAGTCCTGATCGTCTGTGGCAAATGGCCTGCCGTCTCCCGGACACCGGCTCCGGGAGTGTAAGGCCTCGGTGGTGCCACGACGTTCTTCAGTAGTGGCTGCTCAGCGAAGCAGTGGAAAGGTGATGGCAGATCAGTAGGATGACGTTCGCGCCTACTGCCGGGAGCAGGCCCTCTGCCTGCAAGCTTCATCGATCTGCTATAGCCTCTGGCGAGCACGTCGCATCCTTTCCGCAGACCCTCTTTCAGCCTCGCAGAGCCTGCCACCTGATCGGATGGAAGCCCTTCACACCCGCGACCCCTCCCTCGATTGAAGCTGTCATCAATAAGCCAAAGGAGGTATGAAGCTATGCGCAGCAAGATCACGGTGGTCGGCGCAGGTAACGTCGGAGCCACTTGCGCCCAGAGACTGGCCGAGCGCGGCTACGCGGATGTCGTGCTTGTCGACATCATCGAAGGCATGCCACAGGGCAAGGCCCTCGACATGCTCCAAAGCGGGCCTATCATCGGCTTCGATTCGAAGCTGACAGGCACGAACGGATATGAGGACTCCGCCGGCTCGGACATCGCCGTTATCACGTCCGGAGTGCCCAGGAAGCCGGGCATGAGCCGCGACGACCTCGTGCTTACCAACATGAAGATCGTGCAGGGCGTGACAGAGCAACTCGTCAAGCATTCGCCGGACTGTATCATCATTGTGGTGGCGAACCCGCTCGACGCCATGGCACAGCTGGCGCTGAAGGTGAGCGGATTCCCGCGCCACCGGGTCATGGGTATGTCGGGCATACTCGACACCGGCAGATTCCGGACATTCCTCGCAACCGAACTGGACGTCTCGGTTGAAGACGTCGCGGCCTATGTCCTCGGAGGGCATGGTGATACGATGATCCCGCTCATCAGGATGGCCACCGTTGGCGGCATTCCCATCAGCGAGATGCTCCCCAAGGACAAGATCGACCAGATCGTGGAGAGGACCGTCAAGGGCGGTGCTGAGATCGTCGGCTTGCTGAAGACCGGCAGCGCATACTATGCACCATCGGCGGGCGTCGTGCAGATGATCGACTCCATTGTGCTGGACAAGAAGAGGATACTGCCCTGCGCCGTCTGTCTCCAGGGCGAGTACGGCATCGACGGGATCTTCGTCGGTGTTCCTGCCAAGCTGGGCAAGAACGGTGTCGAGCAGGTTATCGAGATCAAGCTCACCCCCGAGGAGCAAGAGGCGCTCAAGAAGTCGGCGGCGGCGGTCAAGGAACTGAACGCGATCATGAAGATATAGTGGGTACGCTATGAGAGAGGTCAAGGCAAAGGACATAACGAGCACCGTCTCCCGTCTGTGCAAGGAGGCCAACTACTTCCTGGGCGATGACGTGTTGGCCGCCCTCAAGAATGCGAGAGGGAAGGAAGAATCGCCGGTCGGCCAGCAGATTCTGGACCAGATAATCGAAAACGCCGGAATCGCCGCGAAGGAAGAGATGCCGCTGTGCCAGGATTGCGGCCTGGCCGTCGTGTTCGTCGAGGTAGGCCAGGAAGTCAAAGTGGTCGACGGCGACCTCAACGAGGCCATCAACGAGGGTGTACGTCAGGGCTACGCTGAAGGCTACCTGCGGAAGTCAGCTGTCCGCCAGCCTTTCTCCGCAAGAGTGAACACCAAGGACAACACCCCGGCAATCATTCACACCGAGGTTGTGTCTGGCGACCGTCTGAAGATCACCGTGGCCCCGAAGGGCGGCGGCAGCGAGAACATGAGCCGGTTCACTGTACTCAAGCCGGCCCAAGGTCGAGCCGGCGTCGTCGAGTTCGTCGTCAATGCGGTGGTCGAGGCCGGGAGCAACCCGTGCCCGCCAACGATCGTGGGAGTTGGCATCGGCGGCACCGCTGAGAAGGCAATGATTCTGGCCAAGAGAGCCCTGCTGCGAAACGTCGGCGAACCGTCACCCGACACGGAAGTGGCGGAGCTCGAGAAGGACATACTCGAGCGGATCAACCGGTCGGGGGTTGGCCCCGGCGGTGTTGGAGGAAGGGTCACATCGCTCGCGGTTCACATTGAGACCTATCCGGCGCACATCGCCAGCTTGCCTGTAGCCGTGAACCTGCAGTGCCACAGTGCGCGCCACAAGGAAGCGGTTCTCTGATAACTCGAACACAAGCAGATACGTAAGGATTGGAGAGAGTCCGAGATGGATGTCGCACATGACGTACTGATCCTGGGGTCAGGCATAGCGGGTCTGAGGGCGGCCGTGGAGGCCGCTCGCGTCAGCAGGGACGAGCTCGATGTCGCTATTGTATCCAGAGTCCAGTTGATGCGCTCGCACTCCGTCTGCGCCGAGGGAGGAACAGCCGCCGTACTGCACCCGGAGGAGGGAGACAGCCTCGAGCTGCACGCCTGGGACACGACGAAGGGAAGTGACTTCCTGGCCGACCAAAACGTTGTGTGGTTCTTCGTTCAGGAGTCACCGAAGGAGCTGATCCAACTCGACCATTGGGGGATACCCTGGTCACGCCGCGCCGACGGCACAATCAACCAACGCCCTTTCGGCGGTCACAGCTACGACCGCGCCACCTTCGCCGAGGACAAGACGGGCTTCTTCGAGATGCACACGCTGTACGACGCGCTGCAGAAGTACTCGCGCGTGACACGATACGACGAGTGCTACGCCACGTCGATCCTGATCGAGAACGGCGTGTTCCAGGGAATCACCGTCTGGGACCTGGCAAGTGGAGAGTTCTTCGTCATACGCGCTAAGGCTCTCGTGCTGGCCACTGGCGGGGCCTGCCGGATGTTCGCATTCACTACTTACTCGCTTACCGCCACCGGTGACGGGATGGCGATGGCCTACAGGGCCGGCATTCCCCTGAAGGATATGGAGTTCATCCAGTTCCACCCGACCGGCCTTGTCCCTCCCGGTATCCTCATCACCGAGGGAGCGCGTGGCGAAGGCGGGCACCTCAAGAACAGCAAGGACGAGCGGTTCATGGAGCGCTACGCGCCCTCCAAGATGGAGACCGCACCCCGGGACATCGTCTCGCGCGCCGAGATGACCGAGATACAAGAGGGGCGCGGGTTCACAAGGGAGGACGGCCTCGACTACGTACACATCGACCTCCGCCATCTCGGGGCGGATAAGATCAACGAGAGGTTGCCGCTCATCCGTGAGGTTGCCATCAAATTCGCGTTCATCGATCCGATCGAGCAGCCGATACCGATCCGGCCGGCAGCCCACTACTGCATGGGTGGCATCCACACGGACATCCACGGGACTACGCCTGTAGAGGGCATCTGGGCCGCAGGAGAGACCGGATGCTCTTCCCTACACGGCGCGAACCGTCTGGGCTCCAACTCGACGGCGGAGTGCCTGGTGTGGGGGAAGGTAACCGGAGAGAGAGCCGCACAGCACGCACAGAAGCAGGCAAGCCTGCCGGCAGTGCCCGAGCAGAGAGTCAAAGATGAGGAGAAACGCGTGTTCGAGGTGGTGGGCGGTGGTGACGGCAGCGAAGACGTCTTCGCCATCCGCGACGAACTCCAGAGGACCCTGGACAAGAAGGTCGGCGTGTTCCGAAACGGACCCGACATGGAGGAAGCCCTGGGCAAGGTCAGAGAGCTGCGCGAACGAATGAGACACGTCAAGGTAACGGACACGTGTCGCGTCTACAATACCAACCTCGTGTCAGTGCTGGAGACACTGAACCTGATCGACCTGGCTGAGACTGTCGTGATGGGCGGCCTTGCCCGTACCGAGTCGCGCGGTGCGCATTCCCGCACCGACTTCACGACCAGAGACGACGAGAACTGGTGCAAGCACACACTGATTCACTACGCCGACGGCAAGGAGCCGAGGTTTGAGTACGCGCCGGTGGACATCAGCATGTGGCTGCCGGTAGAGAGGAAGTACTGATGGAGGCGAAGTTCCTGCAGGGCAAGAAACGCTCGCTACCGAATCGCCTTGGAGTGAAGGGCTGGGCCTGGGCGGGCCGGTACACCATTGAGCGGTATCTGTACACCCTTCACAGGATCACCGGGCTTGGCCTGCTGCTCTATATCAGTATTCATCTCGTGCTCAACGGATTCCGGCTGGGCGGAGAAGACAGCTGGGCCGGCATCATGGGCTCCATGGGCAGTCCCGGCTTCAAGTTCGGCGAGTACCTGGTTGTCGCCGCCTTCGCCATTCACGCATTGAACGGCGGGCGACTGATACTCCAGCATCTGGGATTCACCCTGGGCAAGCCCAAACCGCCCATATACCCCTACGTGGACGCCATGCGACGCAGGCGGTCGCTAATGTGGGTCGTTCTGCTGCTCATAGCGGCCCTGCTCATCTACGCCCTGGTCCAGTTCGTTACGTAGGAGAATGCTATGAAAGAGACCCGCCTGAAGATACTGCAGTACATCACCGGGATCGGCCTGTTCGTGGTTGCAGGCTGGCACCTATGGTTCTCCCACCTTACCGGGGAGGAGATCGCCGAATGGCAGTCGGTCTCCGAGAGGGCAGCAAGCGGCGGTTGGCTGGCATTCTACATCCTGCTGCTCGTGTTTGGCCTCTACCACGGCCTTCACGGTCTCAGAACAGTCATTCTCGAGTTCTCGGTACCTGCGAGGGCTGCCAAAGTCCTCGATTGGGCACTGGTGCTGGTCGGGGTGGCAATCCTCGGCTACGCGGCCTACATACCCATCAGCGCATACTAGGAGCCGATTGCAGCAGAGTAGCGAAGGAGCCGCCAATGGAACAGCTGACATTCATCATCCAGAGGTTCAACCCGGACAAAGACACGAAGCCCTACATGCAGGAGTTCGTGATCCCGTCCAAGACGGGGATGACCGTGCTGGAGGGCCTGATATACATAAAGGAGCACATCGACAACACGTTGAGCTTCAGAAGCTCTTGTCGCATGGGCATCTGCGGGTCGTGCGGGGTACTGGTAAACAAATTCCCCATGCTCGCATGCCACACGCCAATCGAGGAGTTGAAGTCCAACAGGATAGAGGTCAAGTCTCTTCCCAATTTCCCCATAGTCAGGGACGTCGTAGCGAGCCTCGATCCGCTGTTCGAGAAGCATAAGTACATACGGCCGTACGTGGCCGGTGTCGCCGATGAGCAGATTGAGCGGCCCGAGGTTGGTTGTCTCCAGACCAGGGAGGAGCTGGAGTCCCTGGTACAGTTCGCGTACTGTGTGAAGTGCGGCCTGTGTATGGCGGCCTGTCCGACCGTGGCCACCGACAGCCTGTTCCTGGGGCCACAGCCCCTGGCCCAAGTCTATCGATACTGTACCGACAGGCGCGACCAACTGGACAAGGAGCGGTTCAAGCTGGCCGATACAACCCACGGCCTGTGGCTATGCCACCTCGCCGGAGCATGTTCGGAGGCATGCCCCAAGGGCGTTGATCCCGCCTTCGCCTTGCAGCTCCTAAAGAGGGGCATGGTGTCCGCAAGTCTGGGCCTGCGCGGGAAGAAGCCACCAGCCCCGGCGGCTCAGCCAATCAAGGACCAGGTCAAGCCCAAGATCGAGGTCCCCGAGTTCACTGTCAAGGGCAAATAGCGCACAACCACACTGTCGCCCAACGGGAGGATACAATGCAGAGGATAGACTCGCCCATCAGCCCCGAGATCGTCGAGAGCCTGCGTGCGGGAGACCAGGTGCTCATAAACGGCATAGTGTACGTGGGCAGGGATGCGGCCCACAAGCGCATGGTCGATGCCCTGGACAGGGGCGACCCATTACCGTTTGATATTCGCGGCCAAACCATCTATTATATGGGGCCGTCGCCCACTAAACCGGGGCATGTGATCGGATCGGCCGGTCCAACGACCAGTGGCCGAATGGATGCCTACACGCCCAGGCTGCTGGCAGCGGGGCTGAAGGCGATGATAGGGAAGGGCTTGAGGTCCGAGGCGGTGAAGGAGGCGATCAAGGAGCACAAGGCCGTCTACATGGCCTCCACCGGTGGTGCCGCAGCCCTTATCGCGAAGACCATCGTCAAGTCCGAGATCGTGGCCTACGAGGAACTGGGGCCGGAGGCCGTTCTTAAACTGGAGGTCAAAGACTTCCCCGTGGTCGTGATCAACGACTGCCAGGGCGGGGATTTGTATCAGGAGGGCAAGGCAAAGTATGAGACCAAGGCCGGGGCGGAGTAGCTAGTTTGGTCAGGGAAGCCGAACTGAATGTCGATCTGGACTGGGACGACGACGACGTAGTCCCCGAGAAGGTAACGCCGGACCTCATATTCCTCTTCGACCGGATGATCGACGCCACGATCGACCAGGTCGATCCCTCGAAGGGCGCGAGTGTGCTTGACGTCGGCTGCGGGAGAGCGGTTGACGCCATCAAGATCGCCCGGCGAGGCGGAAGGCCGGTGGGTCTCGAACCCTCACCGAAGATGCTTCGCCACTGTACCAGGTGCGTCTCGGAGAATGGCGCTGATGTCGGCCTCGTCAGGGGCATAGGCGAGAAGCTGCCGTTCAAGGATAACTCGTTCGATTGGGTGATGTGCAAGGGTGCTCTGGACCATTTCCCTGACCCTTATGAGACAATGAAGGAGGTCTCCCGGGTCCTGAAGCCGGACGGGAGAGCGGTGATCTCAATCGCTAATTTCGAGAGCCTGGGGCACAAGCTCGGCAAGAATACCCACAAGGCAACGCAGTTCCTGCCCTGGCGCGACCGTTCCAAGAGACAGGCATGGGAGACCCCACCCGACCACACGTACCGGTTCGACTACGCACTCGTGAAGGAAGTAGCCAGCTCCCACCTGGATATCGAAGAGACCATCGGCATCTCCTTCCTGTGGGGAGCCCCGTTGTGGGACAAGTTCCTCTCGGTGCTTCCGAGGAAGGGGGCTTTCGCGGTGATGGGTGCGCTCGATGTGGTCGCCAGGCGCATACCAAGCCTCAGTGACGTCGTGCTCGTCAGGTGTCGCCAGAAGCCCTCCTGATCCAGAGGTAATAATGAAAACTCTCCTTATCAACCCGCCGTATCCTTTTCAGGAGTTCCCGATTATCCCGATGGGGCTACTCTACCTGGCCGCCGTCCTGGAAGAGAAGGGATATGAGGTAGACGTCCTCGACATGCTGGTCTCGAAATGCTCGAGGGACAAGGTCAAGCGCAAGCTCGACGAGTTCCAGCCGGACATCGTGGGTGTAACCTGCGTCACTATGAACTACCACAGGGCGTCGGACATCCTCAGGTACTGCAAGGATATCGACAAGGACCTGATCACCCTCATAGGCGGCCCCCATGTCACGTTCAACGCCGTCGAGACATTGAACGAGGCTCCCTGGATAGACATCGTGATACGAGGCGAAGGCGAGTCCACAATGCTCGATCTAGTCGAGAAGAAGCCCCTGGACCAGATACCGGGTATAGCGTACAGGTCCGATGGGGGCGTGAAGGTGACAGCCGAGCGCGGTCTCATCGAAGACCTGGACGCCCTGCCGCAGCCGGCCCGGCATCTGTTCCCCCTCTCCCGTTACCACGCCCTCGCCTCACACTGCAGCATCCTCACCGGCAGGGGTTGCCCCTTCAACTGCATTTTCTGTGTGGGCTCCAAGATGGGGGGAAGGAGAGCGCGGTTCAGGAACCCCAAGCTCGTGGTCGACGAGATAGAGCAGGGATTGGCGCTGGGCTTCACCGAAGTGAATCTGGAGGACGACCTCTTCACGTTGAACCACAGGCACCTCCACACAATCTGCGATGATATCATCGAGAGAGGGCTCAAGTTCAACTGGAGCGTTTTCGCGCGGGTCGATACCGTCAACCCCGAGGTCCTCACGAAGCTGCAGCGGGCCGGATGCACGTGGCTATGCTACGGAGTCGAGAGCGGGAACCAGGAGATACTGGACCTCGTGAAGAAGAAGATCACGATAGAGCGCGTGAGAGAGAGCGTGAAGATGGCGAAGGACGCCGGTGTCAACGTGCTGGCCTCCTTCATCCTCGGTCTGCCCGGCGAGACCAAGGAAACCCTGAAGGAGACGATGGACTTCGCCCAGGAGCTGGACACCTACTACGGGTTCCACGTATTGGCACCGTTCCCGGGGACAGATGTCAGGGAGAAGGCCGCCGAGTACGAGTTGGAGATACTGACCAATGACTGGGTCAAGTACGACGCCAACAGGCCGGTGAGCCGGACTCCCGGTGCCAGCCCCAAGGACATCACAGACGCCCTCTACAAGTATTACAGGGGCCTGCGGCTGACGCCGGAGGAACTGGCGGAGGCAGGTGTCGAAGAGCCTGCAGCCGGAAGTTCACAGAAGATCAGACCATTGGCCTGGACCCTGCTTAGCGGCGACGTGATTGAGAGTCTGGGGTCGATCGATCGAACGAGCGAACCGGTGTCCGGTCTCGTGGATAAGATCGCCCAACTGATACCGTATCCCAGAGACCAGATCAATGAGAACCTGAGCAGTTGGGCAGAGCAAGGCCTGCTGGCCCACGAGGTCACAGACGGGCGGCTACTTTGGCACTGGCGGTGACGAGCTCCTCCTCCCCACGCACCTCTGCCGGAGCGGGCTGAAGCTCCTTCTTCACGTAGACAACGACGCTCTTGGGGAATGCGTGGTTGAAAACTGACTCCACTCTTCTGAAGAACCAGGACTTGCTGTCCAGCTCCCACGCCAGGAACCTGTGGTAGATTCGCGGTATCAGAGCGTTCTCATTCCTGACACCGGACAAGCAGCGCAGCAGCCAGTACACCGAGTGGAGGGCGTGCTTGTATCTGACGGCGTATACGCCCAGGTCCTGGCCCTGTAGAAGCCGTACCAGCTCGCTCTCACGGTAGATGCGTAT
The DNA here is from genome assembly GCA_964524995.1 of uncultured Dehalococcoidia bacterium. Classification (GTDB taxonomy): domain Bacteria; phylum Chloroflexota; class Dehalococcoidia; order SZUA-161; family SZUA-161; genus CAZGDV01. The sequence continues at coordinate 526 of CAZGDV010000008.1, read as the reverse complement.
GTGGCCGCCGGGGTTCGTGTGGTAGGCCTCCGACAGCTTCCAGTACACCGATTCCATCATCCACGCGGGCACGCTGACGGCGAGGAGCCCGCCACCCTTGAGCACGCGGAACAGCTCGCTGGCCGCCATACGGTCGTCGAGAACGTGCTCCATCACCTCTGAGCATATGATCTTATCGAACGAACCATCTCTAAAGGGCAGCCCCATGGCGTTTCCCTGGACCATCGCCCACCTGCTCCTCACCTCATCCTTGGCGTGCATCAGGCCCAGCATGTAGCGATTCTTCTGGAGCTCGATCGAGTCATAGTCCATCGCGTATACCTTGCAGCCGTCCATCTTACATACGTGCCACGTATGTCGACCCGGACCGCACCCGAGGTCCAGCACCGTCTCGCCCTTGTGAATCGGCAGGAGTTCGAAATCAACAGTGAGCAACTAGAGAACCTCCTCGTAGACCTCGACGGTCTTCTTCGCGGCGACATGCCAGCTGAAACACTCCTCGATCCGCTTGCGTGCAGTCGCACCC
>CAZGDV010000007.1:44670-49394 GCA_964524995.1 uncultured Dehalococcoidia bacterium | reverse complement strand
CGTCCATTAGCGATGCCAAGGCTATGCTCGAGGAGCTGAGAGCGGGCGACTCCACCGTTCTGCGGGATTTCGGTGCAGAGCACCTCGGGCAGACCGGCGATGATGGTGTTCTCACACACACATTCGGTGAGACCGGTAGCTACTGGCTGGTTGCCACGAAGAGCGAGTATGTGCCCGCTGTGAAGTCGATAACCATCGTTACGAACAGGGCGCTCGAGATCAGGTCGCCGGAGACCGCTGATCCGGGGGAGGACGTGACCTTTCAGGTTCTGACCCGTGGCTTGGGCGATCCTGTGGAGGGAGCCTCACTTTATGCGGTGCAGTTGCCATGTGAGGGCCCGGACTCCGTGATTCCACCGTTCTCCGATGCCGATAACGGCGTGCTGCGTGGCATCGCGGCCGATTGCGGGCATTACCTTGGTGACACCGACGAGAATGGGAAGCTGACACATGCATTTGCTGACGAGGGGCGTTACAGCATCTTCGCACTCAAGGACGGCTACGTGCCCGGCGTGGCTTCGCTGAAGGTCGGCGATCCGACGGGTGGCCCGGTTCTCGAGAGAGCGACACTGGGCGACTCGCTCAGACAGCTAATGCCGTACAGCGGGATACTCGAGAGGCTGCGGTCGAACGTCAAAAACATGGACTCGCTGCAGACGGACTGTAACGGGACTGTAGCGGGACTGCAGCGGGTAGCGCCGATGGCTGAGTCCCTCAACGGAGTCCGTGTGCTGCCGTACCAGGTAGATGAGAATGACGAGATGTAGGATGGTCGATCAGGGCAGTGTGGTTTAGTAGTGCAGTGATTTACCAGCACTCCTCCCTTCGGTTATACTGGCGAGAAGCTCCGGCAAGGGAGGAGTCGCTGGTGGAGGACGAGGGCGCGTTCGCCCGGCAACTCAAGGAGAGAGACCCGGAGGCATGGACCAGGCTGTACGAGGACTACATGCCGAGGATCTATAGATACGTAGCGGCGAGAGTTGGGAGCCAAGCGGAGGCGGAGGACTTGACCGGGCAGGTATTCATGAAAGCACTCGAATCGGGGCCGTCGTTTCGATGGCGTGGGGCACCCGTGTCTGCTTGGCTCTTTCGAATCGCGCGGAATCAGGTGATTGACTATTGGCGGACGAACAAGTCGGGTAGACAGATGCCGTTGGACGAGAATCTGGTGGACGGCAACGAGTCGCCCGAGAGGGCGGCGGAGTTGAGCTCTGACATACGACAGTTGAAGTGGGCAATGGCGCAGCTGACAGAAGCGCAGAGGGAAGTCATTAATCTGCGGTTCGCCGGGGGCCTGACAACGGTCGAGGTGGCTAGGGTCATGGGCAAGAGCCAGGGCGCGGTGAAGGTGATGCAGCACGCCGCTCTCGCGTCGTTACGAAAGAAAATGGTCGGGTGGGATAGAGATGGGTAAGCGGTTCGAGGACATACTGGACATCTGTCTTGATCACATTGTGCGTGATGGCTGGACTGTAGAGCGCTGCCTGGAGACCTACCCTGAGCACTCCTCCCAACTCGAGCCTCTGCTGCGGGCCGGGAGGTCGGTGTCGGAGGGCACGTCTGTCGAGCCCAAGGCTGACTACAAGCAGGCGCTCAAGCGACAGGTCCAGGCATCCATTCATGCCAGGGCGGCTGAGTCGCAGAGAGGCCGGCCATTCTGGACCCTGCAGCGGGGATGGGCGCTGGTTGCGGTAGCGTTGCTGGTTGTTCTCGTCGGTGGGGCCGGTACGGTGACTGCTTCATCCAGTAGTCTGCCGGGCGATGTGCTTTATCCGGTAAAGACAGCCGCTGAAAGGGTTCAGGGGTTCTTCACCTTTGGCGATGAGGCAAAGGCCAACTTCTACATGAAGCTGGCAGAGCGCCGGCTGGAGGAGATGAAGTCCTTATCCGAGAAGGATCGGGTGGTGCCCGCCTCTGTGGTCAGGGTCATGAGCTCCAATACGGATCGGGCCATCGGTGTCCTGGGGAACAGGGATGTGTTGGATGAGGCCACGGTAACCCGCCTCGTGGACCTTACCACTGATCAGAAGCTGGCTCTGGCGGAGCTGGCTCAGAAGGCGCCAGCGGCGACGAGGGTGAGGCTCATGGAAGCGCTCGAGCGCTCTAACGAATCTCACGCCCGGGCTGTGGGCATCCAGGCGAATACGCCTGTCCGCGGTAATCAGAATTCGGCGCCATCGCTCAGAAACGCGATGCCTGAACGCGTGGACGAGTGAGCAATGCCGAGACCATGTCAGTGCGTCACGGGCCGCCACCGCCGCGCGGCGTGGACTGCCGGCCAGCGTCCCGGCGGAACTGACGGAACCGCTTGAACTCTTCTCCTACTCACCCAGGGTGGCTATGACCCTCCTGATCTTGGGCCCATCGCTGGCAGGGCGAGACGGGACTAGCTGCCCATCAGTCTGAGATTCGTCTACGGCGCTCTGGACCCCGGGCATTCCACTGAGGACTTCGACAAGTCTAATGGGAGCGTGGCACACAACCCTTATCGTTATGCCCCTGTCAACCGAGCCGCCGAAGTTCAGCACCTCGACTTCAGTGGCCTGCTTCAACTCCTTGTGCAGCTGCATAACTTGATCCAGGCCGACCGGGGGCGGGATCGCCAGTTCGACGGTCCCTTTGTAGAGGTCAGGGTCAGACGGTTCCTCGCCGTCACCGTCATCCTCTGCCTGTGGGGCGGGCTGCTCTTGGTCGGGGGAATCACCTTCGCCTTGCTCCACTTGACTCTCATCCTCCCCACTATCGACGGGCTGGTTATCTGACCCGGCCTCGTCCTGCGGCTGGTCCTGAGAATCGGGGGATTCGCCTTCCTGGTGCTCGGTTTCGGTATCGCCTTCGACCGAGTCCTCGGAGGGCTGGGCCTCTGAATCATGGGGCTCTTCGGAAGGTGGGGACTCGTCTCCTGGTTGCTGGTCGGACTCATTCACTTGCTGTTCGTCTGTAGCCTCCTCGGGCGGGACGTCTGCTATAAGCTCGGTGTCGCCTGGAGGGCCGTCCTCGACGACAGGCTCTGCACCTTCGGATGTATCTGTTGCATCAGGCGTCTGGTCGCTTCCCTGGAAGTTTGCGAGCAGCTTCTGGTATGCCTGGTCAAACATGCCCTTGATCTCGCTCTCGACCAGATCCTTGCTGCGAACGACGAGCTTGTCAGTTTCCTCCTTGATGAGTTGAGCATCTCTCTCTGCCTTCTCCCGGGCCTGTCTCGCGATGTCGTCTGCCTGGGCCCTGGCCTCGGCCATGATCCTGTCCGCCTCGACCCTCGCTTGTTCCTCTGCTTCGGCGACTATGCGGCTGGCATTGTCATTGGCCTGCTGCTCGATCTCGGCACGGATGTCCTCGGCCTCTCTCTCGGCGTCTACGACGGTTCTCTCGGCCAGACGGGTCAGGGAGTTCAGGTGCTTCAGCTTCTCAACATCGAACTGAGCATCGTCAGGGCTGAGGTCGCCACCCGGGACATTGCCCTGAGATACTCCCGCGGCAAGGAGGTCAAGCCTTTGTGTGATATCGGCGACCAGCGATTCAAGTCGGGACGCATTGTCGGGATCAACCTGGCCGCTTCCGTCGGTAATGCTGAGGGATTCGAGTCTGCTGGCGATAGCGCCGAACTTGTCCGCCAGATCGGAGACAAGCGAGTCGAGCCTCTCCACCTTCTGCGTGAGGTCGTCACTAGGTGGAGGCGGGGACGTACCATCCCTGATGCTCTCTACATAGGAGACCACATCCGATTCGTCGAGCCCGTTCTTAACGATCTTGAATCGGTGCCCCCAGAGCTCCCTTTCCTTGTCCATAGCTATTGCGTCCCGTCGAGGCCCTCAATTCTAATTCTGATCGAGCACAGGCAAGTTGACAATGAGATATTTGTACTCTCGATCATTAGCCATATAGTCTTGGTACGAGTGTGAGGGCTCCCTCTGGCTGGCGGTGCGCCCCCGGGGCGGGGATCAGGCGATGCGGCAAGATGGTGTAGGGCTGGTCGCGCGTCACGGATGCTTGTGACGGAAGGACACTTGCCCGTGGATCACTAGGGCATGTCGAAGCCGAATCGGGACCTGTTAAGATTGGCCTGTGCCGGCCGCTACTTCTTGGTCGAAAGGATGAACTTCCTGACGCCGGCCTTCCCGGCCTGACGTCCGCTGTTCACCTTGCCGGCTTCCTGTACGCTCTCCACCTCGGGGAGTTCCCCCAGGACCTGGATCAGTGGCGTGGGGACCTGTAGCAGTAGCCTTATGGTGATGCCCTTGTCGGCGGATACTCCCAGATTCAGGACCTCCACCTGCGGGATCGACCTCAGATGCTTATGAAGTTGGAGCATCCGATCGAGCCCTACGGGCGGCGGTATGGTGAGTTCCACTGTGCCATCGTATAGGGCGGAGGTGTCCTCCGGTGCCGGCGCTGTCGGTTGCTCCGCCTCGGCCGCGACCGCAGCAGGCAGGGCCTCCTCCTCAACCTCAGCCTCCTCGACCTCCGGTTGCGGCTCAACTTCGGCGACCGCTTCTGCAACCTCTTCCTGGGGTGCTTCGGCCATCTCCTCAGCCGCCTCAGCGACCGGGGCCGCCTCGGCGGCTTCCGGCGGTTCCTCGGCACTCGGAAGCTCGGCTATCTCTTCTATTGCCTCCAGCTCGATGGAGGCAAGTATCTCCTCGTGTGCCTTCCGCAGCTTGGCCTTGATCTGATTGTGCGACAGCTTCTTGCTGCGATCAAGCACCAGCTGTGCCTCCTGCCTG
>CAZGDV010000007.1:0-44570 GCA_964524995.1 uncultured Dehalococcoidia bacterium | reverse complement strand
GAGTCGGCCTTCTCCTCTGCCTCCTTGAGGATATCCTGTGCCTTATCCTCAGCGGCCGATATCTTCTCCTGGGATGCCGCTTCAGCCTGGTGAACGACTCTATCTGATTCCGCCTTGGCCCTCTCCTCAGCCTCGGCGATGATCTTCTCAGCCTCTTCCTTCGCGTTTGCCTCGGCCTTGGCCTGAATCTCCTCGGCTTCGGCTTTGGCCTGCTCCTCGGCCTCCTTCAGTACGTTCTCAGACTGTTCCTCGGCGGCGGATATTCTCTCACGAGAAGCTTCCTCGGCCTCCCTGACTATCCTCTCGGCCTCATCCTTGGCCCTATTCTCAGCTTCGGCGACGATCTCGTCAGCCCGCTCGTTTGCCTTCTCCTCGATCTCGATCTTGATAGCCTCGGCTTGCTTCGTTGCCTCTATTACCGTGTTCTCGGCCAGTCTCCTGAGTGAATCCAGATTCTCCAGCTTCTTAGCGTACTCATTGGTCTGATCGATCAAGCTGCCAACGAAGGCGAACACTTCCTGTTCGTCCAGCCCGTTCTTCACTACCTTGAACTTGCGTCCCCAGATCTCTCTCACTTTTCCGCCCTTCATGTCCATCGTGATCCCATCCCTTCGTGGCTTGCTTGATGCTGTCAAGCCCCTGGTTGTGGTAGGTAGACTCAAATGGCGTTATGCTATACGCGACTGCAATTTTAGTGAAGTCCAGAGAAGTTGACAATGAGATTTTAGTACCTGTCCGTCTTAGGACTATAGTATGGGAATAGCTTCGGCAACAGGCCGGGCTCGGCAACGTAAAAAAGGGTTGGTTTGGTGAGGTGTGTAGGTTAATGCACCATTTCTAGAAGAAATGGTAGGTTCTGTGCAGTTGACGCCCAGGTTGATGCATGTTAGTAATAATCATCTAGGCTGCGCGCAGAGCGTCTTGACGGTAGGGAGGCGTTCAGAGCCAGAGCAGCTTGGTGGGGGACGATCGTGGTGGTATCGGCAAGACAGGAACAGCCAGTCGCTGAGGGGTTGCACCGGGACGCCGAGGCGTCGATGCGTGGCCCCAGCGCTCTCCAGCTTCTCCGGGAGGGAAGAAGCGAGGAGTTCTGGGAGAGGTGCTGCGGGTTCATAGACCTTACATTAGACCAGTTCATGACCATTCAGCGGCGTTTGCTGCTGGAGCAGATAGAGCTCCTGAAGCGATGTCCGCTGGGCAACCAGGTTATGCAGGGCGCAAGGCCGCGTGGCATTGATGAGTTCCGTGAGCAGGTGCCTATCACCCGTTACGCCGACTATGCCCCTTACCTTCAGGAGCAAATGGAGGATGCGCTTCCGGAGAAGCCCATGTTCTGGCAGAGGACTTCAGGGCGGTCGGAGGAGTATGTTTTCAAATGGGTGCCGGTGACCGAGAGAATGTACAGGGAACTCGGCGACGTATTGCTTTCGGTGATTGTCTTCGCCTCTTGCAGAGAAAGAGGGGACATCGTCCTGGAGGAACATGATAGGTTCCTCTATGCGATGGCGCCACCTCCCTACGCAAGCGGATGCTGGTCCCATCGTGCGGCGGAGGAAGGCATATTTGACTTCCTGCCTCCTATGGACCAGGCCGAAAAAATGGACTTCGAAGAGAGGCTGACGCAGGGCTTCAGACTAGCGCTGTTTCAAGGCATGGATCTTCTCTTTGCGTTGACCGGTCTACTGGTGGTAATGGGTGAGCAGTTCGGCCAGGGTGGTGGTTTGGGCAAGTTGGTGCCGCTTCTCAAGAATCCTGGCTTGCTCCTGCGTATGGTTCAGGCGATGGTCAGAGCCAAGATCGCTGGCAGGCAGATACTGCCGAAGGACATCTGGCGGCTCAAGATGCTGGTATGCTTTGGTATGGATACCGCTGTGTACCGCGAGAAGCTGAGGGAGATGTGGGGGCGCTATCCGCTGGATGTCTATGGCTCCACAGAGACGGTGATGATAGCGACGCAGACATGGGACTATCGCGACATGGTATTCATCCCATATATCAACTTCTTGGAGTTCGTTCCCGAAGAGGACTACCGCAGAATGGCAGTGGACCAGTCATTCCAGCCGCAGACTTACCTGCTGGACGAAGTAGAGCCCAACAGGGTATACGGGCTGGTAATTACCAATTTCTATGGTGGTGCGTACGTAAGGTACATGTTGGGAGACTTGGTGACCATAACCTCGCTACGCAACGAAGCTCTGGATATAGACATTCCTCAGATGCAGTTCCACTCGCGGCTCGACAACGTCATAAACATCGACGGGTTTGCACACAATCTTAGCGAGGCCACAATGTGGCAGGCTGTTGAGGATTCCGGCGTTCCTTACCGGGACTGGCTGGTCAAGCAGGGAGATGGTGATCGCCCCAGAATACGGTTCTATATAGAGCCGAGGAACGGCGCGAGCATAGATACGCTGCTGGCAGCTGAGTCAATTCGCTTGCGACTCGGTGAGCTTGATCCCTTCTACCACGTTCTTGAGCGCATGAAGAACGTGACGCTTGATGTATGCCTGTTGCCTGAGGGAGCGTTCGCTTCTTACATGAACAGACAGAGGGCGGCCGGTGCTGACCTGGCCCACATCAAGCCGCCGCACATCAATCCGAGTGATAACATAGTCGAGTTCCTCATGGGGGCCGGATCGCCTCGCTAGCCTCTCATTGTCCTCGCCCGCCTCATCCTGATTCACCATCTATGCGTCGAAGTCCACGTTAACAACGCCTTCTGCACCCTTGGCAGTGTCGGTCTGCTCTCCATTCCAGCTTCTGCTTACCTGCGCTTCACTCATACTCGGAGTTAATAGTACTGGTACTATTTCATGCTTGCCAGCGTTACCACTGTGGGATTGGCAGACGATGGGTATTGCTCATAATGGTTAGTGAACGTGGTGTGGCGTGTCACCCCCGTTCAAGGAAGGCAAGCGCAGAGTATGAACAGCTACTCCGTCGTTCAGTTCGCCGCGCTCGTGATCTACGTGGTGCTGGCGGTAATAATACTGCGGGATATGCGTACACGAGTGCGCCGCCTCTTCTTTGTCTACCTGCTAGGTGCCATGGGCTGGAGCTTGAGTTCGTTCATGGTCCACATGAACTTCTTCCCCTCTCACTTCGCTGGTTGGGGTGCGCTGCTCCCGGTCACTGGGCTGTGGGCGGTGGTTGCCTACTATCATTTCATCTGTGCCTTTGTCGGGTTGCGCGGGGGCAAGTGGGTGGCGTTCGGCTATTCCTTCCTGGCAGCCCTCGCGGTAGTGGCGGCGCTCGGGTATGTGCCCCAGAGCCTCGAATACCTAGGTGAGGGCAAGGCTGCGATCGAATATGGTCCGTGGCTGTACATGATGAGCGCCGGGGGTGGATGCTTCGCAGCATTGTCCGTGTACAGGCTGGCAAGGCGATACCGGTCGCTGAAGGATGCGGTGAATCGTACTCGTATACTCTACTTGCTTGCGGGCATGGGCTTTATGGTGGTGTTCAGCCTTCCTGTAGTCGTAACTCACATGCCTAGCTTCGCGCTGGACCACTGTGGTCACCTCGGCAACGGCGTAATGATACTCTACGCGACGACGAGGTACCAGCTTCTGGATGTTAAGGTTGTCGTTCGGAAGGGTGTCGCGTACTCTCTGGTGACCGTATGCGTTACCGCGCTATATCTCCTGCTTCTCTTCAGTCTGCACTACTTGCTTCAGGGCTGGACGACTTCAGCTGGTTTAGGGGCCACGATCGGGATGGCACTCCTCATGGCTTGGCTCTTCAATCCGCTCCGCGCAACTGTACAGAAATGCGTAGACCGGCTCTTCTATGGAGAGCGCTATGACTACAGGCAGATGGTGCTGAACTTTGCCCGCAGGATGAGCAACGTGCTCGACCTGGACGAACTGGCGGAGGCGATGCTGCAGCCGATAACCAAGGCCGTACGCGCTTCACGGGCGAGCCTCATGCTTCCGTGCCATGGAGGCTTCGAATCGCAATATGGCCAATGCCTCGATGGGGATCAGCCCGTTCCTCCTATAAGATTCCGCGACGATAGCCCTGTTGTCACTTGGCTGGCGCGCGAGGACCGGCCACTGCCTCGCAGCACCATAGAGATAGCGCCGGAGTTCAAGGCCCTCTGGGAGGCGGAGCGTCAGGCCATCGCGGATGCCGGCCTTGAGGTCCTGTGTCCTGTGAAAGGAAAGGGCAGTCTGATCGGAATCCTTGCCCTCGGCAAGAAGGAATCGAGGGGATTCTACTCGAATGATGACCTGGACCTGATCATGACTCTGGCAACAGAGGCCGCCGTCGCCATAGAGAACGCGCAGCTCTATGACAGTGCCAAGCAGCGCGCACATACGGATGAGCTGACGGGGTTGTACAATCACCGCTACTTCCATGAGCGCCTCGACGAGGAAATCAGCAGGTGCACTCGCTTCGGCGAGATATTCTCCCTTCTCTTCCTTGATCTGGACCTGTTCAAGGCCTACAACGATATCTATGGACACATCGAGGGTGACAAGGTGCTCCGGGACGTGGGGGGATACATTCAGAGTTCCATACGCGGGATTGACATGGCCTTCCGCTATGGTGGAGACGAATTCACCGTCATACTCCCTCAAGCCTCCCTTGAGGATGCGCGGAACGTCGGCGAGCGCGTGCGTCGTAAGGTTGAAGTCGAGATGGACTCCAGGGGAGCACCGTTGTCGTGCAGCGTTGGCTTGGCTTCCTGGCCGACTGACGGTGTCATGCGTGAGGAGATCATCCGTGCAGCAGATGCGGCTCTCTATCACGCCAAGCAGACGGGCAGAGACCGCGTTGTGCTGTATTCGGAGTTGGGACCGGCTCAACAGGGATCGAGCACCATGAGCCCGGATGGAGAGCCGGGCATACTCAGCACCATATATGCCTTGGCAGCCACCGTGGATGCCAAGGACAGCTACACGTATGGACATTCGAAGAAGGTGGCCAAGTACGCGACCGACATCGCAGAGGAAGTGGGGTATTCGCCGGAGAGAATAGCCACACTGCGAGCGGCGGCGCTCCTACATGATATAGGTAAGATAGGTATCTCGGACGAGCTCCTGGTGAAGGTTGGGCCGCTGAGTCCCGAGGACTGGGAGCCTATACGTTCTCATCCGAAGCTGGGCGTAGCGATCATCAAGCATGTGGAGAGTCTGAGTGGATGTCTGGCGGCGATACAGTACCATCACGAGAAGTACGATGGGAGTGGCTATCCGTCAGGCCTGAAGGGCGAGAACATACCGCTGGACGCGAGGATACTCGCGGTTGCGGACTCCTACGATGCTATGACGTCACTACGTCCCTACCGTCACGGCAAGTTCACCCACGAACAGGCAACAGCCGAGTTAAGGCAATGTGCTGGCACCCAGTTCGACCCTGTGATCGTGGAGGCCTTCGTGAAGTCACAGGAGCGACATGGGGCTAGAGGTGCCAAGTCCTTGCGGGCGAAGGGCAGTGACGCCCTGGTCCCAGGTGAGGTGTCATGATTGACGTTGATGAGCTGCTGGGAACGGCGATGCAGATGGGTGCCTCTGATGTGCACCTGGCAGTGCCCGCGTGTCCCACATTCAGGTCGTGCAACAGCCTTGTGCCAGCTAGTGATGAGGCCCTGACTCCGATGTTGGTGAAAGAGGTATTCGAGTCGATAACGACCGAGAAGCAGCAGGAGACGTTCTACCAGGATCTGGAGTTGGACTTCGCCTACAGCATATCGGGGACCGGTCGGTTCAGGGTCAATGCATCGTTGCAGAGAGGCAGTATCGCGCTGACGTTCAGGTGCCTGCCGCTGAGAATTCCGACCTTGGACGACCTGGGGCTGCCTGATATCTGCAAGAGCCTTATCGTCAAGAGGAAGGGGCTGGTACTCGTGACTGGGCCCACCAGCAGTGGCAAGTCAACAACTCAGGCGGCCATGATCGATTACCTCAATGAGCGGGAGAGCAGGAAGGTTCTCACAGTGGAGGACCCGGTAGAGTTCCTGCATTCCAACAAGAAATGCCTAATAGTCCAACGAGATTTGGGTGATGATACAACTTCCTTCGCCGCCGCCATGCGACACGCGCTGCGGCAAAATGCAGATGTCATTCTCGTCGGCGAGATGCGCGACGTCGAGACGACGTCGGCCGCAATCACAGCCGCTGAGACCGGTCATCTGGTGCTCGCGACCGCGCACACTCAGGGCGCAGCGAACGTGATCGACAGGCTCATCAGCGAATTCCCGCCCGCTCAGCAGGAGCAGGCGAGGACCCAGTTCGCACTGGTGCTGGAGGCAGTGCTGTCGCAAGCGCTTGTACCTCGGGCCGATGGCCGGGGGAGGGTGGCAGCTGTAGAAGTAATGATCGCGAACTATGCGATACGCAATCTGATCCGTGAGAAGAAGGTGCATCAGATTCCGGCCGTGATCGAGACCAGCAGCCAGGAAGGGATGATCAATCTCGATCAGGCCCTGGCGGAGCTCGTAGGCAGGAATGTCGTTGCGCTGGAGGATGCACTGTTGAGATCACAGCGACCTGAGGAGCTGCAGCGGTTCTTCGTCTCGCAGTCCTCGAGTCGTCGAAGGGCCGATAACGCGGGGGCCCGCGTCTAGCATCGACGTACCGAGTCGATGCGTGGCAGCCGAAGCGCAAGTCGGGCCAAGATAGTGATGAGATACGGACTTATGGTAGGGGTGCAATGCATCGGGTGGAAGGAGCCCACCCCAGAAGCTCAACGGCCCCCGACTCGGGGAGTTTGCGCCCCAGAGGTTCGTGCACATAGTGGTTCCAATGGCGAACCGGTGGCGTTGCACAAAGGGTGCGCGCCGTAACGTGGGATGGGAGGTTGCCGGTAGGAGTGGGCAGCATGGCAGAGGGCGTGTCATCAACTGACTTCGGCGAGCTGGGTGCGGCCCTGGTGAGCGGGGCCTTTATCAGCGAAGCTGAGTTGAAATCGGCCCAGGAGATCGCCACGCGATCGAGCCGAAAGCTGACCGACGTGCTCATTGAGCAGGGTCTGGTTGACCCCGAGGTGCTCGCATCGGTGCTCAGCCTGCAGTGCGGCGTGCCTGTCGTTAATCTGACCAGCACTGAGATCCAGCCCACAGCTGTTGCCCTGGTGCCCGAGAAGGTAGCCAGAGAGTACCAGGTGCTGCCTGTCTCCCTGGACGACGAAACGTTGACCGTGGCGACTGATGATCCCCAAGACTTCAACATGATCAACGCGTTGACCAATGTAACCCGGAAGAAGATTGAGCCTGTGCTCGCTGTGGGCATGAGGATCAGCGATGCCATTGATGGTCAGTACAAGCTGACGTCACAGATCGAGGAGCAGATAAGTCAGATAGCGGAGAGCGGTCTGACAAAGGGTCAGAAAGACACCATCGCTCTCGATTCGAGCAAGAACGCTCCGATTGTGCAAGCTGTAGAAATGATGCTGACACAGGCCGTTCGGGACCGGGCTTCGGACATACATATAGAGCCGCAGGAGGACTGTCTACTCGTCAGGAACAGGATAGACGGGGTGCTGCAGGAGGCGGTACGCCTGCCTCTCGGGTCACACTCGGCAGTGATGACCAGGATTAAGGTGATGTCGAATCTCAACATTGCTGAGCGACGCCGTCCTCAGGACGGCCAGTTCGGTATAACCGTCGGCGACAGGCAGGTGGATTTCCGTGTGGCTACGATCGAGAGCGACTATGGTGAGATGGCGGTGCTGAGGGTCTTGGACAAGTCCATGCTTCTCATCAAGCTGTCGGACCTGGGCATGAATCCTACGGTGCTGCAGCCCTTCGAGAGACTGCTCAGGTCGCCGTTCGGAATGATCCTGGTGAACGGGCCGACAGGTTCGGGCAAGACGACGACTCTCTACGCTGCACTTCAACAGCTGGACTCGGCGAGCAGGAACATAATGACCATCGAGGACCCGATCGAGTACAGGTTCAGGGGAATCAACCAGATACAGGTCAATCGTCAGGCCGGCATCACGTTTGCCGCTGGCTTGCGTACGATCATGCGTCTGGACCCGGATATCATCCTCGTGGGTGAGATCAGAGACCAGGAGACCGCGACCACCGCCGTGCAGGCGGCTATCACCGGCCACTTGGTCCTCAGTTCGATTCATGCCAACGACAGCGTCAGCGCCCTGCTGCGCCTGATAGACATGGGTGTTGAGCCTTTCCTCGTTACTTCTGCAGTTGTCGGCAGTCTCTCGCAGAGGCTGGTGAGAAAGGTGTGCCCGTACTGCCGGCACGAGGCGGAGGTATCGCCGTCGGATACGGCGGCGTACGAGGGAGTAATGGGAGAGGCCAAGTCGAAGTTCGTAATGGGCAGAGGGTGCAACTTCTGCTCACGCAGCGGGTTTCTCGGGAGATTGGGTGTGTATGAGCTGCTGACGGTGAGCGATGACCTCAGGAAGATGGTTATGAAAGGTGTCTCCGCTACGGAAATGAAGGAACAGGCTATCAGTGAGGGCCTCGTGACCATGCCACGTGATGGAATGCAGAAGGTGAAGGACGGTCTGACGGCACCGGGCGAGGTAGTACGCAGCGTGTTCACCATCTTCTAGCCTTCCCAATCCTAACGTCACTGTGACTATCCTCACATTCCACCGCCACCCGAAATGCTAAACGCCTCGGAGCCAAAGTACTATAGACACCCTACTCGAACGTCTGCGAACATAGGACTTAGCAGAGCTGTGTGGAGGCCTAGCAATGGAGTATAGGTACAACGCATGCACTAACCAGGGCCGTGCTGTGACCGGTGTTCTACAGGCTGAATCTGAAGGCGCCGCCGAGCAGATGCTCTGGGATGCCGGTCTGACAATCGTCAGTCTGAAGAGAAGTCTAAGCCTGCCGAAGGCGCACGTGATCCTTCCTTCTCTGTTCGGAGTCAGGAAGAAGGATGTAATAGGCTTCAGCCGGAACCTGGCGAGCTTGCTGGATGCCGGCATACCTCTGATGCGGGCATTGTCGATACTGTCACGCCATGGAAAGGAAGCATTCAGGGATGTGCTGCGCTCCCTGATACGGGACCTGGAGGAAGGCAGCAAGTTCTCCGATGCCCTGGCCAAGCACCCAGCGGTTTTCCCGAGCTTCTACATCTTTCTGATGAAGACTGGTGAAGAGACCGGAAACCTGGGGGCCGTTCTGAAGGACACAGCGACCCACATGGAGAAGGACGAGGCGACGCGGGCAAAGGTCAAGAAGAGCCTGGCCTATCCGATGTTCGTCGTCGTGGTGGCGATTGTTGCGGTTATCGTCATGCTGACATTCGTAGTGCCGAAGCTGACCGGCATGTTCACCGAGTTCGGTAAAGAGATGCCCGCCACGACGAAGGTGCTCGTGGCGCTGGGCGATTTCTTCAGCGCGAACGCTGTGTTCATAATCGGCGGTCTACTCATCCTGGTGTTCGGGGGCCTGGCTTACGCGAAGACCGCACGCGGCAGACGGGCCAAGGACCGTCTGATGATCAAGATGCCGGTGCTGGGGCCCGCTGTGCTCAAGGCCGGGTTGGCGAGATTCGGGAGGAACATGAGCATGCTCGTCGGTGCTGGCGTGTCTCTCTTCGAGGCATTGGAGCTTACGGCGGAGACCAATGACAACAGTGTAATTGCGGAGGCGCTGGGCGGCGTTCGGAGCGGCGTCGGCGAGGGGCAGCTGTTCTCCGAGGCGATGGCAGCTGATCCCCTGTTCCCGCCGCTGATGGCGGAGCTGGTGGGCATCGGTGAGGAGACAGGTAACCTGGAGAGCCAGCTCAGCAAGGTATCGGCCTTCTACGAGGAGGAGGCCGAGGCCGCGATTGCGAGAGTGACAGGGATGCTTACGCCGGCATTGACAGTCGGCGTTGGCTTGATGATTGGGTTCATAGCCATAACCATGTTCAGCTCTATCTATGGTATGGCTAGCATAGTGGAGTAAGGCATTCTGAGATGGATAACGAGGCCGGGAGGACTCGCGGCTTGATGCTCAAGCACGGTTTCAGACGATTAGGACGTGGTCGCTGGAGAAGCCAGGCAGGATCGACCTTCGTGGAGGTTCTCGTGGCCATGACGATTCTTGGCCTCATTGCGGCGTCCTTCCCGCCTGCGATCCTCTTCAGCACGAAGGCCGTGTTCGCTCAGCAGGAACGGACGATTGCGGAGAACCTGAGCAAGAACCAGGTTGAGTATCTGAAGAGCTGCGATTACGTCGAGAGCGATGGCGACTACCCCGTCTACGAGGAAGTCCCCGTGCCGGACGACTCCTACGATGTCATCGTGACTGCCAGGCCTATCCACATCGACCCTGACACTCTGGCACACGAAGTGCTGCCGCCGACCCAGGACGAGGGCATTCAGGAGATAACCGTGCAGATCGAGCACGTCGACAGAGTTGTACTCACCACGACGTGTCACAAGGTGCAACGGTAATGAAGATCATAAGGTATCGCGGGCCGTTTGGCGGAACGGGCAAGTCCGAGCGCGGATTCACCTTGCCGGAGATGCTCGTGTCGCTGACCCTTTGCACCTTCATTGTGATCGGTGGCGGAGAGATGCTGAGGCAAATCATACTGGCTAGCTCGAAGGGCACCGATGGCACCGTGGCAGTTATACAGGTGCAGAACTCTGCCTTCTGGCTGACACAGGATGCGATGCAGGCGCAGTGCGTACAGCTCGGTGACCCTGTAACGGGCTGGCCTCTCACACTGACCTGGACCGATTGGGACAACGTCGACCACGCGGTTACCTACTCGATGGGCAACATGACCGATGACGAAGGGCGGACGCTGTGGGAGATGATCAGGTCAGACAGTGTCACTGGGGAGGCGGTAACGGTAGGCCAGTATCTGGATCGGAACAACACGGTTGTGGACTGGCATGCGACGAGAGAGAACATTCTCGTCTTGGACGTGAAAGCGAAGGTGGGTGAGGAGTGGGAGACCAGGACGTACGAGATTCAACCGAGGCCCCTTCAGTAGGCGAATACCGCCGGGAGCCGTCTAAGGCATAGGGGGTGGGACCATGAAGATCGTATCGAGACTGAAGAAGGAAGAAAGCGGTCAGGCGCTGATCGTGGTCACGATCGTGCTGCTGCTTGGTGCCATCGTTATCCCGCCCATGCTGAGCGTGAACTTCGCAGGAACCCGCTCGACGCAGATACACGAGAACAGGATGCTCGAGCTTTATGCCGCTGACTACGGCGTGGAGGATGCCTTGTACCAGATCCAGAGCGAGCTGGATGGCATCGCCAGTCTCACCTTCGAGAGCGCGCCATATCTCACTCAGACCCCCAGCGTAAACGAGAGCGAGCTCGATGTCACAGTGGAGAAGGTCTGGCTGCCGGAGGACCTTCCTGCCGGCTATCCCCTGCCGGTTGGGGCAGCGGACAAGTCGGACAAGCTGGTCATGGTGGGCATGGTCGAGACGAGTATCGTCGAGGCATGCTGGGACGATTTCGAGACCGGTGGCATGGCTGGTGGTGATGGTTGGCTGGACCCGTGGACTTCGGGCGGGCACTGCAGCGTTTGGGAGTCCTCTGCGGCTCCTCAGGGCGACTACCACCTGGAGTGCAGGGGTGATCTCTTCACCTGGGGCTATGTAGAGCGATCAGCGGATTTGTCGGGTATCGAACAGGCGCGGCTCCAGTTCCAGGCCAAGGCAGGCAACTTCAAGCCTGGAGACATGTACGTATGCAAGGTAGACCCCGGCGGTGGCAACTGGACCGAGGTGCGAAGATGGGAGTTCGGTGCTGCCAACGATACGTATAGCAGCTATGACATCGATCTCTCCGGCTTCCCAATGACGAACGATTTCGCTGTCCGTTTAGAGGGCAATCTGACGAACGGTAATTCCGCCATAGACACCTTCGAAATCGGTGGCTCGTCGGGTACGTGGATTGGCAGCTGGCAGGGGGCCCACGACATTACGGGTGCCGGGTCCCCATACGAGGGGTCAAGACACTTGCGGATAAGGGGATCAAATGACGAGGCATGGCGCGAAGTTGATTTGACGGGATATGGCAAGCCTACTCTGCAGTTCCAGGCGAAGGTGAGCAGCTTCGAGTCGGCAGATCGCGCATATCTGGATGTGTTCGATGGGTCGGCGTGGCACAACGCCGTGCGCGAGTGGAGCGAGTCTGATGACGAGGGCAACTACAACCCTTATGAGGTTGACCTCAGTGATTACCCTTATGTCGGTCCGGGCGACTACACGATAAGATTCCGCGACGGCATGAACAGCAACTGGGACTACTTCTACGTCGATGACCTGCGGATTGTCGACTACAGCTATTTCTGTGTAGATGACCTGACCATCGGCGAAGAGGGCAACGTATACAAGGTGGAGATCGCCTACACCGACGCCGCCGTTGGCGCGGCGTTCATGGACAGGTTCGGCGTCTGGCTCCCAGCGGGATTCGAGTACGTCGACGTTATCGAGGTCAACGGTATGCCTGATCGGGACCCCGATGTCATCACGGCCAACTACAAGGGTGGAACGGCGCTGGAATGGGACTACAGCGGCTCACTGGTCAATCTGAATCCCGGCGGACAGCTGCCGATCGTCAGGGACATCACGTTCACGTTCAAGCCTTCCAGCGAGCCCAAGGGCGTGTTCTGCTGGTTGAGGACGCAGGAAGGCTACGAATCGTGGGATCGCAGCTGCGAGATATACAAGGCCACGTCGGTGGCCAGCCACGAGGCCTCTGGGACGAGCACCAGAGTGGAGGCCTACGTGGCCCAGGGAGAGCTGAACAGAGAAGCGATAGTGAGCTACGGCAACTACATGGCCACGGGCGGCCCGCTGCTGATCGATCAGGACAAGGACTTCAATGAGACCAAGGAGTACCGGCTGGATCCCACTGCCGGGTCGCCTACCTGGTGGTACGATCCTGTTGACGAGATCTGGTACACGGGCAGGGGGACCATCAACACGGCACCTGAGGACGGAGAGGTGATAGCGGCCTGGCTGTACTGGGCGGCGTTCGTTGATGATGGTGATTGGATTGGCCCTGACGAGACAGTCGAACTCCTGCACCCGAAGCGGTACTACGGTGAGGCCCTCGGCGTCGCGCTCGACGGTGACGGAAACAACGTGTTCTTGACCGACAACTCGCCGGTCACGGTCCTGCCACGGGAAGAGACCGTATACATCACCCCCAAGAGGTACAGGGGGGAATATCTGGGCATGGCATCGGCTAATGTCACCAGCGAGGAGTTCTGGGTAAACCGAACTCCCATAGTCACCGCACCGCGTGCGGAATATGTGTACCGGAACGGCTCGAACCTTCTGACGAAGGATGTTGACTATGCCATCAACTACACCCTGGGCAACGTCACGATTATCAACCCGGCCCTGTCTGGCAATATCACCATCGACTATAGCGCAGCGGGCTACGATTACCCCGTCCAAGGGGTCGGTTACACGATCGACTATCCGTCGGGCCAGATCATGATCACCAACGATGAGTTGGTCGGCAACGTGTATGTCGACTACTGTGCTGAGACGTGGACGACGGTCAATCATGAGGCCTACAACAAGTACGGCATGTCGCTTGATCCGGTGGTGGAGACCGGTGTTCCGGGTGGCAACTCGTACGCATGCTTCAGTGACGTCACTGACATCCTGGAGGGCACGGGGAACGGCGTCTATGCTGTTCGGGGTGTCCAGTCGAGCGAGGCAGGTTCCAGTGGACAGCCCCTGAAGTGCTTCTCTGGGTGGTCCCTGGTCGTCCTGTATGAGAGCCCGAGCGAGACGGCACACCAGCTGTTCATCTATGACCCGATTCACAACTCGGGCGACTGTGCCTTCCACGTGCCCTACCCGAGCGACCAGGACTTCACTCTAACGAATTTCTACCCTCCGGATGGGGTTGTTGAGGGCAAACTGACGTATTTCGTGGGTGAGGGTGATGGATCTTCTAGCTTTGAGGGCGACTACATTCAGATCAAAGGCGCGTCCGAGTCTACGTATAAGACTCTGGAGGACCCGCCTGCGAACCCGGACAACAACGCAATGAACTCGGTCTCAACGCACGGCGAGCGCGGTGTGGACATCGACGAGTTCAATATCATGGAGGGCGACATCAACATAGGCGATGATACCGAGGCCGATGTCCGCTGCCATACGACGACCGATCGGTGGTATCTGATCTACATGATCCTATCATTCAAGACCGAGGGCGTCCCCAAGGAAGAGTACAGTTTTACCGTGGGTACGTTGACATATACATACGAAGTAGAGACAGGAGGCTAGGATGGACGTCAAGATCAATCTCGTTCCGGAGGAGTACAAGCCGCGACCGCCTGTCAGCATGCGGACTGTGTGCCTCGTGGTGCTGGTTCTGGGCCTGGCTTTCGGGTGCTACCAGCTCTACAGCATGAAGTCAGGTGCCGAGGCAGAGGCCGCTGAGACTCAAAGCCGGATCGAGGCAATGCAGCTTGAGGCGGCGAGCCTATCACAGAGCGCGGAGGCGGCCGCGTTGAACAAGGACATTAAGGCTGCCGAGGGAGAGTTGGACCTGCTCGGGACGTTGGTTGCGGACTTCGAGCAGTTCAACTCCTCGATCGTCAAGTGGGGCGTGATCGTGGACAGGGTGATGGATCGCGTTCCCGCCAGCGTGTACCTCACGTCCATAACCAAGAGCAAGGACGGAGTAATCCAGGTGGGTGGTATCGCCGCGACCTATGAGCGCGTAGCCACGTACATCACGGCGCTGGAGAACGACAGCATGTTCGAAGGCGTTACTACGTCGGAATGGGACGTGCTCGCAGGTACCTTCAAACTGAGTATGCGGACCACCGCCGGAGGTGAGAGATGATGGCGCTTGTAGCTACCGCGAGAAGCAATATGCCCCTGACAATCCTGCTCGGGCTGGCCCTGATCCTTGTGATTATCGGCGTGATGTTCTTCATGGGATCGCGCTCGGCGGGCGAGCTCTGCGATCAGCTCGAGCAGCAGGAGATGACGGCGAACATCCAGTTGATGACCGCCCAGGCCAACTATGATGTCTCGGCACTGCAGCTGGAGTTGAACGAGCTACAGACTGAGATCGCTGCGCTGAAGCTCGAGGGCAGATTCCCGGAGTCAGCGCCGATGAGTTCCCTCAGCAGCGCCATAGCTAACAACGCAGGCTGGAGCGGTATCACGCTGGTGAGCCTATCCTCTCCTTCAAAGACCGGCACAGAGAAGATCGGTGGAAGTACCTACAGCAAGACACAGGTCAACATGAGTGTGTCGGGGACCCTGGACGGGATCCAGAGATTCATGGCGAGCATGGAAGGTGGCTCATTCCCTACACTGGTCTTCGAAGCTGTGAATCTGGCGGAGTTGGAGAGCGGTGGTGGATGGGAAGGTGATCTGACTCTGGCAGTTGTGACCCAGGCATAGAATGCGCCGGCAGGCGCGGGAAGTGTTTCTCTGCCCAATGGTGCAACGAAGGTTGCTGAAGGGAGGACATAGAAGTGAATTTGACAAGCAGCAAGAACGTCGCTTTGAGTGTCGAGGGTATGGCGGTCAGGATGATGGCCTACTCCGGCAAGAAGGTTGAGGCCTGGTACGAACTGCCCTTGAACTCGGCCTGGGTCAGAAATGGGATCATATCCCGTCCCGACGAGGTGGGCAAGGCGATCGCAGCATCGATGGAAGAGCATAAGCTTCCCCATAAAGGGGCCGTCTCAGCTCTGCCCGGTACCGGCAGCAGCGGTCAGGTCTTGAATCTGCCCGGGATCAAGAAAGACAGGATCGGTGAAGCCGCTACCCGTGAACTGAAGAGACTGGCGCCCGGCACCAACACGGAGAACGAGTACATCCTCACCGAGATGCTGCCCAAGAAGGGCAGCCAGCAGGGGGTGTACACGCTTACCGTTCCCAAGAGAAACGTGCTCAACTTCATGGAGGCCTGCCAGACCGCAGGACTGGGCGTGAAGTCGATAGAGTTGACTCCGTTCGCGCTGGCGCGGGCTGTGGGTTGCGAGAACGGGATCATCGTTCACGCCGAGGTTGACAACATCGAGATCGTCATCGTGCAGGGGTCCTTTCCTGCGAGCTTCCGGACCGTAGTGGTGCAGAGTGGCGCCGGGCCCGAGGCCGCAGCGCAGCAGCTTCTGAACGAGCTGCCCCGGACGATCGACTACTACAACCGGAGCCATCAGGAGGCGCCGCTGGCCGATGATACGCCTGTCTATCTCAGCGGAGCCCTTGCGCTGGATCCTGAGCTGGTGATGGGAGTGGTCGACGTGACGGGCCGTGAGGTGGCGAACGCTGAGCCGACGGTAGAGTATCCGCCGGAGTTCCCGTTGGCACAGTACATGGCGCACGTAGGCCTGATGCTGGGCAACTAGTGCCGGGTGCAACACCTGCCCGGGACCCTGATGACAGGCAGACAGCGCAATGCCGGTGTCTGCTCGCCGTACTGGCGGCGCGGAGTCGGGCCCGGAAGGCAAAAGAGATCGAGAGTATAAAGTCATGTTGGCATTGGAGTTGATTCTGGCAGCTGTCGTGGGTCTGTCCGTGGGCAGCTTCCTGAATGTGTGTATCGACCGCATCCCGATGAGGCAGTCTCTGGTCAGGCCGCCCTCGCATTGCGACGATTGCGGCACCAGACTCGGGCTGCTGGACCTGGTTCCTGTCGTGAGCTACATCTGTCTGCGCGGCAAATGCCGGCACTGCGGGGCAGCGATCCCGAAGAGGGTGCTGCTGGTGGAGATGGCCACGGCGGCGCTCTTCGTGTTGTTCACGTGGTACTTCGGGGTCGGCCTTCAGCTGGGAATCGCCCTTGTGTATGCTTGCCTGCTTCTGGTCATATTCGTGGTCGACCTGGAGCATCTTATCATCCCCAACAAGGTAGTGTATCCGGCCATGATCCTCGCTTTGGTGTTCTCGGGGTTCTGGGGCGGATTCGAGGGATTCTGGCCGAACATAGGCGCGGTCAACGCCCTGCTGGGCGGAGCGATCGGCCTTACACTTATGCTCCTGCCTTATCTGGTGTTCCCCAACGGGTTGGGGATGGGTGATGTGAAGCTGGCGGCGTTCATGGGGCTGGCGTGCGGCTTTCCGCTTATCTTCGTGGCACTTATGCTCGGGATACTGTATGGAGGGCTGGTGGCTATCTTTCTCCTGCTCTTCGGGGTCAAGGGCCGAAAGGATGCCATCCCGTTCGGGCCGTTCCTGGCAGGGGGAGCGGTGCTGACCCTTCTGTGGGGCAGCGGGATACTGGATATGTACGAGGCCGCGATGATTAGCATCACTGAGCTGCTGTAGGGCCTATCCGGGACAAGGCTATGCAAGGAGGCGCTCCACTGGGCGCCTCCTTTTTCTTATGCGGCGAGTCCCGTAACGGTGCTGGTGCAGCGAAGCGTAAAACCCAGCACACCCCCCTCTGCCATCGGGCGCTGATTTTGCCCACCCGCCCGCCCGCGGGCGTTGCACGCCCGATCCCTCGCTCTGCGGGAGGTAGGGCATTCGCCCTCGAATGCCACCGGATAAAAGCGGTGATTAGAGGTAGGGTGGATGGAGCGAAGCGCAATCCACCGCCAAGTTGAAGGGAGCAAGCATAGTACCTGGTGACATAAGTCAGCGTAATAATGTAGATTCTTCGCTTCGCTCAGAATGACATCCGAATACTACGTCACCCTGAACGGAGTGAAGGGTCTCCCACTGCGAAACTACGTAACGCCTATTTCTGTCACCAAATACTAGGGTGGATACAGCGGAGTGAAACCTACCGGGAATCTAAGCCGGAAAGGGGGTAAGAACATGAAGAGGCCAAGTTTGAAACTCAGTGCTTGGAGGGGCGTCTTTCTTTTATTATGCGGCGTTCGTCCTGCAGTGTTTCCAGCCATCCACGCGTAGCGCGGAAGTATAGTACTAAATGACCACCTCACCCCGACCGAAATCGCTATTGTGAGGCAGCTTCGAGCGTGCGTACAATCGGAGGCGAGGTGACAGACCGGGTGCAATAAGGGAGTAGCGACTTATGATTTCGAAGATGAAGCTACTCAGGGGTTCGGAGCAGGGCTTCACGCTGATGGAGCTCATGTTCGTGCTGGTTATATTCCTCATCGTGGTGGCGGTCGTGATAATGCAGGTGACCGGCGTGTTCAGCAGCGGCCAGGCCGCTGCGATGGAGACCGACATTCACACAGTGCAGCAGGCGGTGGACCAGTTCATCCTGGCGTCCAACCAGCCGCCCACGGCTGACCTGCGTTTCCCCGGTGAGGGCCAGTATAAGGCCATCGATTTCAGTGCCAGTGTGACGGTTGGCGTGAAGACCTATACATTCGTCCCCGACTTCGTAAAGAAGCTCCCCCGTCACCACGACGAGGGGGTCTGGCGCATCGATGATGCAAGCATCGTGTCTATCAACCTCGACCCCGAGGATTACTAATGGGGTTCCGCAGTGCCATTACTAAATGATTCCACGATCGGGACTATCTCCCCATATTCACTGGCGTAACAGGCGATTACCCTGAAATGGTGATGATATTGAAGCAGGGTGGATGGAGTGGAAGTAGGGTGGATGCAGCGAAGCGAAATCCACCGGTTAATTAAAGAGGTTGCAATACGCTGAAAGCGTAAAGCGATAAAACTGGTAGGGTGGGTGGAGCGAAGCGAAACTCACAGGGAATCTAAGCCGGAAAGGGGGTGAGAATATGAAGAGGCCAAATCTAAAAATCAGGAAGAGGGAGCGAGGCTTTACACTGATCGAGTTGCTGATCGTGATCGCCATTCTGGGCGTACTGGCGGCGGTCGTGGTACCGAACGTCATGGGACTGTTCGGCCGAGGCGGCAGCCAGGCATTCGGCTCCGATCTCCAGACCATCCAGACATCAGCGGCCACGTTCTATGGTGATGTGCACGTAGGGCCTGTTGGACAGGAGTGGCGTGACAGTAACGGCGATACCGGCCACTTCTTCCCGACGGCCAACGGCACAGCTTCGGCTGTAACCGAGAACCTTGCGGTGACTGATGCCCAAGGCAATCCGAGGCTGGATGTCGGTGCTGCTGCGGCTACTGATGCGCAGATCAACGAAGCAGCGATCTGGATGGGACTGCTGGTGAACCCGGCGGCTGCTGAGGTTGCAGGAGGAAGCGACAACAGGAGCACGGCGGCACCGCTGACCGACGAAGAGTCCATGTACCTGACGGAGTTCCCCAGGTCGTGCAGCTACGGTGGTGCTGCTCAGGATACCGGCAACGGTAATCCGAATAACCCTGGTGGTACCTACACCTGGGTTGTGGGCCTGAACGGTAAGGTCTACGGAGCTTACACAGACGCTACCACAGGTGACTGGTACTCGGGCTTCAGCGGCAACTATCCATGATGCAAATCGACAGTTCAGTAATAGCCGAGCTCGGCAGAGGAGAGCCCCGATCCAAGGCGGGGCTCTCCTCCTTTCGGGCGTGAGCGGGAGCATCGCCCACGTCGTGTGGTTTTCGAGATGAACGGGGTTAACAGGCCGAAAGGCGATCAGCACAAGCGGGATCAGGGTGGTTTCACCCTGGTCGAACTCGTCATTGTGCTCGCGGTGCTGGGAATACTCAGCGCGGTGGTGTCGATGAGCGTCGTTGGGGCCCATGGGAAGGGTGGCCAGCAGACCTATGACACCGACCGCGCGACCATCTGGATGTCTGTGGAGATATTCTATGGGGACGTCCACCGGGGCCCGTACGACGATGGGGGGACGTGGAGGTGGGGAGATGTCGATGCGCAGGGGGCCGGTCACTGGTTCCCGACTCAAGATGGGAAGGCGTCGGGGGTGCTGGTGGCCCTGACCGATAGCGGGGGAGGGGACGTCAGTGATCGGGGCAACCCGAGGCTGTTCGTCGATGGGAAGGGTGTAGGAGTATTGGATGGGGAGTACGACCCTGGTGACGCGGAGGCGGCCGACGACGCCGATATAGAGGCGGCGGCGATATGGATGGGGCTGCTGGTCAATCCGAGCAAGGATTCGACTGATCCGGGGGACGACAACCGGCAGACGGCGGCGCCGGTCACGGGTGAGAACGCACTTTACCTCGCGGACTTCCCGAAGTCCTCGAGCGTGCAGTACAACGGCAACCCTAATACGGGCGGCGGCTACACTTGGATCATTGGGGTTCCCGGGGTAGTCTATGGGGTGTACAAGAACGGGGCATACTGGTATGCCGAGTTCAGCGGGCACTACCCGTGATAGCGTTTGCGGAACTGGTATGGACGGTTGTTGGGGTTGGTCCGAGGATTGGATGGGAAATGCTGAAAAAAGTGCAAGAAAATGCAGGATAAGGTATTGACAAACCCACAACTTATGTGGTACAGTCTGCGACGTTGTCGGTATGCAGGAATGATAGTAGGAAAGTAAGCAAGTATGTTGCGGTTGTATGAACCGAATGGGGGATGCGGAGTAGGAGTTATTTCCTATGGACAGCCTGAGGCACGGGGGATATACTCGGGTTCACCTCAGGGGCCGAGTACAGGGTCTGCGGTGGATGGGAAGGACTGGGAGAAAAGTAGGGTCCGATTAGGAAAAAAGTACTATGGACAAGTCTGGAAGGCCTGTGCTAAATTCAGCTTGGCCAAGGCCCCGGTCCATTAGCTTAGCATAGATCGCCAGAGGGGGTAACGGAATTGGAGAAGGTCACAGTCTTCATTGTTGATAAGCAGACCCTCTACCGGCAGGGCATCCGGCAGGCTCTGACGGCTTCCGATGACATAAACGTAGTCGGAGAATGCAGTCCCAACGCGGAGGCTATCACATTAGTAGAGGCTTTCATGCCGCACGTGGTGCTTCTGGACGTCGACCTGCCTCTTCTCAGAGGGCTGGACCTGGGCCGTCAGATAACGACTCGATGTCCTAATGTCTCTGTCATTGCCTTGACTTCGAGCCCGGACGATGAGCAGCTGTTCCAGGCCGTACGCACGGGCGTCGTAGCCTATCTCACGAAAGACATCGCCCCGGAGGAGCTTGCTAACGCAGTAAGGCGAATCCACAGGGGCGAGCGCCCCATCAACGACAGCCTTCTGAGCAGGCCGCGTGTCGCTGAGCAGGTTCTGAGGCAGTTCCAGGACCTGACGCTCATGGGCAAGGCAATGGAGACCCTGGCCACACCGTTGACGCCGAGAGAGACAGAGACACTCAAATACGTTGCGGAGGGATACTCAAACAAGCAGATTGCCCACGTTCTGGGCATAAGCGAGCAGACTATCAAGAACCACGTGACGTCCATACTCAACAAGCTGGACGCCAATGACCGCACTCATGCGGTAGTGCTGGCCCTTCGACAGGGCTGGATCGATATCGGGGAGACCAATCTGAAGCCGACACCGTTCTAGTACACACCTCATTTGAAAGCAAGGCCCCTCGCTGGCGAGGGGCCTTTTCTTATGCCCGTAATTCCCCATCGAGGGCCATGCCATTGTGTTAGAATACTCTCGGCATCGAGCAGGCCGGAGACGAATGTACAGCGTGGATTTGGATTTCACGGGAGAGCGGGTGGTTCCCGGGAAGACACCGGATACCATCTACCGCGAGCACATGGACAGGTATGTGTTCGCCGCCGCCATGAGCCGGGACATGGTGGTCCTGGATGTGGCCTGCGGCGCTGGCTATGGCCTGGCTCGCATAATGGAAGCCGGGGCGGGGCGGTGCGTCGGGGTGGACGTGTCGCTTGAGGCTGTTGCTTACTCCCAGAGGCGGTACGGCAGGAACGGCAGGACTGACTTCGTCTGTGCCGATGGAATACGGCTCCCCTTTGCCGATGGGTCTTACGACGCCGTAGTGTCGTTCGAGACCATAGAGCATCTCGAGTACTACGAAGCGTTCCTCCTGGAGTGCGGGAGGGTGCTGAGGCCCGGCGGCCTCATGATCTGCTCTACACCCAACAAGGGGGTCTTCTCTCCAGACGTGGAGACGCCGCCCAATCGGTTTCACGTCAGGGAGTTCTGGCCGGATGAGTTCCGCACGCTTCTGTTGGCGGTCTTCCGCGAGGTCGATCTCTACGGCCAGTGCGATGTCACGCTGGCTGACAAGTCGGTGGAGCGCGACCGTGGCATACACGATTTTAGAGATGACGACGAGGTCTCATCGGCCTACGTGGTGGCAGTGGCCAGGAAGTGAGCAGGTTGACGCTCCGGATGACTTCCCCCAGAGTATCGATCATCATTGTCAACTGGAACAACTACGCTGACACTTCGGAATGCCTGGATTCGCTTCGGAGGGCTACCTATGCCAACTTCGAAGTGGTTGTAGTGGATAACGGTTCGCATGGGGATGACGTGAGGCTGCTGCGAGATGGCTACGGCGACTGGATACGACTGATTCCAAACCCGAGGAACGACGGGTTCGCTGAGGGCTGTAACATCGGGATACGGGACTCATTGGCCAGGGACGTTGAGTACATCGTATTGCTGAACAATGACACGGTGGTTGCCCCCGATTTCCTCGACCAGCTCATGAGCGTGGTCGGGGAGGATCCGGCGATCGGGATAGCGGGCGGAAAGGTGTACTGCGAGGAGATCCCCAACATGATATGGTTCGCCGGGGGCTCCATCGACTACAACACCGGCAGCACTCCGATCAGGGGCAGTGGCGAGATCGATGATGGCCAATACGAAGACGCAACAGACGTCGCATGGATTTGTGGATGCTTCATGGCGATCTCGCGGAACGTCCTGGAGAGCGTCGGGTTTCTCGACCGGCGGTTCTTTTTCGGGTGGGAGGACGCGGACCTGAGCATCAGGGCGGCGCGCGAGGGGTTTCGCGTAGTCTTCGTTCCTGGGGCCAAGGTCTGGCACAAGACGCTGCCTCCGGAGAAGCAGAAGCGGCTGAGCGGCAAGCCGGTCTACTATGCTACCAGAGGTCATTTCATCTTCATGGAGAAGCATCTCACGAAGAAACAGCTTCTCAGCGCGGCGGTCTACTACACTGTCAGATTTCCCAGGTTTCTCTGGGACTACTCGAAGGTGCTCGGGCAGTGGAAGGTGCCTCTGTATGTCCTGTGGGCCATGGCTGATCACGCTGCAAGGAAGCTGAGGCCCCCGATGACGAGATAAGGCCCTCAGCCGTTAGCTGAGGGCCTTATCTCGTTGCGACGTAGGTGGAGCCTACTCCAGGGAGTCCGCGATTATCTCGGCGATATCAAGTACCTTGACCGCGCCTTCCTGCTCAAGGGCCTTGATTGCGTCCTCGAACATTTGGAGGCAGAACGGGCAGGCTGAGGCGATCACCTCCGCCCCCACCTTCATTGCCTCCTCGGTACGCATCTGGTTCATTCGCGTGCCGATCTGCTCCTCCATGAACATCCTGCCGCCCCCAGCGCCGCAGCAGAACCCCTTGCTCCGCTGATGCTCCATCTCCAAGGGGGCAGTCCCTGTTGCAGCCTGTACAATCTCGCGAGGGGCATCGTATATGTCGTTGTACCTGCCGAGGTAGCATGAGTCGTGGTACGTTGTCTTCTTGGCTACAACTCTGGACACGTTGAGTTTGCCCTGCCTGATCAGGTCCTTGATGAACTCGGTATGGTGCCAGACCTCGTAGTGCCCGCCGAACTCAGGATACTCGTTCTTGAGCGTGTTGTACCCGTGCGGACAGGCCGTTACGATCTTCTTGACCCCGTACCCGTTCAGTGTCTCGACGTTCTGCTGGGCCAGGGTCTGGAACAAGTACTCGTTGCCTATCCTGCGCGCCGGCTCGCCGCAGCATACCTCCTCAGGGCCGAGGATCCCGAAGTTGACCCCGGCTGCCTTCAATACCTTGGCGACGGCCTTGGCTACCTTCATGTTCCGCTCTTCCAGCGCCGCCGTGCAGCCGACCCAGTAGAGGACGTCCACGTTGCTGTCGTCTGACAGCAGCTTGACGTCCAGGCCGTCGGCCCAG
The DNA here is from genome assembly GCA_964524995.1 of uncultured Dehalococcoidia bacterium. Lineage (GTDB taxonomy): Bacteria > Chloroflexota > Dehalococcoidia > SZUA-161 > SZUA-161 > CAZGDV01. Next base: position 20,781 of record CAZGDV010000007.1, on the reverse strand, counting down.
TCCGTCCTTGCCGCCATGGTGCCGCGCCAGGGATGGCCACGCTGCTCCATGCTTCGCAGCGCCCCCATCGCGGTCTCCGGGAACTGGGTCTGCTCGAGAACGAGGTTGCGCCGCATCTCGACTATCTTGTGGATCGGCTCGATGAAGACCGGGCACTGCTCTTGACATGCGCGGCATGTCGTGCAGGCCCAGATCTCGTCCTCGGTGACGACATCACCGATCATAACTTTGCCGTTACCGCCGGGAGTGGCCGACTCGCCCTCGCTCGCGGCCTTGGCGCTGAGCAATTCCGGTGCCCTCTCGCTCATGAAGGCCTTGAGGTCCTGGATCACCTTCTTGGGTGAGAGCGGCTTGCCGCTGAGATATGCCGGACAGTTGTCCTGGCATCTCCCGCATCGGGTACAGGCATCGAGCTCCAGGAGGTCCTTGAACGTGAAGTCCTTTATGTCGGCGGCGCCGAACGTCTCTGCTTCTTCCAGGTCTACAGTTCGGAGGGCCCCCTTGGGCCTGTCCGACCGGAAGAAGACGCTGAGTGGTGAGACCACGATGTGCGTGAGCTTGCCGATTCGCAGGGCGAAGTACACGATCGTGCCGGGTATCAGCAAGGAGTGGAACCACCAGAGGCCCTCGTAGGCGGTGAGAGGGTTAGTGCCCTCGCCGAATGCCTTGGCGAAGCCGTAGCCGAGAAATGACCATGGTGCCCACTCGGCCATGATCGGAAGCGTGGGGTTTGCCGCCTGGGTGACCAGCATGCGCAAGCCCTCGGCAATGAAACCCGTGAGCACTATGACGAATATGAGGCCGAGGGTGATCCCGTCGTCGAGGATATTGTCCAGCCTGTCCGGCTTCTGTATGTATCTGCGGTAGGCCAGGGCCAGGACTCCAACGATAATCATCACTCCGCCGAGGTCGGACAGGAATGAGAAGGCCAGATATGTACTCCCGTGCAGGAACTCGACTATGTAGTGGCTGATGACATCGACCGCTGTGCCGAGCAGGAGCAGCAGAGCGCCCCAGAATACGAGGGCGTGCGTGATGCCTGGGAACCAGTCCCTGATGATTCTCCTGTGTACTATGCCGTCGATGAGACCGGTGTATATGAACGCCTTGGTCTTCTGGCCCAGATTGGATGTCGAGTCATCCTTGACGCCAACCTGCCAAAGACGAATGCGGCGGTAGAACGCGTAGCCAAGTATGATGATGGACAGGACGGCGAGGATGTAGATAATCCATCCAAACGATTCCACACTCCCGCCGAAGAATATCTCTCGATGAGCGTCCATAGTTCCTCCTTTCCCTGAACCACGTGAATTGTAGCATATAGCTTCGGCGATGCCAAGTCTCGCGAACGTAGTTGGCGCACGGTGCGGTGCTCGCCGCCGAGGTGCCGGATGGTGCTGCATCACACGTGGCGTACTGGGGGTACTGAAGCTATCTATGCTATAATACGCCCATTGGGTGTGCCCGATGATATTCCGTTACCTCAGCGTTCTTGGCGACGATCCTTTTGTGTTCCTGCTTCTGTTGGGGAGCGTCACGGTTGCCCTCCTGGTGGCCATACCCGTCCACGAGTTCGGTCACGCGTTGGCAGCTACGTTGTGTGGAGACGACACCGCCAAGCGCAGGGGAAGGCTTAGCCTGAACCCGTTTACTCACTTGGAGCCGGTGGGCGCGTTGATGATATTCCTCGCCGGGTTCGGTTGGGGCAAGCCTGTGCCGGTCGACTACCGGCGCCTGCGTGGCAACCGGAGGCTGGCGGCGGTATCAGTAGCGCTGGCCGGTGCTCTGGGCAATTTCGTGGTGGCCGCAGTACTCGGCGCCTTGATACGGGCAGGCGTGGTAGCTTGGGAGTCGCCGGCCTACTACCCTGTGATCGAGACGTGGGAAGTGGGAAGCGTGGCCGCTGTGCTCGTGGGGTACCTGATTCTCATTAACGTCATTCTCGGCGTGTTCAATCTGCTGCCCGTGCCGCCCCTAGATGGCTTCAAGGTGGTGTCGGCGCTGCTTCCCATAGGCAGCGCTCGTACGGCAATGCGTGTGGAGCAGTACGGGGCTGTGGTGCTGGTGGTGCTGGTGGTCGCGGGTATCGTCACAGGCGTCCTGTGGGATGTCCTGTCCACGCCGGTGGATGTGTTCATCCAGTTCTTCGCCGGAAAGGGGTTGGAGTCGATTTGAGCAGGCGATTCTCCAAAGTAGCCATTCTTGGGCTGGGCCTGATAGGAGGGTCTCTGGGCCTTGCGCTGAAGAGAGCAATGGGACAGGACGTTCACATCGTCGGGTACAGTCGCCGTCCTGAGACGACAGCCAAGGCGAAGGATCGCGGCATCGTGGACACAGCTGCACCCGACCTCAGGGAAGCGGTGTCGGAGGTCGATGTTGTGATCATCGCCACACCGGTGTTGACGATTCGGGAGGTGCTGCAGGGTGTCGCACCTCACGTTGGGACGGGCTGCGTTGTCTCTGACATCGGCAGCACGAAACGCAAGGTGCTCGAGTGGGCAGCGGAAGCCCTTCCCGAGGGTGTCGACTTCGTTGGCGGGCATCCGATGGCTGGCAAGGAGACTTCCGGGGTTGACTACGCCGATGGCGGGCTCTTCGAGGGCTGTGTCTACTGCCTGGTGCCGTCCGCCCGGGCCGGCGAGACGGCGGTTGACATTATGAAGGAGCTGGCCATCACTGTCGGAGCGAGGCCAATGCTGATTGATGCGGAATCACACGATGGGCTTGTCGCCGGGGTAAGCCATCTTCCGCTCCTGCTGTCGTCGGCACTCATGTCGTGCACGGCGGAGAGTGAGTCCTGGCCTGAGATGGCTGGGCTCGCGGCAAGCGGGTACCGCGACATGACGCGGCTTGCCTCGGGTGATCCTGAGCTGAGCAGGGATATCAGCTTGACGAACAGCGATGAAATCGCGGGGTGGCTGGACCGCTACATGGAGAAGCTGGCAGAGTACAGGCGACTCCTGGAGACGGGTCCGGACGAACTGATAGAGGAGTTCTCGCGCGCGCAGGCGGCGCGGGCGAAGTGGCTGCGGGGTGAGCATTGAGACAGGTGGTGGAGGCCTCTCCTCGCTTGGAGGGCCGGGTCCAGGTTCCCGGTGACAAGTCGATATCCCACAGGGCCGTCATCCTCAACGGCATAGCAACAGGCAATGCCCGGCTCCTCAACTTCCCGAAGTCCCACGATTGTATGTCCACGGTACAGTGTCTGCGGGCCCTGGGAGTGGAAATCGCCTTTGACAAGGACGATGGTGTTGACATAACGGGAGTGGGGACAAACGGTCTGTCGGAGGCAGGTGACGTCCTCGACGCCGGAAACAGCGCGACGTGTATGAGACTGCTGACGGGCGTGCTGGCGGGTCAGCCGTTTCTGTCGGTGATAAGTGGAGATGAATCCCTCCGGTCACGTCCGATGGGCAGGGTGGTGAAGCCGTTGCAGGCCATGGGGGCTGAGATATGTGGCAGTGAAGGTGGGACCAGAGCGCCGTTGGCGATACGTGGTGGGGGGTTGCGTGGGATTGCCTACGAGATGCCGGTGGCGAGTGCTCAGGTGAAGTCGGCTATCCTGCTGGCGGGGCTCTTTGCCAAAGGTAGAACAACGGTCGTCGAACCTGCGCCGACACGGGATCACACCGAGAGGCTGCTCCGGGCCATGGGAGGTCGAATTGAGGTCGAAGGCAGATCTATCTCGGTGGAGGCGGGAGGGCTGAGGTCGATGGACGTCGCGATTCCGGGCGACATAAGCTCGGCGGCCTTCTGGATGGTTGCAGCCGCGGCACATCCCAATGCCAGGGTGAAGCTCCCGGGCGTCGGGGTCAATCCGACGAGGACGGGTATTCTGGATGTGCTGAGGGCGATGGGAGTTACGCTGAAGGTGGAGGGCGAGAGAACCGTGGGCGGCGAGCCGGTTGCGGACATCGAAGTGGAGTCCAGCTCCTTGAGGGGCACGGAGATATCGGGCGACATGATACCCAGGGTTATCGACGAGATCCCGCTGATCGCCCTGGCGGGGGCTGCCGCAAGAGGCAGAACGGTCATTCGCGATGCGAGCGAGCTCAGGGTGAAGGAGAGCGACAGGCTGGAGACGACGGCTACGGCGCTATCTCGACTGGGTGCCCGGGTAAGCCAGTTGCCGGACGGGTTGGTGATCGAAGGGGGGAGGCGGCTGCGGGGTAGCAGGTGCAGCAGCCATGGTGACCACCGCATCGCCATGATGCTGGGAGTTGCCGGCCTGATATCGAGTGGGACTACCACGATTGACAGAGCGGAGGCAGCGGATGTATCTTATTCGGGATTCTGGAGGGAATTGAGATTGGTAGCCACCCGGTGACGATGGCTGGCCGACTGTTGGGGGACCAGTGAACACGGAACTGATTCATGTTGGATTCGGCAACATACTGGCCATGAACAAGGTGGTCGCCATCGTGTCGCCAGGCTCCGCGCCGATCAAGCGGCTTGTCGAGCAAGCGGGAGGCAAGGGTGTGCTGGTAGACATGACCAACGGGAAGAAGACGAAGTCCATAATCATCATGGATAGCGGCCACATCGTGCTGACTGCGATTGGATCGAAGACGATAGCGGCGAGGGTGGACGCCAGCCGCCATGGTTCCTTTCTTGGCCAAACGAAGCGCATGAAGGAGTAGGAGGTGGCCCTGGACCAGCCTCGCCCCCCGTTGCTGATAGTCATCTCGGGCCCGTCGGGCGTCGGGAAGGACTCCGTAATCGATGGGATGAGAGAGTCTGTTGAAGGACTGTACTTCGCGGTAACGGCCACCACGAGGCCTAAGCGCGACGGTGAGACCGACGGCGTAGACTATAGATTCGTGAGCGAGGCGCAGTTCCAGCAGATGATTGATGGGAACGAGCTTCTCGAGTGGGCCAATGTGTACGGCAAAAGTTATGGTGTGCCCAAGGACGGCCTGCGTGAGGCGCTACGCATGGGGCGGGATGCGGTTGTGAAGGTGGACGTGCAGGGTGCTAAGACCATCAAGGCCGCGTACCCGGATGCTGTGCTCGTATTTATTGCGGCTCCCTCGATGCGGGAGTTGGAGGAACGCTTGAAGGGGCGGGAGACGGAATCAGAAGGCGACCTCAAGGTCAGGATCGATACTGCCAGGGAGGAGATGGAGAGCCTGACCTTGTTCGACTACGTGGTTGTGAATCGACATGACCACGTCGAGTCTGCCGTACGCGAAATCCAGGCGATCGTATCGGCCGAGAAGTGTCGCGTCCGGCCACGAAGGGTTGAACTCTAGCGAGATCGCGGATCGATAGGGTGCAAGAGGTACCACACCGGAAGCCCGGTGATAGAGTTGTTCGAGTAACTGGTATAGCTCCACGCCACCTGCGGCGGGTGCTGGGAGTTGCCGCGCTGTACAGCGCGGGCTACGGCAACGTCGGGTCCTCTATCTACTACGCCCTCGGAATTGTCGCGCTCGTGGCGCTGGGTGCCACTCCCATCGTGCTCTTCGCGGCGGGCCTGCTGTTCGTGTGCACGGCGCTGACCTACTCGGAGGGCGCTACCATGTTCCCCGAGGCGGGAGGCTCCGCAAGCTTCGCGCGGCATGGCTTCAATGAGCACGTCGGGTTCATAGCGGGGTGGGCGCTTCTGCTGAGCTACATCGTCACGATCTCCATATCGGCGTTTACAATCTCGCCTTACCTGGGATACTTCTGGGAGCCCCTGAAGACGGATCCGTGGCTGGGTACCCTGATCTCGATGGGCATCGTCGTGTTCCTGATGGTATTGAACGTAATAGGAGTGCGGGAGACGGCGTTTGTGAACATCGGGGCTGCGTTGCTGGATGTGCTCACGCAAACACTCCTGGTGATCATAGGGCTGGTGCTTCTGCTGAGCCCGGGGGTCCTGGTATTCAGCGTGAGCAACCTCGTGGACAACATGTTCGGCAGTGGCAACTGGCCCACGACATCCAATCTGGTATTCGGGATCGCTCTGGCGGCACTGGCCTATACCGGGGTGGAGACGGTATCTCAGATGTCCGAGGAGACGCGCCTGCCCCACATTCGCGTTCCCAGAGCGATGATACTAATGATGTTCACAGTCCTGGTGATGTTCTCCGGCATCTCCATCGTCGCTTTATCGACCATGACGCCGGAGACGCTGGCTACCGAGTGGGCGCGGGACCCAGTGGCGGGAATAGCCAATGCTTTCCCGTACTCAGGCCTGCGAATGGTGTTCGAGCCCCTGGTAGCGGTCCTGGCGGCCACCATTCTGTTGATCGCGACCAACGCGGGGATAATGGGGATATCGCGGCTGGGCTTCTCGCTGGGGTCGTATGGCCAGCTGCCGTCGGCCTTCAAGCGAGTCCACCGCCGGTTCAGGACGCCCTACATGTCCATCATCGTCTTCTGTTTGGTAGCCATCCTGATACTGGTGCCCGGCCTGTTCCGAAGCGACATAATCGAGATCTTCGCCGACCTCGGGGGCTTGTATACTTTTGGCTCCCTGCTGGCGTTCGCCCTTGCCCATGCCTCGATCCTTGCACTGAGGGTCAAGAGGCCGGACGAGAAGAGGCCCTTCAAGCTTCGCGCCAATCTGAGGATCAGGGGGCGAGAGCTGCCGATCACCGCGATCATAGGGCTGGTTGCGACAGTAGCCATATGGCTGGTGATAATCGTCCAGCAGGACTACAGTCGCTGGGTGGGACTCGGCTGGATGGCCTTCGGCCTGGTTGCGTACTGGTACCTGCAGCGCCGCAGGCGAAACAATGCCGACAGGCCTGAGGGGCTTGACTGAACGCGACTAATGCTGTCTGGGCTGGCGCCGCTTCCTGCTCTTCTCAGCCACCTTGAGCCTCACTAGAGAGCGCATCATGGCCGCCCGGGCGCGCGTGAGGTCCACTTGCCCTTGTGGTTGAACGATCCTCTCGGCCGCACGGCATCTGGCTTCCTCAGCCCGCTCGGTATCGATCTCCTCGGCGCGTTCGGCGGTATCGGCGAGAACAGTGACCTTGTTGTCGCGCACATCGAGGAAGCCGCCGCTGACGAACATCGACTGCTCATCGACCCCCTTGCGTACCATCAGCTCGCCGGGCTCCAGCATCGTCATGAGCGGCGCGTGTTGGGGGAGTATGGCGATCTGCCCCTCGACCGAGGGGGCGACTACTATGTCTACCTCGTCGGAGAAGACGACCCTTTCCGCGGTGACTATCTCGATGCTGAGCGTTGCCATTACCTGCTGTCCACGATGAATATGTGAGCTACATTGACTTGGCTTTCTCTACGGCCTCGTCGATTGTTCCCACCATGAGGAAAGCCTGCTCGGGGAGAGCATCGTGCTTGCCGTCAAGTATCTCCTTGAAGCCTCGTACTGTCTCCTTGATCGGTACGTACTTGCCCGGAATGTTCGTGAAAGTCTCAGCGACGAACATGGGCTGCGACAGGAAGCGCTGTATCTTGCGCGCGCGGGCAACGGTCAGCTTGTCCTCGTCGCTGAGCTCCTCGACGCCGAGGATTGCGATGATGTCCTGGAGGTCTCTGTACCGCTGCAGAACCCTCTGTATGCCGCGCGCCACCGTGTAGTGCTCCTCGCCGACAACCAGTGGGTCGAGAATCCGGGATGTAGACGTCAGGGGATCGACCGCTGGATAGAGGCCCTGAGCCGCGATGTTACGATCGAGCGCGACAACGGCGTCCAGGTGGCCGAACGTGGTCACGATGCCAGGGTCCGTGTAGTCATCGGCCGGGACGTAGATGGCCTGGAAAGACGTGATCGACCCCTTCTTGGTCGAGGTGATACGCTCTTCGAGCTCTCCCATCTCGGTGCCGAGCGTGGGCTGGTAGCCGACCGCGGAAGGCATCCTGCCGAGCAGAGCGGAGACCTCCATGCCCGCCAGGATGTAGCGATAGATGTTGTCTATGAACAGGAGGACGTCCCTGCCCTCGACGTCGCGGAAGTACTCGGCCATGGTCAGGCCCGTGAGGGCAATCCGCAGGCGCACACCCGGAGGCTCGTTCATCTGGCCGAAAACCAGCACAGTCTTGTCAATGACGCCGGAGGCTTTCATCTCATGCCAGAGGTCGTTGCCCTCTCTCGACCGCTCGCCCACACCGGCGAAGACCGAGAAGCCGCCGTGCTCGGTCGCAATGTTGCGGATCAGCTCCTGGATGACAACCGTCTTGCCGACGCCGGCCCCGCCATACGCGCCGATCTTGCCGCCCCTGGTGAAGGGCGTAATGAGGTCCATGACCTTGATGCCGGTCTCCAGCATTTCGGTCGAGGTCTCCTGCTCCATGAAGGACGGCGGCTGTCGATGGATGGGCCAGTGCTCCTTGGCATCGACGGGGCCGAGCCCGTCTAATGGGAGGCCCTCGATGTTGAACAGCCGCCCCAGAGTCCCCTGGCCGACGGGCACGGATATGGCCGCCCCCGTGTCAATCACCTCGGCTCCGCGCTGTATGCCGTCTGTGGGAGACAGGGCCAGGCAGCGGGCCCAGTTGTTCCCTATGTGGTGCTGTACCTCGAGGACCAACTTGTCGCCGTTGGTCGGTATCTCGATTGCGTTATTCAGAGTCGGGAGCTCGTCGGGAGGGAACTCCACATCGACGACCGTCCCGATCACCTGGGCTACTCTACCGTTGGCCATTACATCCTCCTGGCAGCGAAGAAAGGCTACTCCTGCACGACCCCGCCGGCAATGTCCAGCAACTCCTTGGTTATCAACTCCTGGCGCGCCTTGTTGAGCACCAGGGTAAGCTCGTCAATCATGTCGTTGGCCGCGTCGGTCGCATTCCTCATGGCCACCATGCGGGCCGATTGCTCGCTGGCGATCGATTCGAGTATGGCGTGGTACACCTGCATCTCGACATAACGAGGGAGAAGATGGCCAAGCACGGCCTCCGGCGACGGCTCGTAGAGGTACTCCACATACTCAGCTTCCTGTGCTTCGATCGGCTGTATGGGGAGCAACTGTTGGAGTACAGGCTCCTGGTTGACTGTGGACACGAACTTGCTGTAGGCGAGATACACTTGATCGATATGTCCCTGGCAGTAGTCGTCGATGACGACGCGTGATATGGGCAGCGTATCCAGCAGCGAAGGCTGATCACCGAGCCCTGAGAACTCGGCGAGTATCTCCTGGCAATATGTTGCCATAAAGGACGCGCCCTTCTTTCCCACCGCCACGAGCGCCACCGGCACGCTCTGCTCGATGATGAAGCTGGCCGACGCCCTGTTGATGTTGGCGTTGAGGCCGCCGCACAGGCCCCTGTCGGAGGTGATGTGAATGATTGCCATCCGCTCCACTTCGCGTCGCTGCAGAAGAGGGTGCACCTCGTCGCCGGGCCGGGCCTGGCCGGCCAGGTGCGCGACCACCTCGCGCATCTTCTCGGCGTAGGGCCTGCCGGCGAGGACGCGGCTCTGGGCCTGCTTCATTTTGGATGCCGCGATCATCTCCATGGCCCTGGTCACCTTGGCCGTGCTCTGGATGGAGCGGATGCGGCGCCGAATCTCTCGAATCGGAATCATTACGAAGCTCTGGTGTCCCCAGGCAGGACGCAGGTGCCATCCGTTGCGTAGGAGACCGTCTGCTTGAATTCGGGAATTGTCTTCTTAAGGGCTTCCGCGCTTGCGTCGCTCATAGCCTTCTCCGAGGCAATTGCCTTGCCGATCTCCGGATGGTTGGTGTCCATATACTTGTGGAAGGCATCCTCGACGGAGCGGATGCTGGCGACCGGCACATCGTCGAGATAGCCATTCGTGACCGCGTAGAGGATCATTACCTGCTTCTCCATGGGCATGGGCACGTACTGCGGCTGCTTCAGTACCTCGGTGATCCGCTCGCCGAGGTCGAGCTGCCGCTTGGTGGCCTTATCCAGGTCCTGGGTGCCGAACTGAGCGAAGGTGGACATCTCCCGGTATTGGGCGAGGTCGATGCGGAGGCTCCCCGCGACCTTCTTCATGGCCTTGGTCTGGGCCGAACCGCCTACGCGCGATACCGAGAGGCCTACGTTCATTGCCGGCCTTATGCCGGCGTTGAACAACTCGGTCTCCAGGTATATCTGGCCGTCCGTGATGGAGATGACGTTCGTAGGTATGTAAGCGGAGATGTCGTTGGCTTGTGTCTCGATGATGGGCAGGGCGGTCAATGAGCCGGCGCCGTGATCCGCGTCGAGCTTGGCGGCTCTCTCCAGGAGCCGGGAATGGAGATAGAAGACGTCACCAGGGTATGCTTCGCGACCGGCTGGCCGGCGCAGAAGGAGTGATATCTGCCTGTAGGCCCACGCATGTTTCGACAGGTCGTCGTAGATGACCAGAACGTCTCGTCCCGCCTCCATGAAGTGCTCGCCCATGGCGCAGCCGGCGTATGGGGCCAGGTACTGGAGTGCTGCCGAGTCCGATGCGTTGGCGACGACCACGATGGTGTGATCCATGGCCCCGTACTTCTCGAGTACGGCCACGGTCTGGGCCACCTTCGATGACTTCTGGCCGATGGCGACGTAGATGCAGATGAGATCGCCGCCCTTCTGGTTGATGATCGTGTCAATGGCGATGGCCGTCTTGCCTGTGGAGCGGTCGCCGATGATCAGCTCGCGCTGCCCCCTGCCTATGGGAATGATGCTATCGATAGCCTTGATTCCGGTCTGAACGGGCGTGTCCACCGACTGCCTGTGCACGACGTTGGGAGCAACGATCTCGACAGGCCTGGTCTTCTGGTAGGTGATGGTCCCCTTACCGTCTATCGCCTGGCCGAGCGAATCGACGACGCGGCCGATCATGGCCTCCCCCACCGGGACCTCGACGATTCGACCGGTGCACTTGACCTCGTCGCCTTCCTTGATCTTGGAGTAGTCTCCGAGCAGGATGACGCCGACGCTGTCCTCCTCCAGGTTCAGAGCGAGTCCCGTGACGTCATGGGGGAAGTCCAGCAATTCGTTGTACTTGACGCCGGTGAGGCCGTGGATGTGGGCTATGCCGTCGCCGACCTCGACCACGGTTCCCACGTCTACCGCCGTGACCGCAGCGCCGAACTGCTCTATCTGCTGCCTGATGACCTGTGCGATATCTTGGGCCCTTGCCATTTGCCCTACTCCTTCTGCGAAAGCGACTTCATGACGCTGTCGTAGCCAGCTTCCTCCTCAGCATCTCCAGCCTGGCCCTGGTGCTGCCGTCTATCAACCTGTCTCCGATTCGGGCTACGAAGCCGCCGATGATCCCCGGGTCGACCTCTGTAGCCAACAGTATCCGCTTGCCGGTCAGTCTTTCGAGGTGGGCCACCAGCCTACTCTTGCCTTCCTTGTCCAGGTCGACCGCCGTGATGACCCTGGCATGCTCCAGGCCCTGGTGGGCATCGGCCATGCGTTCGTACTCGGTCACCAGAGACTCGAGTATCCCGAGCCGCTGCCTGGAGATGAGCAGGTAGGCGAGGTTGAGGGCATGTTGGCTGGCTCCAGGGAGGCACTTGCGCACCAGGTCAGCCTTGCTGTCGAAAGGCACCTTCGGATTCTCCAGGATTTCCACCAACTGAGGCTCCGCCAGCGCGCTCGCCATGTCCCTGAGCTGGGTCCGCCACTCGTCGATCTTGCCGGTGTCGGCGGCCAGTTGAAACACCGCCTGGGCGTGCCTCTTCGCGGAACTACCTCTGGCCACTAGCTGCCCCTCCCCAGATTGGAGCTTTCCTCGAGCGTCTTCTCGATGATCTCCTTGTGTGCCTCCTTGTCCAAAGCCTTGTCGATGACCTTCTCGGCGGCTTTTATAGCCACGTCTACGAACTCCTGCCGGAGCTGGTCCATAGCCTGCTGGCTCTCGGCCCTGATCTCGGCCTGCGCCCGGGCCACTATGGCCTCGGCATCCTTCCTGGCCTGCTCGCGGGCCTCCTCTTTGAGGCGCTCGCCGATCTGCTCCGCCTGGGCTATGATGTCCTGGCCTTGTTTCCGCGCCTCCGCGATCTGCTCCTGCACCAGCTGCTCCGTCTTGGCCGTCTGCTCCTTGATGAACTCGGCCTGGTCCATGCTGTCCTTGATACGCCGTGATCGCTCCTCCAGCATCTTCGTCAGGGGCTTGTACGCAAAGAACGTGAGAGCGAGAACCAGGACACCGAACACGACGATCTGTCCGAGAAGGCCATGCCAGTTGACCCCCAATTCGTTGGCCGCATCGCAACCTGTGAGCAATAGCGGGAGAGAACCGAGGGTAAGGGCAAGGCCGATAGCCTGCCTCATTGTGGAACTCCCTTCGTCAACCCACTGCGTCTAGTAACGCCACCTAGAGTATACCAAGTAGGAGCCCTGTTACGAATGCATAGATGCCTATGGCCTCAGCAAGGGCGATGCCGAGGATCATGTTGGTCGATATCGGTCCTCTTGCCTCGGGGTTTCGGCCAAGTGCCTGCATAGCCCCGTATCCCAGGATACCGATGCCTATCCCCGGGCCGAATGCGCCGAGGCCCATCGCCAGTCCCGCTCCTATGAACTTGAGTGACTCCAGGTTGTTTACAACTTCAGCGGCTGCTTCTTCCATACTCGTCTTACCCCTTTCCTTAATAGACTCTCAGTGCTCCGTTTCGTGTGGCGCGACTGCCATTGTAGCGAACACCAGTGTCAGCCCGCCGAATATCAGTGCCTGCACGAATCCCAGAAGCAACTCAAGTATGTAGAACACCACGAAGAGGGAACAAAAGGGAATCAGGAAAAGCATCACCATGAGAAGGACCTCACCGGCGGTCATGTTGCCGAAGAGTCGGAAAGTGAAGCTGATGATACGCACGAACTCGCTCAGCCCCTCGAGCGCTCCCACAAACATGTCAATGGCACCGCTCATGATGGCTCCGATTCCCGCTTTGACATGACCTTTCACGAGTTCCTTCAGACCACTTGAGAATTGCTGGAGTCTGACGAACTTGGAGATGTAGTGTCGAGGTCCCACGGCCGTGATGCCCCAGTATTCAACGCAGACGAATGAGACGAGGGCCAACATCAAGGGGACGTTGATGTCCGTGTTGGCACCCCGGAATAGGGCGACTTCCACTATCGGACCGGTGTAATCGCCGAAGAACGAAGTAGCGACAGGCTCTGGGTGAGGTGCCACCCAACCTATGAAGTTGAACACAGGAATCAGACCAAGCCACGCGTTCGTGATGACGAAGAGAAAGATGGTGGCCACGACGGGAAAGAATCTGCGAGTGTTGTCTGGGCCTGCGATCCCTTCCATGAAGTTGAGCAACCACTCGATCACCGACTCGGCCATGTTCTGCAGGCGTCCTGGGACGAGCTTCATTCTGCGAGTAGCCAGTGCGAACAGCGACACGAGGACCACAAGAGTAATGCACGACGCGATCAGGGTGTTGCTGAAGTAGAACGGGCCGAGTGTGAAGAAGGGGTCAGGCGAGTGTCCGCCGTAATTCGGTGAGAGATGAACCTCGGGCTGAGGTACCGGGAAGAACACGGCACCAATGGCGATCAGTGCAACAAAAATAAGGGCCGCCAAGAGCAACTTCGCCTTGAGGCCGAGCTTAGGCAACGCCTATCTTCCCTCCTTGTCGGCTTCTTCCTCCCGGTACGACGTACTGATCAACCGGTATACCCCGATTGATGCCGTGCCGATTCCGATGATCACCCCCAGGACTATGAAGAGCGCCAAGCTGCCATTGAAGTCGAACTGCTGGCCTACCCACCGCCCCCCGAGCACCCCGAAGACTATGCACGCCGCTATGTACCATCCGATCCCTATGAACCTGAGTGCGCCCGCCCACCGATTCCCCATGACCCGCAAACCTGGGGGATTATAGCATACGGCGGGAACGCCGTTCAAGCCTGGTCCGGGTCGTTGCGTCAGCTTGCTGCCACCAAGCGCTGGGAGAGGACGAAAACGCCTGTTGGCAGAAGTGTGCCTGGTGGTAGCTCGTTCAGAGCATGAGCTGGCGGATAACCCTGGGTATGCACTGGCGCGCGATCTCCCGCCTGCTGCCGCCACACAGGATGGCCACGAGGCGTCCCTGGCAGGCCTCGTCGCTTGCGTCCTGAATCGCCCGCGCGATGGCGGGATGGCAGTCGGGGGAGAGGCCCTTGTCGCCGTAGTCGCCGCTGGTCGCATCATAGCCGAACTCCCAGAACACCATCTCCGGCCGGAAGTCGGTCAGGCGCGGCATCAGGGCGTCTCTGAGCCTGGACAGGTACTCGTCGTCGGTCGTGTGATATGGGATAGCGACGTCTACGTTCGTACCATCGTCGTGATTGTGCCAGCAGAGGCAGATGTGCAGGACGTCGCGATCGTTCTCGAAGATGTCCCTCGTGCCGTCGCCGTGATGGCAGTCGGTGTCGATGATGGCGAAGCGTCTTCCGCCGTACGTGCGCCGGAGTTGCTCGATCGCCAGGGCCGCGCCGTTGAAGTGACAGCCGCCCCCGAAGTAGTCGCGGCCCGCGTGGTGATCTCCGGTCCCTGTGAACACAAAGGCGTTGTCTATCTCCCCCTCCCATATCTCCTGGGCCGCTAGAACGGTGCCGCCGGTGGAGTAGAGGGCGGTCTCGTAGTAGAGGTCTCGCTTGACCATGTCGACCATTCTGGGGGTGTGGACAGCGAGCAGCAGGTCCTCCGGCGTTGGGCCTATCTCGTAGAAGGCCTCGTAGAAGCGGGTATTGTCCCGTTCGAGTATGCCCGCGAACTCCTCGGGGAAGTCGTTCAGCCTTTCGCCGATGAGGTAGAGGAAGAATATGCCTGTTGTCTTCACGAGTCGGTTCTCATGTCAATGGGGTATGCTCAGCGTACCCGCATACCCTCTACTTGTTGCTCTTCTTTCGCCGTTTCAGGACAGTATCTTTGTAGATGCGCACCAGGCTGCGTCCGTGCTGGGCTATGCGGTCGCGCCGCCTCTTCCGCTTCTCATCACGGCGCTCCTGCCTGGTGGTAACATCGTTCTGATCGCTGCTCTCGGGCATGTGTGCCTACACCAACTCTTTCCTGAGGTCGATGATCTGGTCCCGGAGCAGCGCCGCCGTCTCGAACTCGAGGTTCTTGGCGGCGGTCTTCATCTGGGACTCCAGGTTCTTGATGAGCCGCGCGATCTCGTCCTTGGGTATGTCGGTGGGGACGGTGTACTCTGCGCGCGTCTCGGCGACCGCCTTCAGTTGGTCTGTAATGCCTTTGATGGCTTTCTTGATACCCTGGGGCGTGATGCCGTGCTCCTGGTTGTATGCCTCCTGTATAGCTCGCCGCCTGTAAGTTTCGTCGATGGCGCGGCGCATCGAGTTCGTCACCTCATCGGCGTACATGATGACATGGCCGTCCACGTGACGGGAGGCCCGGCCAATGGTCTGGATCAGAGCGCCCTCCGACCTGAGGTAGCCCTCCTTGTCCGCGTCGAGGATAGCGACGAGGCTTACCTCGGGGAGGTCGAGCCCTTCCCTCAGCAGGTTGATTCCCACAACGACGTCGTACACCCCCAGCCGCAGGTCACGCAGTATCTCGACCCGTTCGAGCGTATCGACCTCCGAGTGCAGGTAGTGCGTTTTGACGGACATCTCCCTCAGGTAGTCGGCGAGCTGCTCGGCCATTCTCTTGGTCAAGGTGGTCACGAGGGACCGCTCTCCCCGGTCCGTCCTCGCTTTGATCTGGTCCAGGAGGTCGTCTATCTGCCCCTTGGTTGGCTTGACCTCGACGGTGGGGTCGAGGAGGCCGGTGGGGCGCACGACCTGCTCGACGACTTGCTCGCTGTGCTCGTATTCGTAGGGGCCTGGCGTGGCGGAAACGTAGATCACCTGATCGATTCGGTTGTCGAACTCGTCGAAGTCGAGCGGGCGGTTGTCCAGGGCCGACGGGAGCCGGAACCCGTAGTCGACCAATACTTCCTTGCGGGAGCGGTCGCCGTAATACTGGCCCCTGATCTGCGGCAGCGACATGTGTGACTCGTCTATAAACATGAGGAGGTCATCGGGGAAATAGTCGAGCAGCGTGAATGGCGGGCTGCCCGCCGGACGCCGTGCGAGGTGTCGTGAGTAATTCTCCACGGCGTTACAGTAGCCGACCTCGCGGAGCATCTCCAGGTCGTAGTTGGTGCGGCTCTCCAGCCTCTCTGCCTCGAGGGGCCTATCCTGGCTCTTGAACCAGGTGAGCCTCTCCTCGAGCTCAGCCTTGATGTCCTCTATTGCTGCCATCATCTTGTCGTGCGATGTTACGAAGTGCTTCGCCGGGTATACGTCGATGTGCTCCCGCTCGGCGAGCAGCTCGCCGGTAAGCGGGTCTATCTGAATCAGGCGCTCGATCTCGTCGCCCCAGAGCTGGATGCGCAGCGCCAGCTCTTCGTATGCCGGTTGTATCTCGATCGTGTCCCCCCGCACCCGGAACCGTCCCCGGGTGAAGTCGACGTCATTGCGCTCGTACTGCATGTCGACGAGCTGGCGGACGAGGCGGTCGCGGTTTCGCTTCTCCCCCTTTGAGAGGCTCAACACGAAGCTGTAGTACTCTTCCGGGGAGCCGAGGCCGTAGATACAGGAGACGGACGCCACAATGATTACATCGCGTCTGGACATGAGCGAGCGTGTGGCAGCGTGCCTGAGCTTGTCTATCTCGTCGTTGACGTCGGTGTCCTTCTCGATGTAGGTGTCCGTGCGTGGTATGTAGGCCTCGGGCTGGTAGTAGTCGTAGTAGCTGACGAAGTACTCGACGGCGTTGTCGGGGAAGAAGTCGCGGAACTCGGAGCACAGCTGAGCCGCCAGGGTCTTGTTGTGGGCGAGCACCAGCGTGGGACGCCGGGCCTGCTCGATGACGTTGGCCATGGTGTAGGTCTTGCCGCTGCCGGTGACGCCGAGAAGGGTCTGCTTGCGGCAGCCGTTGCGAAGGCCCTCGACCAGCTTGTCGACGGCTTGAGGCTGGTCGCCTGTCAGGCCGAAGTCAGAATGTAGTTCGAATTCCGGCATTGGGTGCGAGATACCTCTCTGATGGTGTCTACCACCGATTGTAAGGCAGGCATTTAGCGAGCGCAATCGGTGTGGAATGGCAGGTTTGTGAAACAAGTGCCGGCGGGCTATTACTCGGTGCGCAGCGCCTCGACCGGGTCCATGCGCGATGCGCGCAACGCCGGATAGAGGCCGGACAGCACGCTGATTGCCAGCGATATGCCGACGGCTATCGCTACCCACTGAATAGGAAGCGCCCCGGGCACGTCAAACATAATCGGTACCAGGGTGTATGTGCCCAAGGCCGCAAGGGCCAAGCCCAGCAAGCCTCCCAGGAGACCAATGAAGCCCGCTTCGAAGAGGAAGGCTATCAGCACTTGTCGGTTCTTCGCGCCCACGGCCTTCATGACGCCGATCTCGCGGGTTCTCTCGGATACGGTTACCAGCATGACGTTGGCTATGCCGATGCCTCCCACGAGCAGGGAGATGCCAGCGATAGCGACCAGCGCCATCTGAATCATGCTGCTGATATCCTCGGATATCTGGAGGACGTCTTCCTGGGTGGTTATGACGTACTCTCTCTGGGCTGTAGGCACGTTCATGGATATCCCCATGAAACCCTCGGACTGCTTATCTTCTTCCTCTGGGTTTCGGTTGGGCTCCACGTGGAGCAGCCTGTCCAGGGTTTCCGTCGCCTCAGCCTCTACCTTATCGATATCTTCGACGTTGGCAGCGAAGAGGGTAATCTCGTCGTAGCCTTCCTCCCCCAGTATGGTGTTCAGCGTTCTGATGGGGATATAGACGATACCGATGTCGACTCCCGTGTCTACCCCCTCCACGATGCCCTTGATTCGAAACCTCTCCGTAACGTCACCTTCGTCGGTCGAGATCGTCAGGTCGAAGTGTGTCATCAGGGCTGGTGTCGAGGACTGCAGCGTGTTATCTGCGATTACCGCATTACGGACGTCCTGGGGGCGGAGCGGCTCGCCGGTAACCATCTCACGGTTTCTGGCATTCAAGTATCCGGGCTCTGCGCCAATGATGAAGACGGTTGCCTCCTCGTCGCCGTATTTGATGGTGCCGAAGGTGGTTCTGCTCGCGGTCGCGTCATCCACGTATGGAAGCTGGCGGACTGAGTCGAAGATGCGGACATCGAGGAGTTCGCTCTCCTGCAGCTTCGGGCCCATGAGTCCCATTGCGGAACCGGGCCTGATGGTAACGAAGTTCGAGCCCAGGGACTGCATCTGCCCCTCGAAGTAGGCCTGGAAGCCCTCGACCATGGCAGCATTGCCGATCACGGCCGTGATGCCTATGAGGATGCCCAGGGTAACCAGAAAGGAGCGGAGTTTGTGGGCGGTGATCGAGTCAACCGCCATGCCGACAAGGCTTACTGGGTCCACCGTCTCCTTCTCCGTAGCAGCCATATGAGGAGCAGGAGGAGGACAACCACCACAGGCGGTACGATGTAGAGGACCGGGTTGGACTCCTCAGGCTCTTCCAGGTGCACTGTGACAACCAGAGGAGACGTCTCCAGCATCTCCCTGCCCACACGATACACTATCTTGAAGCTGAGTTGATCGCCGTCTTGCATGTCTGCCGTTGACAATCGGAAGCTGGCAGGCAGGAAGTCGTCGGGCGACATCCCTCCTATGAAGAACTCATTGGGAGCCATCTCGATATCGTCGAGGGGGATGACCCTCACGGCCTGAACATCCACCGGGAGGTCGTTGGCCACGTGCAGCGTGACGACGATGTCGTCGCCGGCAACGGCCTCGACACGCTCGGCCAGGATGAGTTCCACCGAGGGAGCCTCGAGGACAATGGTGCCAACGTTGAATTCCTGCTCAACGAGCTTGCTCCCGAGTCTGTAGGTCAGCCTGAAGTCGAGAGACTGGGTCCCCAGGCTGGGATCACGTACCTCGAACTGGAGTTCCCTGCCCCTGACCGCACGATCGACGTCTTCCTCTTCCTCCTCGGACGAAGACCCGGTAAGAAGCGACTCCACCTGGAAGACCTCCATCTCCTCCTCAGCGGCTACCTGCCCGCCGAGGTAGTAGCCGCCCGGCTGGACTTTGTCGTTGAGTGCCTTGAGTTCTACCTCGGCTATCTCGGCATCCTCGGCGGCGGCTATGACGATGGAAAGCTCGAGCGTCTCGGGGAGATAGGTTGAAGAGCTGACTGAGCCCAGGTACGCTCTAACGGCAGTGTTGGCGGGGATAACCTGGAAGTCGATGTCAACGGGCGGGGCTGTACCCAGCTCGTGGTCGGCTACCAGCTCGAGGTGGTTCGTGCCGACCTCGTAATCGTCGATGCGCAGTGCTATCTCCTGGGCCTGGTTGGCCTCGAGCGCACCCACTTGGTACAGGATCTGGTTACCGCTTCGAATGCGTGCCCCTGCTACAGTGTCCAATCTAAGGTTCTGTATCTGTAGCTGGGCGACGTAGGGCGTCCCCTCGTAGATCGCCTCGGGTGCGTCCAACAGGCGGAGTGTAATCGATTGGTCCGGTGGCCTGACCTCGAATCTGACGCTCCAGGTAGCTGACTTGCCCTCCTGGTAGTTCGCGACTAGGTCAACCTCGTTGATCCCCATCTCGTAGTTCTTCAGATGGATGGTGACCTCTTGCTGGCCCTCCGGTGGTATGTCGCCCACCGTGCGTTCCTCTTCGCTGGAGGACTGCAATACCACTCCCTTCGCTTGATAGTCCCCCACATTTGATATCCTCACGGTGATAGGGACCCGATCGCCATCGAAGACCAGCGATGGGTAGTCGATGACGTCCAGTTCCAGTGTAGTCGGCTCGGCGACTGCCACCGATGCCGGCAGCAGTAGAGCGGCCAACAGCACGATAGTCAGAACGAACATACTACGTTTCATCATCGACGATCCTCCCATCTCTTATACGAATAGTCCTGTCTGCCCAGCTGGCTATCTCGGGGTCGTGGGTAACTATCACCAGGGTTCGCCCCTGCTGGTTGAGGTCTCGAAGGATGCCCATTATCTCGAGAGAGCTCGTGGTGTCCAGGTTGCCTGTGGGCTCGTCAGCGATGATTATCGTCGGGTCGGCCACGAGAGCCCGGGCTATGGCCACACGCTGCTGCTCTCCGCCGCTCATCTGCGACGGCGTGTGGTTAAGCCGGTGGCCCAGGCCTACGTCTTGCAGCAGCTTCGCGGCCTTCCTGGCGCGTTCCGCCCCGGATATACCCTGGAACATCAGGGGTAGCTCTACATTCTTCTGGGCAGTCTTGCGCGGCATGAGATTGAATTTCTGAAAGACGAAGCCGATCTTCTTGGCGCGTATTGCCGCCAGTTGGTCAGGACCCAGCTGGGAAATGTCTACGCCCTCCACAATGATACGCCCGCGCGTGGGGCGCTCGAGGCAGCCGATGACATGCATCAGAGTCGATTTGCCGCTTCCGCTGGGGCCGATTATCGCCACGAAGTCGCCGTGGTTCACCCCCAGGGTGATGCCCCTGAGAACCTCGATCCTTACTTTGCTCCCGTATATCTTCCATACGTCCTGTGCTTCCAGGACGAGTTGTTCGGCCAATTGGCTAACCTCGCTGTGTGTTGGGGCTGTGGCGGTACTGCGCGATTCGCCTCGATGTTACCTTGAGCAGCCAGCACGCCTGCGGGATTGTCCACAATCACCACCGGATACAGTCTACGTCAACCCTAGCGGTGGTGTATTAGCATTGTGCGAGTATGGTATTAGAAAGCTATAAGAAGACTTGCCACAGAACGGCAACCAGCCTCGGGGCGCGCATGGAGGGTTCCTGCTCGTCTAACAGCTACAGTTACATTATACACCCAAACGAGCGAACAGACGAGGAGAGGGTCAGTTGGTCACCAGCCGAGCCAGTTTCTTATTCCATCGAAGAGGCCGGCGCCGGCGAAGGCGAAGGCGAAGGACTTGATCGTCTTGCCTGCCCAACAGA
>CAZGDV010000006.1:0-50456 GCA_964524995.1 uncultured Dehalococcoidia bacterium | reverse complement strand
CACCTCGTCGCCCACGGGCAGCTTGGCGTGAATCTGGCATGGCAACTGAGCCAGCTATCCCACAACTCCCAGATGACGGCGCTGAGGAAGATCCAGCACCTCGGCCTCGATACGCAATCGGCAGTGATGCTCTGCCAGCAGCTCTACATGCAGGAGAACCAGGCCGAGATGTTCGAGGAGACCAAGCTGGAGGCCCCACAGATCAAGGCGGCTCGGCAGGTCAAGGATGCTATGCAGAAGGCTTGCGAGGCATTCCAGGCGCTCCAGGGCCAGGAGGGCAGGCTGGCGGGTGGCCTGGGCGAGGCGGTCGCCACGGAGTACGACCTCATCCTCTCTCAGATAGCGGAGCTGAGGAAGTGCCTGAACTGGCTGGAGACCGCCGTGAAGCAGCGGCGAGTAAGTATGTTCGTGGAGGATAACTGATGGAAGGCAAGCACACGCCATTACCCTGGGACGTGGGGTACGACTACCCGGAGATCACCCACATCGATGACGAAACCGGTGGCGTCATCCTCATTGCCGAGATCAACACCGAGCTTGACGAAGCCATGCAGAACGGCGAGTTGATCTACCGTGCCTGCAACAACTACGAGAGCCTGCTGAAGGCCCTAGAGGATGTTGCAGCCACCGTACGTGCCCTGAGCCCTGAGGCGTGGGCACTGAGCGGCGTGACGCCTATCGACTGGTTCAGGCAAATGGTCTTGCCAATCGTGGAGCCAGTCATTGCCCAAGCTCGCGGCAACACCAACTAGGAGGATAACAGTGGCACTGCTGACACGTCACGAGAAGGAACAGCTCTCGAAGTGCAAGGGCACCGGCAAGGCCAAGTGCAAGAAGTGTCCCAAGTTCACCACCTGCCGGATTCCCGAGAAGCTGCAGCGCATCCAGAAGAGCAAGAGACAAGGAGGCTAATTGTGCCCAGAGCCAAGACTGTGAAGAGGACGCAGACGGCCATAATCGGCGGCTCAGACGCCTGCGTGCATCATTGGGTTATCGACGGTCGTAACCATGGCGTCTGCAAGAAGTGTGGTGCCGGCCAGCAGTTCAGTGGCTGGACAGATTACAACATGAACACCGTGGGTTTCAAGGCCAGCGCCGAGGACTCAGCACTCTGAAGGAGGACACAACACATGGGCAAGCTCAAGTTCGAAGCGACGATCAAGCTCGACCCGAAGTGGGAGAGCCACCAAACCGACCAGGAGCTATGGGATTACCTGCAAGAGCGCCTCCAGAGCTCGCTCGGCTTCCGGGGCCAGGTGGTCCGCCTGAAGTGCAGAGGCATCGACAGGTGAAAATGCCCCAAAATCGAAGCTAAACCCCTTGACAACCGTAGCTAAGTATGGTATAGTAGTACCATAGGAAACGGAAGGGGGTAAGGGAACCATGAAAGGCAAGGGCCAGAGAGTCACGATCTACGAGGACCCTATAACCCAACTCAAACCCGAGGGCGATGCCACCCTGGTTCGAGAGTACCGCCCAGACACCGGCGATGGCCTCTCGATGTGGGAAGTGCAATTCGATGGAGAAGACGAATTCGTCCTGCGTACGATCAAGGATGCTTGAAGCGTGAGTTAGCCAGGCGAGAATTGCGGGCCGTACCACTGGCTTAGTACCCTGCCAGAAACGAATGATGGGCTCCAAGAAAGGAGGGCACGGGCAATGCACAAAGCATACGAAGTAACAGTCACGATGGAGTGGACCCGCGAGCTCGTGAGCAGCTACGCAGAGGGCGCGGCCCACGAGGCCATCGAGGACGGTCCACGAGGCAAAGTCACCGTCCAGGCCACGGCTCGCAACGTCGACGACCCGGGCGATCACGTGGACCTCGACACAGACTGGGATGCGCGCGAGGCGAAACAGAAGGTCTACATCGTCCACAACTCGAGCGACGCCGAGGTAACCGAGCACGAGACACCGGACAAGGCCCTGGCGGAGATCGAGCAGGCGCTGCTCAACGGTTGCGGGTCCGGCTACCTTCGGCTGTTCAAAGCCGAAGAGGTGGACTGGAGTATCGATGTCCGAGTGGACGAAGGAGGATAGCATGCAAGACAAAGTACCCGATGACCTGGTAGAACGCTGGATTGACGGCAGGCCGGACGGGCTCGGCCCCGAGGGGGAGAGCGGTCCGGAGCCCACTGAGCCCCAGGAGCCGGACGGCGCCGGCGCTCCGCAGGACCTCACGCCGTACGAGCCCGGCACAGTGATCATCAAGGTCAAGCCGGGCCTGGACTCCACGGTGATGAAGCTCCATGAGGAGGGCACCAAGCTCCTGTCCTACGCCACGCGATTTCAGATCCAGAGCCCGGACGACGTCAAGCGAGCGACGAACGACCTCGTGGCGCTGAAGGACCTCAGGCAGCGCATCACCACCACGCGGAAGGAATGGCTTGACCCCATCAACCAGGCCCATTCCCAGGTGAACGACGCGTTCAAGCTCATTGCGGGGCCGGTCGACCAGGCGGACGAGGTCCTGCGCGGCAAGGTCCTGAAGTACAACCAGGAGCAGCAGGAGCTTGAGCGCCAGAGGAAGGAGGCTGAGGAACTGCGCCGCAGGGCTGCGGAGCTCGAGTCCGGCATCACCCAGGAGACCGGTGAGCTGTTCGACGAGCCGACACCGCTTCCCTCGACCCTGCCGACGCCGCAGCCGGCGAAGAAGGCGTACGCCGAGATGGGCAGCCTCAACACGAGGAAGGACCGAGTGTGGGAGCTGGTGGACTTCAGCAAGGTGCCGGACGACTACAAGATGCTGGACACCACGAAGATCGGGAAGGTGGTCCGGGCAGGCGGCACCATCGAGGGCATCCGCGTCTTTGAGAAGGACACCCTCACCGTACACTCGAAGAAGGGAGCGTGACGCCCGCAAAACGTCTCAAAATCGAAGCTACGCCCCTTGACAACCGTAGCTAACTATGGTATAGTAGTACCATAGCAAAGGAGGTAACGAAGATGGCAGAGACGAAGACAGAGGAACGGGCACCTGCTCGGTACATCTGCATCAACTGTGGCCAGCCGTGCAAGGACGAGGGAGAGGCCCTCAGACACGCCATGACCGACTTCCGCTGCACCATGTTCGACGTGGAAGGCAGCGACGAGACCTACGAGCCTCTCGACACCGGCGTGGCCTTCATCACCCTGAGCCGACTGCAGCTGGACGAGCTCGTACTCCTGATCAACGGCTACCAGCGGGCGAGAATGGGCATCCCGAAGGGGCAGCTGCAGCGCACCAATGGCCGCGTTGAGTGGGACGGCGACGAGATCAGCTTCGTTATCTCGGAGGTCCACTGATGACGACGGCGGTACAGCAGCGGCCCTGGCTTATCCTCAGCGCCAGCCAGAACCTGAAGGGACGGCGGGCGGACCTCACGACGGCGCGGAGGACGCACGAGTGCTGCCAGTGCCCGAGGCCCATCGCGAAGGGTGAAGATTACTACTCGATCATCATCCCCGGTGCCGGCCTGGCCAGCCTGAAGTTCCCGCTCCGAGCACACGTCGATTGCCTC
Source organism: uncultured Dehalococcoidia bacterium (assembly GCA_964524995.1). Lineage (GTDB taxonomy): Bacteria > Chloroflexota > Dehalococcoidia > SZUA-161 > SZUA-161 > CAZGDV01. The sequence continues at coordinate 46,956 of CAZGDV010000006.1, read as the reverse complement.
CACAGCGTCGAGATGCCCAAGGCGGATGGTGCCGACGCGCTCTGCCCGCACTGCGGCAGCGCCGACACGGAGGCCTGGCCCGATCTCGTGGCCGCGCCGGAGTTCAACCAGGAGATGCGTCACAAGGTCCAGGCCACCTGGGAGTGCCTGGAGTGTGGCAGGAGGTTCTCTGCGAAATGAAGGCAGAGGCGGTGTTCCTGGCTCCCCGGACTAGCCTCTCCTTCGCAGGGTGCGGGCCGTCATCCCCGCATCCTGCCAAGGGGATACTAGCTGACCAATGCAAAGGAGGTGGACTCCATGCTGAAACTACTCGGGACATTCCTACTGGAGAGCCCGGCGATCGGCATTCTGATCGCGTTCTTGATTGCTTGGGCGCTCGGCTGGTTCGACTAATGGCATCAAGTGAGCAGGGGGACCGACCTGTGGGCTTCGGAGTGACCGTATCGCTTCCGATAACTCACGAGGAGGTGCCTTATGATCGTTGAGCAGGTGACCACCAGTATGTGGGTCGTCTTCGGGCTCACGATATTCGCCACGGCGACGATCTGCTCCCTGTTCTGGGGGCTGATCGGGTATACCGTGGGCAGAATTCGCAAGTAACCCTATCCCCCTGCTCACTATGCAATACCAGAGAGGAGACGGGTGACACCATGACACTCGCAGACCTGTACAACGAGATCAGGGAACAGATGACCCAGAACAGCAAGGCCGGGCGCTTTGAGCTTAACGACCTGCCGGTCTGCATCCGAGTATCAGACGATACTGGCCGCAACCACCGGTGGCACCGGCTTACCCAGCTCACACCCTACACGATCCAACTCGGAGACGCACCCGAGCCGATGTGGGAGTTAAACGGCGCTATGCCCATCCTCGGGCACCGTATCGCCAGAGCGGAGGGATAGAATGGACTCGAAGGCGGCTATCGCCAACGGGCTGCGAAACGTAGAGGAGTCGCTCTCCACGCTCCAGGAGGCAGTGAACGACCTCTTGGAGGAGGACCACGCGGCGGCGGTCGGCGCTCACATCCGGGGGGCGCGGAGTAACGTGGGCCATGCTCTGACGGCCCTGAACAGGTAAGTACCCCGTTGGCGTACATCTTGACACCATCTCTATACTCTGGTATGGTAGTACCAACTCGAAGCGAGTCCGCACAGGTGTATTCATGACCAACCCCTTTCCCGCACAAGAGACCGAGCGATTGCGACGGCACCTCGATTGCCTGACGTCCGAGCGCGACCTGCGGACGCGTGCTCTCGCGTGCCCGTGTTGCCATGATTTCGCCGAGAGGATGCTAGGCATCATCAAGCCCCAGATCGCCGAGGTCGAGCGATACCTGCAGGAAGGCGGCAAGCTCAGCATCCCCATATGCTACAAGGAGCCTGGACTCGTCTGCCTGCTGGCGCTCACCCAGGAGCACGACTGCGTCTATCAGCCGGCGTCCTGCCCCTGGTCATTCCAGGAACCAGCGCCGGTAGCGCAACCCTCTGAAGGGCAGGCGGCGATGCTATGACACATACTACTGACACCATGACCCTCCAAGACTACCGCTCTCAGCTCACCGAGGGCGACGTCAAGCGGACCGCTGCCGACTACCTTCAGACCCTCTGGAACCAGGGCAAGGTCGTGTGGGTCTGCCGGCTCAACAGCGGCGCGGCCTTCCAGGTCTACCGGGACCGCCAGGGCCAAGAGCACAAGCACAGGTTCGACCTTTGTCCCCAGGGCACGCCTGACTACATGGTGGTCCTGCCCCACTGCACGGTCTGGCTGGAGCTGAAGCGCCCGAAAGGGGGCAGGCTGTCAGCGGCGCAGAGAGGCTTCGCGGAGCGCATAGGCCAATGCCCCGGCCACCGATACTGCCGGATCACGTCATTCGAGCAGCTCCAGAAGGTCATGGACGATGCAATCCGAAGCTAATTAGCTTGACCTCCACGATCAAGTATGGTATGATAGTACCGTCGAACAAGGACGAAAAAAGTCAAAAATGTGGAGGCTATAAAAAAGATGTCCCTCATCTACGCACCCAGGGGAAAGGCCGGAGAGTACGCCGCACTCGCGGTCAACATCTATCGGGGCTGCGGTCACCGCTGCGCCTACTGCTACGCCCCCGACTTCACGTACTCGACCCGGGAGCGCTTCGCGCAGGCGGAGCCGCGCAAGGACTTCATCACGCAGCTGCAGCGCGACCTGCGACGTATGATGCCCGGCACTACCCACGTCCAGCTCTGCTTCACCTGCGATCCCTACCAGCCGATCGACAGGACCCACGAGCTCACCAGGGCCACCATCCGCGAGCTGAAGGCCCACGGCTGGCTGGTGTCCATACTGACCAAGGGCGGCACCGCAGCGTGCCGTGACTTCGACCTCCTGACCCCCGACGACAAGTTCGGCACCACGCTGACCTTCACCAGCGACCGGGACTCGCTGGCCTGGGAGCCGCACGCCGCGCTGCCCGGCGACCGGATAGAGGCTATCCGCCGTGCCCGCGACCTCGGCATACCGACCTGGGTCAGCCTGGAGCCCGTCATTGACCCCAGGCAGACGCTCGACCTGATCGACCTGACCCACGAGCTGGTCGACGAGTTCAAGGTCGGCAAGCTCAACTACCACCCCTTGGCGAAGGAGACCGACTGGGCCGGGTTCGCCCGCGACGCCGTGGCGAAGCTCGAAGCCCTGGGCAAGCGCTACTACATCAAGAAGGACCTGATGGTGTACCTCGATGGCCGGTCAGCAGCAAAAACAGCAGCACGTTGATATTCACCGCAAGCTCAGCATCCGCAAGCCCCTGCTGGAGCACGCAGCTTCCACAGGGGCGTTCTTCGTGCCCTTCATCGGCGACGGCGACATCGCAGTAGAGCTGTACAAGGACCGCCAGGTCTACGGCGCGGACCTCGACAAGAAGCGAGTCGCCAAGGCCAAGCGCCGTCTGCCCGGCGCCACCATCGTCCCTGCGGACTGCGACTCCTGGCCGTTCCCCGGCCTCGAGGAGCCCTTCGCCCTGGCCGACTTCGACGCCTACTCGTACCCCTACGACTCCTTCCGCGCGTTCTGGGCCAACGCACAGGTCGAGTCGCCGCTGGTGTTGTTCTTCACCGACGCCCAGCGGCAGGCGATGGAGAGGACATATCACTACCGCAGTCCAGACGGTCAGAAGGTTGCCATCGAACGCGATATAAACCGCATGCGCGAGGTCTACAACTTCTACTGGCTCCGTACGGTGCTGCCCTGGTTCGAGGAGTTCATCAAACCCTGGCGGATTGTGACATCGAAGAAATACCTCCGGGGCGGCATTCTCTACTGGGGCGTGGTGATTGAGCGCGCGGCCCCTGAGAAGCCGAAGAAGGCGGGGCGCAAGGAGCCCAAGAGGGAGAACCGCAAGAAATTCGACGCCACGAAGAAGGAGGAGTTCCTCCAGCTCCTCCGCGAGGGCAAGAGGCGCAGCACGGCAGCCAGGGCAGTGGGCGTGGTTCCGGAGACGGTATCCAGGCACGCCAAGCGGTACCCGGCCTTCGCCGATGCCATGTCCAGGGCAGAGACGGAGGCGGACGACCAGGTCGAGGACGCGCTGTTCGAGGCTGCGCGCAGCGGCAACGTCACTGCGCAGCAGGTCTGGCTCTACAACCGGCGTCCGGAGCGCTGGAGCGACCGGCGCAACCTCAGGCTGACCGGCGAGAAGGGCGGGCCGATCCAGGTGGAGCAGAACGTGAAGGTATTCGGCCCGGAGGATCTGCAACCAGCCCTGGAGGCGCTGTTGACGTCCGGGGCGATACATGTGAACCCCGATAAGGGCTGACGGGGCGAGGCAACCATTTACGGAGCCCTAACGGTCGGTGATGGTTGAAAAACAAGGAGAGGTGAGACATGGGGCGGACTCGAACAGAGATCGTGCACCATCCCGAGTACAGGAGCCTGCAATACACCGTGTGGCACAAGGGCTCGGTCGTGAAGTTCTGCGAGACTTGGGAGGATGCCGAATTCGCGCTGCGCAACGCCAAGGCGGGAGGTTCGAAGTAGCCGACATCCCGCAGACGGATACCGTTTACGGAGCGCTAATGGGGGAAAAAAAAGGGGGGGTCGGAAATGGAGAGTGGAATAGAGTCGGGAAAAGAGTATACGGGTGAGTCACCCATAAGTGAGGAGATGGGGAATGTTATCCGCTGCCCAGTCTGCGGGTGGCTCAGCTTTAATGAGCTGGGCGTTGACTTACACCAAATAAAGCATTGCCTGGAACGAATAGCCAAAGCGCTTGAGAAATGATTACCATTAGCGCCCCGTAAATGGAATGGAGGACTCCTGAGATGCGGCTATCAATCACTCTGGTAACGAGGGAGTAACATTGCAGAGCTGCGAAGAGCGGACGGTGCCGGAAACGGTTAAATGGCTCCCTCCCGAGGGGTGCGACTCGGTTATCAACGCACACTGCCAGACGTGCCATGAGCAGGGGTTAATGCAAATCAGTTGCATGGAGGTGTAGCCATGTGCCGGGGATTCATTAAAACCATCATGGGCTGCGGGCAACTACGCGATGAGGTCAAGGACCTGACGTTTCACGCGCAGCTACTCTCACAGAAAAACATCAGCCTCTACGAATGGCTCCAGACCACGGACAACGAGTTGAAGGCCTGCGTGCTCGAGCGGAAGCGGCTGCGCGATGACGTGCAGACTTGGCGCTCGCGCGCCGACGACTGGGAGAGGCAGTACAACAAGCTTCAATATAAATTGACCACGCCTCCGGCAATGGAGTTGGTCGACGTGCCTGTTCTCAAGATGGTCGAGGCCGTCGTGGAGGTCTACGGCGTCAAGGTGGTCGACGACGACAAGGTGGTTCTCAGCAGCTCCGGCGTGTACCGCCTCCCGACGTCGCTGGGTGACTGGCGCAGGTTCTACGAGTGGACCGCCGTTGGTGTGGAGCCGCACGGCAGAAGGAAGTACGGCGAGTTCCACAAGTGCACCAACTTCGCCCTCGACTTCCTGGGCCAGGCGAACCACTACCCGCGGACCGAGGGCCTGGGGTTGGCCTACATGGGCATCATGACGCAACTGGGCTGGCACGGAATCAACGCGGCCTTCACGTGCCCGAACGGGAAGGCCGTCCTGAACCACTTCGACCCACAGAACGGCGATGTCTACCCGAGCGACTGGGTGATCGAGCAGGGACTTCACTTCCTCAAGGAGCTTGAGGGCGACACGGGCCAGACGAAGGACCGCGTGCTGGGGAGGATACTGGGGTGACCTTAGCGACCGACGCTCCAATCCAGGCTGACGTGAGCCGGTGCATCCACCACGAGGACATCGATTCGGAGACAATGATCGGCACCTGCCGGAAGTGCGGGCAGAGGAAGCAGTACCCGAGGCCCTGGTTCGACCCGGTCGGCACGCCGGCCGTCGTGCTGGAGCCGGGGAGACCAATAGATGTAATCTCAGCTGATCCGGTCAATTTTGACAGCGATTCCGCCACCACGGAAGAGGAGGAGAGAATGTACAAGTGCCCGGAGTGCGGGAAGGAGTTCAAGAACAGACAGGGGTTAGGCTCCCACCGCCAGCGTGCGCATAGTATCAGAGGCGAGAACAGCCATCCGAATAGGAAGCAGCCACCAAGGGAGCCCGAGACAGAGGTTCAGACGGAGACTGGGGAAACAACCTTTCCCTACAACGAGCACGTCGTCATGGACTTCGGAGATGCCGGCAGTGTCTCTAGCGGAGGATCAGAGGATGTCCTACTACAAAGAAGATGCAAACGGCGTCCCATTGGTCCTGACCTGCCCGGTGGGTGGCGAGGACTGGCCCGCCAGCAGCTACATGTCATACATCGATACTCATCCTATCAAGAAGGGACGCCGTTTGCAGTTCCGGCACGTACACTTCTGCTGTCCTGCCCCCCATGACTTCACACTCTCTCGCGCGAAACGGACCAAGATGTTCACGGCAGAGCAGGTGGCCAGAATCTTCGCTGCTGCAGAGGCCCATGCGAAAGCGAATGTGCAGCTCTCCTAGGCTCTACGCCTGGGGAGAGGTCCACGTCCTGGTCGGGATGCTGATATTCGTCGGCTGCGACGAGAACCTGGTGTGGGCTCTGCCGCTCGCGGTGCTGTCGCACTGGTGCCTGGACGACCTCAACGTGGGGCACACGGCGATGGTGTACCACGGCATCGGCAGAGGATGGAGAGCGGTCGTCAGCTCGCTCCTGCGCGTCCCCCTCTGGGGGTTCATCCTCTGGCAGTTCTGGAGCCATCCGGCGTATCTGGCCTGCGGCCTGGCGGCATGGCTGGTGCTGGACCACGAGTGGCTCGTGGGCGCTCTCATCGGTCGGCACGGCTACGGGCTGCACGAACGCATGTGGCCGAAGCGGTTCCACAGCGAGTGGGGACTCCTCCCCTGGGCAGTGGTGATCGTACTTCTGTGCTTGGCGAGGTTGTGGTGACCGAGAGAAAGGTAGACCCTTTCGCCGAAGCCAGCAACGTCTGTTATGAGGACACCGGCTGCGATCTCTCACCGTCGTGTCTGGAGTGCCCGTTCCCCTACTGCGTGAAACACGAGTCACGACACGTCAAGGGACGCAGGCGGAACCATGAACGCGACCGTCAGATATGCAGGGCGTTCAAGGACGGTAAGAGCGTGGCCGAGATCGCCGGGGCGATGTACGTCTCGAAGCGCATCGTCCAGCGAGTGATACGTGCTGGGAGGCCAAGTGGTAGATGAAGCCACGGCTACTTGATCTCTTTTGTGGGGCTGGCGGTGCAGCGATGGGTTATCACCGTACAGGATTTGAGGTGGTCGGCGTGGATATCAAGCTACAGCCTCATTTCCCATTCGAGTTTCATCAAGCCGATGCCCTGGATTTCCCTCTCGACGGATTTGACGCCATACACGCGAGTCCGCCGTGCCAAGCATATAGCATACTTCGTCATCTACCCTGGCTCAAAGGCAAGCAGTGGCCGGCACTGATCGACGTAGTGCGTGAGCGTCTTAGAGCTTCAGGGCGGCATTGGGTCATTGAGAATGTTGAGGATGCTCCTCTTGCTGGAGTCGTGCTGTGTGGGCTCTCTTTTGGGCTACCAGTGTACCGTCATCGCAAGTTCGAGACATCATTCTTCTTCCTGGCCCCTCCACACGAGAAGCACAGGGCGGTTATCGGCCACGGCAGGCATGCAAACGATCGCAGGAGAGGCACCCTCAACGCAGGTAGTGCAAGCGGATCTTGGAGCACGCCCCAGCCAATCATCACCGTCGCTGGAGGGCAGTTCCGCAAGAGTGATGGAGAGCGAGCTCTCGGCATAGATTGGATGACGAAGTACGAACTCACTCAAGCCATCCCGCCGGCATACACCGAATACATTGGCTACCATTTGCTCGGGGCTATAGAGAGATGAAGCCTTACTACGAAGACCCCGCCGTGACGATCTACTGGGGCGACTCCCTGGAGCTGATGCCGCAACTGACGCAGTGCGGTGCGGATCTGGTCCTCACAGACCCAGACTACAACTCTGAACGAATCCGCTATGGTCAGCATGAGAAGCTGGGCAGCGAGGAGTACGCTGCGTTCTGCCGGCGCTGGTTCACGCTCGCCCAGGCGATCACGCCGAACCTCGTCTTCACCCCCGGCGTCAGGAATATGTGGCGATACCCAGAGCCACGCTGGGTGATCATCTGGCACAAGTCCGCCTCGCCGGCCAAGAGCGACCTCGGCGGGTTCAACGTCTGGGAGCCGATCATGGTCTATGGGCAGCAGACGTGCCGGTTCGGCCACGACCTCATCCGGTTGGAGCTGCTGAACCTCACTCGGGGCGAGTGGACGAAGCACCCCTGTCCGAAACAGGCCGACCTGTGGAGCCTGCTGGTCGCCCGGACCACCAGGGAGAACGACCTGATTCTCGATCCGTTCCTGGGCTCCGGAACGACCTGCTACGTGGCGAAGAAGCTCAACCGCCGCTGTATTGGGGTCGAGATCGAGGAGCGCTTCTGCCACATCGCCGCCAACAGGTGCCGGCAGACGGTCATGGACCTGTCGGGCTGCGAGGAGCCGGAGTGCGCCAGGTAGCGATGGTGGGCAAATTGACGTGGAATGTGGGGCCGGAGACTGGATCGGAGATCAAGGGCCTCCGGCTCGCCTGGACGGATTACATCCCTCTCTCGCCCACACCCAAGCAGCTGGCATTTCTGCTGTGCCCCTCGCTGGAGGCTTTCTACGGGGGTGCTGCAGGAGGGGGCAAAAGCCTGAGTTTACTCATGGCGGCGCTGCAGTACGTCGACACGCCGGGATACGCTGCCCTGATCATTCGTAAGACCTTTGTCGACCTTTCGTTACCCAATGCGCTTCTGGACGTGGCGCAGTCGTGGCTGGCGAATACTGACGCGCGCTGGCGCGATATCGAAAAGACGTGGCATTTCCCCTCCGGCGCGACGCTGACGTTCGGGTATCTCGATCACCCTAAAGACAAGTACAGATACCAGTCGAGCGCATTCCAGTACTGTGTGGCCAAGGGAACCCCGGTGCTTATGGCCGACTATTCATGGAGGGCAATAGAGGATATTGGAATCGGGGACTACGTTCAGACGCTGGAAGGGCCCCAGCAGATTCTGAAGGTTCACAGGTTAGGCAGGAAGCCGGTCTCCCTGCTTTCGTCTGTTCTGGGGGAAGCTCTAGTGAGCGCAGAACATCGCGTTCTTTCTGCCTTTGATGGGTGGGCCACCCCGAGGGAGCTGCTGTCCAGATTATGCCTTCCATTCGGCAACAGCAACGAATACTCTGCGCCGATGTATGCAGAATCTTCATTGCATCTCGGGTGCTCACCCCCGGGTCCGCCGCAAGATCGCGAACGCTATCGACAAAGTGGCGGGGAAATGGCTGTCCAGGGCTACGTCGCTTCCTCAGAAGGTGATCATAGCGATTACGCAGAGTCTGTGGGTGGATGCCAAGCTCCTTGGCGGCTTGGGCAACCCCATGCAATTCTAGCGCTCTACGGACAATCCCCTCAGTTAAAGGGACGGCTTGCCGCTTTGTATGCATCCTTTGGTGCCTGGTCCGGGTCATCACCTGTAGGTTCTCCCATCGATTATCTGATGGATCGCCATTCTTGTGATGCACCTGCTCTGATCGATCAAGCAACCGGCCTAAATGGCATTCAGCAACGAGGCGATGTTGCAGGACGAATCCCTGTCTATCAGCACTTGGATGATCTGGGCTATATTCACGGATGTAGCCCCCGGTGGTATGCCCACCCCTACACGATGGAGTCCCGCCCCATATATGGCGGCGTCCTTGGTTTGCCTTGCCGCATTTCCCCAACGGGTGAGGAGGAAGTTCTCGACCTAACTGTATCATCTTGCTCACATTATATCATATACCCTGGCCTGGTATCAAGTAACTGTGGATTCGACGAGGCCACACAGTTCCCTGAATCCGACTACACCTACCTGTTTTCCCGCCTCCGACGATTGAAGGGGGTAGACATCCCGATCCGGATGCGTGCGGCCTCGAACCCCGGCAATATCGGACACGATTGGGTCAAAGAGCGCTTCCTGAGCAGCTCTCACCCTGACCGCGTATTCATCCCCGCGCGCCTGGCGGACAACCCATACCTTGATGCAGATGAGTACCGCCGATCGCTTGCCGAGCTGGACCCGATCACACGCCGCCAGATTGAGGAGGGCGACTGGTCGGCGCGCCACGGCGGCAATATGTTCCGGCGCGAGTGGTTCGAGATCGTTGATGCAGCCCCGGCTGAGGTGACCTGCGTACGGTTTTGGGACCTGGCCGGTACGGAGGCGAAGGAGGGTAAGGACCCGGACTGGACGGTCGGGCTCTTGCTGGGGAAAACAGCCCAGAATGTGCTCTACGTCCTGGACGTGAGGCGCTTACGAGGCACGGCGAACACAGTGGAGACGCTGGTCAAACAGACCGCCGAGTTGGACGGCAGGAATATACCGGTCAGGATGGAGCAGGAGCCCGGCAGCTCCGGCGCTGCGGTGATCGATCATTACCGGCGCAGTTGCCTGATGGGATACGACTTCAAGGGCGTTCCGGCGACTGGTTCGAAAAGCGTCAGGGCATCCCCTGTTGCGTCACAGGCAGAGGCCGGCAATATCAAGCTCGTTCGCGCACCGTGGAACCGCGCCTTCCTCGACGAGTTCGAGCTGTTCCCCCTGGGCAGTCACGATGACGAGGTCGACGCTCTATCTGGAGCGCTCCAGACTCTGACGACTCCCACCAAACGCTTTATGGTAGGCTGATGCTCACGGTCTGACGATACGCCGATAATGCTGTAACTTATTCCTCTGTAGCTTTGGAACATGCCCGTTTTCCCGACTCCCTGATAAATCGCCACAGAATTATTATCGATGGATGATCGTGTACGCACCATTATTTGATCGCTAATAATTTTACTGAAAGACACCTGTACACTCGTGCCTGATACCAGCGTGGCAAATAGATGGCAAATTATTAGTTGACACCCCTCCTGTTTGAGGCGGTCTCCCTAACTACCTGAGAGTCACAGAGAACCTCTTTGGTGCACTCCAAAGCTTGACTATTTCGGAATGCCCCCGTATGTTCGGTTGAGAGGAAAGGTTAGCAAACGGTAGGAAAAGGTAATAATGAGGAGGCCCTGAATGGAAGCGGTCAAGGAAAGAGCCAGGCTGAAGGGCAAGTTCCATGTCGAGTGTTTCGATAAAGACGGCAACCTGAAGTGGGTAGAGAATACCGAGAACATTGTGACCAACGAGGGCCTTGATGCCCTTCTGGATATCTTCTTCCACGCTTCGACTCAGATCACGACCTGGTACTGCACCCTGGTTGAATCGAATACTGACCCGGCAGCAGGCATGACATATGCTGTACCCAGCTACACGGAGACCACGGCATATGACGAGGGGACGAGGCCGGAATACGAGGAAGCTGCGGCCTCCAGCCAGTCTATTACGAACTCTGCGAACAAGGCCACGTTCACGATCAATGCCACGAAGACCATGTATGGCGCATCGATCGTAGGTGGGGGGACGGAGGCCAGCACCAAAGGCAACACGGACGGAGGTGGCACCCTGTTCTGCTACTCCAAGTTCGGCTCTTCGAGGTCGGTGGTGGACGATGACGTGATCAACCTGACTTACACCCTCACCATGGCTGACGATGGCGTGTAGGGGTGGGCATGAGAGCTCCTATCGAACTACTCAATCCCACCACGTATCGCACCCAGCTCGGCGATGACGAGGTCGAGATCGGGGACGTGCGTGCGTCCACATTCAAGCCTCACGTCAAGCTGACGCGGTGGAATAGGGAATGCTCTCTGCAACTCGGGCTTCCCACGGCTGAGGAAGGTACCCACGAGCTGCGGGCAGCCGAAGGCAAGGTCCGCTGGGCAGGCAGCGACGTCGAGGTCGATATCTACGACCTGGAGCCGGACGAGCGGTTCGAGCATGGCGCGATCGAGTTCGACATTGCTCTCCTGAAGCGGCCTGCCGACAACCGCGTCGTTCTCCAGATCGAGACCGAGGGCCTGGATTTCTACTGGCAAGGGGAACTGTCGCCGGAGGAAAAGGCGGGATTCGGCACTCCAGATGGCGGCAGCTACAGGCCGGACTGGGCAGTTGGCTCCTACGCTGTGTACCACGCTTCGAAGCGCCACAACCGGTACAAGGCCGGTAAGGCATTCCACATCCCCAGGCCCCGGATAGTGGACGCGGCAGGCAGGTCCACCTGGGGCGAGCTCGAGATCGACGAGCAACAGGGCCTGCTCATTGTCACCATCCCCAAGGACTTCCTGGACACAGCCGTCTACCCCGTGCGGCACGCGGCGGGGGCCACATTCGGCAAGACTGACGTGGGGGCAAGTCAGTCAGACGGCTCAACCGACCGCCTACTGGGGAGCTACGCCATGGCCGCAGCGGGCACAGGGGCCAGTATCAGCGTCTACACGCCGGAGGACAGCTATGATGATGGGCCGATAGAGATGGCCCTGTATCAGCAGTCAGACGGCGCATTTGTCAAAGCTACCGATGTAATCAACTCGCCCACGCCCGATGACTGGAACACGGCCAACTTCACGAGCGCCCCGACCCTCACGGCGCAGAACTACTGGATATTCCAATGGGCTGAAGAGTACGCCATGCGCTACGACGATGGAGGCAGCGGCACGACATACACCGTGACAGAAGACTATCCGGGCGATTGGCCCGATCCACTGCCAGAGGGCGGGGACACCTACGACCGCCTGTACTCGATCTACTGCACATACACGCCGAGCGGCGGTGGCGAGACATACGAATGCTCGGCCTCAGACGGGTTGAAGGCGGGTGACTCCCCTGGCTCTCAATGCGTATTCGGCGTATCCATCACGGATGGCCTGAAGGGCGGAGATGCCTCTGGAGGGGCAGCTATATTCCCCAAGGCCGTGGCAGACGGCCTATCCTGTGGCGACTCGACTGCTGCAACCCTGACGCTTCCCCTCACGGCTTCCGATGGCGTGAGTCATAGCGACTCGCCATCCGCCCAGCTATCGTTGGCCGAATTTCTATCCGAGGAGGTCAAGCTCTCGGATTCCCCTATCGCCTCGGTGACCATCGATACCGCCCTGTCGGATGGCGCCAGCGTTGGTGACCTGGCTACTTCCCTGGCCAACCTCAACCTATCTGTCCAGGACGGGGTTACCCTATCCGACCTCGCGTCGATCCTGGGTGCCGTCTACGATCTCTCGTTGAGCGACGGGGTCTCCGTGGGGGAGTCCCCGGCCCTCACCCTGGTTATTTCGCTGGCTCTCTCCGATGGCATCGTGATAGGCGATACCGTCGTGAAGAACATCTATGTCAGGATTCCCATTACACCCAGCCTGCTGAAGGGGGGCTACTCCTTAGGGGAGATCAGGAAACAGCATGATCTGGGCGTGATGAGGAGGGAGTACACCCTTGGTGATAAGCCGACGCAATAGGGGGCTGATGTGCTAGAAACCATGAGGGGTAGGTTGGCCGATGCAATCAGGCCTGACCGCCTGAAGACCAGTACCCTGGATAGATACAGGGTGTCCTCTGTCCAGACCCCGAACGTCCCTGTCTACTCCGACATGACAGTTCGCAAGGCCACGCGCGAGGGGTACAAGATTTCGGTCTACGTCTACCGTTCCGTGCGCACGATCATTCAGGCGGCCAGCGCTGTACCGTGGATCGTGCTGGACGGTGAAGGTGAGCCGATAAAGGGCCATGCTATCGAGAAGTTGCTCAAGAACCCGAACCCCGAGTTTTCAGGCCAGGACCTTATCGAGGTCCTCATCGCCCACTTGGAGCTTGTAGGTAATGCCCTTTGGCAGCCCATCATAGTGGGCAAGAGCGTCAGAGAGGTATGGCCGGTATTCCCCGATCTCGTGAAGCCCATACCCGGAGAGAAGCCGGGAGAATGGCTCAAGGGCTGGAACGTAACGCTGTCCAGCGGCCAGCAGATATTGCTGCCGCCCGACCAGTTCATTCACTTCCAGCAAGTCGACCCCGGCAACCCGTACTGGGGCATATCCCCCCTGATGGCTGCCGCCAGGACGGTGGACACGGACAACGAGGCCCAGGACACGCAGAAGATCACCATGCAGAATCGCGGTGTGGTGGACGGCGTGTTCACGCACGAGGCGACGATGAGCGAGGAGCAGTTCGAGGAAGCCAGGCGGCAGATTCGAGAAAGGTTCCTCGATAAGAGCCGTCGCCGCGAGCCGTGGGTGTTGGGCGCGGGAGCGAAGTGGAACCAGATGTCCATCACTCCGGTCGAGATGGACTTCATCGCTAGCAGGCTGGCCAATCTGAGGGCTATCGCGGCTGCGTTCGGGTTGGACCCCTGGTGGCTGGGGGACCGGAGCGCCTCCACGTACAACAACGTGATGGAAGCCCGGAAGGCGCTCTACGAGGATGTCGTGATTCCGCTTCTGGATGACATCCGATCGACCCTGAATCTCAAGCTGGCTCCCATATACGGCGATGGAATTTTCATCACGTACGATCTCTCGGGCATCCCCGCGCTCCGCGAGGACTTCGGCCAGAAGGTCGAGCAGGCGAAAACGCTGTGGGCCATGGGGGTCCCCTTCGAACAGATCAACTCCCGGCTGAAGATGGGGTTCGAGGAGTTCGATGGATGGGGGACCGGATATCTCCCGATCAGCACAGTGCCTGCGACGTCGACGTTCGCCCCGGAGGACGAGACTCCCGAGGAGGCGAGCGGCGAAAGCGAGCCGCCGTCTCGCAAATTGTTGAACATAGAGACCGAGGAGGCCAAGGCGGCATACTGGAAGGCCGTGGACCGGAGACGGATAGGATGGTGGGGAGTGGCTTCGAAGAAAATCCGCCCTCTCTTCGAGGCGGAGGCCAAGGCGGTGGCGAATGCCCTGGAGAAGGAGAGCGACCTTGATAAGCTGGAGGCGGCTGCCGCCCGTGAGATACAGAAGCTTTCGACGAAGTGGGAGGAGAGTCTGGCCAGCCTCCTCATGGCAGTAGTGGAGGATTTCGGGGAGGATACCGCGGGCAACCTGGGGGCTGAGCCCAAGAGCGCAGAGCCGTCTGAGGTCAAATGGCGGTTCGACCCCTTCTCTGCCGCCTCGAGGGCGTGGATATCACAGCACGGCGCGGAGTCCGTGAAGACGATTCTCGCCACCAACCTGGCAGATGTGCGGGCCGTCATCCTGAGGGGCAAGGAGGAGGATCTCGCTGTTACCGAGATTGGCCGAAACATAGGACAGTTCTACGCCGACAGGTCGGCCTTCAAGTCTATGCGGATAGCCCGGACGGAGGTCGGGGCGGCTGCCGGATTCGGCCAGAGAGAGGCGGCCAAGCAGTCCGGTGTAGTACAGGCGAAAACTTGGTTGTCGAGCAGGGACTCCCGAGTCAGGGACAGCCATGCCGCCCTGGATGGCGAGGAGCGGGGCCTGAACGAACGTTACAGCAACGGCTTGATGTTCCCGGGCGACCCCAGCGGCGACCCGGCGTCTTCGATCAATTGCCGCTGCCTAGAGACATACGTTTCGAAGTCGCGTTGACCACTACCCAGAGTAGGAGGTGACAATCAGATGGAGAGGAAGACGGTCAAGTTCGATGTGAAGGCTATCGATGAGGAGACTGGCGTCATCGAGGGATACGCCTCGACCTTCAGCAAGAACCCTGACGCCTACGGCGACATTGTAGACCCCGGTGCCTTCACCAAGACCCTGAAGGAAAACGGCGACTCTGTAGTCTGCCTGTTCAACCACGACGTGATGGAGCCGATCGGCTTGCCCGAGCTCAAACAGGACAAGACCGGGCTCTACGCCAAGATCAACTTGGTAATGGATATCCAGAGGGCGAGGGATGTCCTGGCGCTCGCCAAGGCGGGCGTGATCAAGAGGATGAGCATCGGATACGATACGGTCAAGTCGGATATGGTAGGCGGGGTAAGGCACCTGAAGGAGATACGATTGTACGATGTCTCCCCCGTCGTGTTCCCCGCGAACCCCGAGGCCGTGATTCTATCGGCCAAAGACATGCGGCACCTGCCTGACTCCGACTTGGTGGCGGTGGAGAAGTCAGCTCTAGAGGAGATGAAGCGGAGGGTTGGCGAGGAATTCGGAGATGCGACCGACATAGAGCTGAAGCCCTATCCCAGCGAGCACGCGTGCAGGCTGCGGGACCCCGACGATTTCGAAAGCGACTCCTTCCGCAGAACCACCAGGGAGCACGACGGCAAGGAGTATTCGGTGATCTCCGGGAGGCTCAAGGGCGAGACGACTCTGACAGAGCAGGCATACAGATACGACAGGGATACCTGGTCGGAGGTGGAGGCCAAATCGCACTGTGACGATCACGATGGGATGTTCGAGGCTGCGAAGCAGGAGGAGTTCAACTGCGAGTGCATCAAGTGCGGCCACAAAGTCACATCCTCTGAGCATTGCAGTGAAATCAAGTGCCCCAAATGTGGCAGTGAGATGAGGCGCGCGGAGAGGCCGGGCCCTGGCAAATCATTGAAATCGGGGCGGGTCCTGAGCGCAGCGAGTTTGACCAAGGTCAGGGCGGCTATCGAGGCCCTTCAGGCACTCCTGGAAGCCGCTGAGGGCGAGAGTGAGCCGGAGAAATCCACTCACCTCTCCGAGGCGTCGAAGGGAGCCGTCGAGATCGACCAGATACTGGAAGATTTGGGGGCTCAGGCTGACGGCTTTGACGCGAGGAAGGCCGAAGCCAGGATAGACGCGCTGCTTTCCAGATTGCGAGAAAACTAGTAAGGAGGTGTACTCAAATGGAGTACAAGGAGTTAGTCGACAAGGTCCATCAGGCCATGGAGCAGATGGGCCAGTTGGTTGACAGGAGCGTCGAGGAATCGAAGTCTGCTGTCGCCACCATTACAGCCGAGACCAAGGAGTCCATCGATAAGGTCCAGGCCGATATCACATCCCTCTCGAAAGAGATGGAGGAGATGCGGAAGGAGAAGGCGCGCATTGATGACCTGGAGGTCAAGATGCAACGCGGCACCATCCCCTCCCCGAACGGGAATGGCGGCAGCGTGGCCAGCGACGAGGCGAAGTTCCGCAAGGACAGCTTCTACAAGTACGTGCGCCACGGCATCACTGCCCTCACGCCGGACGAGCAGAAGGCCCTCGTCGAGGACACCACCGGACTCTACCTGGTGGAGCCCGAGCTGGACGCTGATATCGTGAGGACACTGCCCACGATCACGATCATGCGGAATATCTGCACCGTGAGGTCTGTGGGGAGCGAGCGCATCAAGGTCCGCAGCCTGAGCGAGCCGTCTGTCGGGTGGGGCAAATTGGAGACTGGCACGGAGGTCACCGATACCGACATGACCCCCAGTGCTCCGACGTACCAGTACGTCGAGGACCTGAATGCGCTGGCCAAGATCGGCAAGGACGAGCTGATGGACAGCGACTTCAACCTCGAGCCGATCCTCGCCGATGCGTTCTCAAGGGCCATCGGTGAGGCAGAGGAGGCCGGTTTCGTCGTGGGCCGCGGCCACACTACATATCAGGAGCCCGAGGGGTTCACGGTAGACACAACCCTGGTATCCAACACCGTGACGACCGCGGCAGCCGGTGCCGTGACGGTCGAGAAATTCATAGAGATGCTCTACCAGTGCCCGACACAGTATCGGCGCAACGGCGTGTTCGTGATGAACTCGACTGTCGAGATGGCTATTCGCCAGCTGCGAGGGGGTGGCAGCACGACAAACGACGGCCCGTTCCTGTGGCAGCCCTCCGTTGCTCTGGACAAGCCGAACACGTTCCTGGGCAAGCCAATCTATACCCAGGATGACATGCTGGAACTGACAGATACCGCCTCGTGCATCGGTGCATTCGGTGACTTCAGGACCGGGTACCGGATCATCGATCGGGCCGGGATAAGCATCCAGAGGCTCACCGAGCTCTATGCTGAGTCCGGCATGGTCGGCTTCATGGTCACCAAGCGGGTCGGCGGCGGGCCGCTGCGACAGGCGAACCAGCCGATCGTCTTGCTCACCGAGCATGCCTAGAACTGAGGAACCGATAGTGGGGAGGGCAAACCTCCCTCCCCACTATCAATAAAGGAAGGAGGTACCCACAGATGGTTGTGAAAGCATTCGACGCGATGAGCGCCACGATCACAGTGACGGATAACGGCGACGGCAACTTCACCGCAGCGATCCAGGTCAAGGGTGAGACTGGTGTGGATTCCCTCGTCTCACGGGCCGTCATGTTCTACCTGAGCACTCAGAGTGACGGGTCGGACCTGGCCACCAACTCCACGGACGTCACCAGCCTGGCCATAGCGACGGATGGCCTGGCTATCGAGCTGTCCACCAACGTGGCCGGTGTACTCGTGAGCGAGAGCGACGGCGACATCGATCTGACGATCGTTGTCCCGACCACGAAGACCGTCTACCTGGTGCTCGTGCTCCCGAACGGGAAGCTCGAAATCAGCGACGCGATGGCCTACAACGCATCGTAAGCGTTGACAGGGGTCATGAGAGAGTACGGGGAGAGGGAGCGACCCCTCTCCCCGTAATAGAGGATACAGATGCCCTCGAAGTGGATGAACGCCAGCAGAGACGAAAGGGCCGCCGAGCTTGAGAGGCGCAGGAGTAGAAGCGCCTACCTCGAAGGCCCTCATGCGGACTCCCTGCGCCTTGCCAAGGCCGCTATCCGCGACGGGGTAGCGAAGCTCCGTTCGGGCAACATCCTGTCGGCCCTGATGTTCCTGAACAGGGCGAGGCGAGCTGTCGAGCGTCTGCCCGAGCCCACTGTGGAGAACACGTGGCACCCCAACTCGCACAGAATGATAGAGGTGAGGGACTGGTTCTTTGGCAAATGCAGGCTGGGAGACGAGAGGATATCTCTCTTCCGTATGGCCGCCAACTTCGTCATAGTGCTCTATGACTACGACCCTCCATACAGGCACATGATCGATGAGGCCAAGGCGCGACTGGACGCAGCCGGCTGGACGCCCTGCGGAGAAGAGGACCTTATCCGGCACGATTGGGGATGGTGGGACTATGGATATCCTGTCAAGGCCGAGGGCGAGAGCTGCGATTGCGGGGGCCGTATCGAGATATCCTACCGATTGAGGATGAGGCCCAAGGCCAGAAGAGGCAGGTGTAAAGAGTGCGGCACAGTATACACTGTGCGACCATGGAGGGGAGATGCGAATCAGGTTTCTCAAGCAATGCTATCTCGCTGAGACCAGGAGGGCGCACAACCCAGGAGATGTTGCTGATATCTCCGATCGCATGGCAGGGAAGCTGCTTTCCAGTGGTTTGGCTATGCAGGATAAGAGCCTGGATGGCGGCAGCAAGAACACGTCTGCGACTGGCAGCAAGAACAAGTCGGTGACTGGCAGCAAACGAGGGAGAAAGGGAAATGGCTCTAAGTGACACCGCCCTGGTGGACCTGACCCAGGCCAAGAACTTCATCAGGGTGGACTCGGCCACCTCCCTGCATGTTGATGCGGAGTATGTGGGCATGGGAGACGGGGAGACGGTAGCCTTCGCCCTCGACTACACGCCCTTATCCGGCAGCCTCAGAGTGTACGTCAGCGGCACGTTGCAGGTTGAGGGGACGGACTACACCCTCTCCTCCAAGACCGTTACGTTCGCCTCCGCTCCCGATGCCGATGCCCCGGTGACCGCCAGCTACGACAAGACCGCCTCGTCTGACACGTTCGAGGACTTCGACGATTCTCAGTTGGAGGCCATTATCGCTGCTGCCACCAATGTGGCAGAGCACTTCACCGGCAGGGCCTTCGTGCAGCGAACGATCACGGAGAACCACAGAGGGGACGGGTCTAGCACCCTGCGGCTGAACAAGACCCCTGTGGCCTCGATAACGTCGGTCACTCTCGATGATGACGAGCTGACGGTGGACACTGATTACACGGACGACTCCTATGTGGGCAGGCTCACCAGGATTGCCTGGGACGCCGGCGAGCAGATCGCGGTCGTGTACGTAGCCGGTTACGGGGCGGACCGTGCGGCTACCCAGGCGCTTGTGCCCGAGGCGGTAACGGCTGTGCTCCTGATAGTCGCCGATATGTGGGAGAACAGAGGCGACAGGGTAGGGGCGGAGAATATCTCCGGGATAGGGTCCGTGTCCTACAACGTGCCGAGCAGGGCCGAGCAGATCCTCCAGCCGCTGAGGAGGAACCTCTTTTGATATCGAACGTCCTCCGGTCCAGGGTGCAGATCGTGGAGAAGAGCTCCACCATGGGGGCTCTCGGCCAGACCGTGGTCTGGGCGCACTCCGCCTACAGGTTCGCCCGAATCATTCCCCTGGACGTGAGGGCGGTTGCCCATTATCAGCAGCTCGACACCCAATCGAGCCACAAGATCATCTTCAGGGGCGAGGTTGATATCCAGATCGGCCAGCACAAGATCGTGCACAAGGGCACTACGTATATCCCCCAGCAGTCCGCCAAGCATCTGGGAGACGCTACCGAGGTCATAGTTCTTGAGGAGCAGGCCTGATGTCAATCGATGTGACGATGACAGAGAATCTGGGCGATGCATCTCGGATGCTGTCCGAGACGATGCGGGAGCGGATGCTCGAGGCGGCTATCCTCGTGCGCAACAACACCGTGGAGGCTCTGTCTGGGTCGAGGTCCGGGCGCGTCTACAGAGTCCCCGGCACCTCTGTGACCTATGTGGCCTCCGCGCCCGGCGAGCCGCCTGCGGTGCAGCTCGGCGACCTCAGGAAGTCGGTGAAGTTCGGCGTAGAGGTAGAGGATGGCTCGGTGGTAGGCTTCGTGGGATCGGAGCTGGATAAGGCCCCTATGCTCGAATACGGGACCAGGAATATGGCAGCCAGGCCGTGGCTGCGGCCCTCGTTCGAGGGGAGCCTGGACGCTGTCCGGGATATCTTCGGCAGGAGATGGTTCTGATGGACATTCAGGAATCGCTCCTCACCGCCGTCTATACCCTGCTTACCGAAGATTCCACCCTGCAGTCCCGGATGGGTGGTACGGTACGCCTCTATCCGATCATGGCGGTGCCGGACGCCGAGTTCCCGTATCTGGTCCACAAGATCGATATGACCAACCCCGATTACAACCCTGTCGTTCGGTGCACGTACGTCCTCGATATCTGGTCGTACTCCCCCTCAGCCGAGGAGGTTTTGGATATCAAGGAGCGCGTGGAGGCGCTGCTTGAGGATCTCGACTCCTCCACAGACGAGACATCCGATTTCTGGATGTGGCTCCAGACTCACGGATTCGTCGCGGAATCCAGCGAGGGCATCTGGCACTATACGTGCCAGTTTAATCTGAGGTACGTCAGGGACGCTCAGATTGGCGTTCTACTCAAGAGATAAGGAGGGCACAGGAAATGGCAGCGAGTTCGGGAATATCAGGATTCGGCACTCTGCTCAACTGGAACTCCAACGACCTGGCAGAGCTCACCGGCATCTCGGGCCCCAACGAGTCGGCGGACGCGATCGAGGTAACGAGCCATGATTCCGACGACGGCTACAGAGAGTTCGTAGCGGGGCTGAGGAATGGGGGCGACATCTCCATAGAGGGGAACTTCATCTCGGGAGATTCCGATGGCCAGATAGCCATGCACACCGACTTTCAGGCCGGGACATCAAGGTCGTTCAAGATCAAGCTGCCGGGATGGGTCTCGTCCAGCCACGAGTATCCCGAGATCGACGGGACGGGCATTGTCACCGCCTTTTCCCTGAACGCACCGATGGATGACAAGGTGTCGTTCTCTGCCACGATCAAAGTCAGTGGCAAGCCCACTCTGACAGTATCGTAATCCGGTAATACGGGAGGTGAAACATGGCTGCTTCAAGTGGCCTGTCGGGGTTCGGCACCCTCCTTATCTGGAACTATCACAGGCTGCTGGAGATGGCCGGTATATCCGGTCCATCCCAGAGCTGTGACGCGATCGAGGTAACGAGCCATGATTCCGACGACGGCTATCGGGAGTTCATAGCGGGGCCTATATCCGGGGGCGACCTGTCCCTGGATGGCAATCTCATCACGGAGGATGACAACGGGCAGGTCGCGTTCTACACCGATCTGCAGGCCGGGACGAAGAGGACGGTGTGGGTTGTGCCGCCTATGGCCAACGGGTCGGCCCTGACATTCGACGCTATCGCCAAAGGGTTCACGCCGAACGCTCCGATGGATGACAAGGTGGGCGTGAGCGGCACTCTCCAGGTGACCGGCAAGCCTACCCTGCTCACCACGCAATCCACCGGGATATCAGCGCTATCCGGGATAGAGGAGAACGAAAGTGCCGCCCTGGAGATCAGCCCAGCGGCGGCGGCTGGCACCTACGAGTATACCTGCACTGTAGACACGGCATCCACCTACATCAAGCTCACGATCACGGCGGCCAGCCACACCATCTACGCTCAGGGGACATCGCAGACGTCAGGGGTTCAGGGCGGGGAGATAGCGCTGAACGCAGCCGGAGAGACCACCGAGGTCTTCTTCATGGTGTACGAGGCCAACAAGGCCCCGCGTCTCTACGTCCTGACTGTGACGAGGCCGGCGGCATAGAGGGAGGTAAAGTGAACAAGGCCAAGCCGGAGGTCAAGATAACCCTCGACAGAGAGAGGACTATCAGGTTCGACCTGAACGCGATGGCGAGCTTCGAGGAGGCCACGGGCAAGAATATTCTCAACGGTACATTCAGCGGCTCCGGCATGTCGGCCAGGGATATCCGGGCTATGCTGTGGGCCTGCCTGTTGCACGAGGATAGCACGCTCACCCTGGAGCAGGTGGGGGCTCTCATTACGGTTGAGAATATGACGGATGTGGCCGCCAGGCTCACCGAAGCCTTCGAGGTCTCCATGCCCGAGAGGAAAGGGGAGTCCGCCCCTTTAGCCGAACCGACTGGATAGAGGTCTGGTCGTTCGGCAGGTTCTGCCTGGGGCTGACGGAGGAGGCGTTCTGGAGGCTGACCCTGGCCCAGCTCGATGCCCTGGCCGGGAGGTTCAGGGAGAGCGAGCGCAGGCAGGACCAGAGGGCGGCTCAGATATGCGCGATTCTGGCCGAGCTTCACCGCGACAGAAAGAAGCGACGCAAACCCTACAGCCCGGAGGACTTTATGCCCAAGGAAAAGCCGGAGAGGCAGACTGACGAGAAGGTAGGGCGCACCCTGAAGAGGATCAACCAAATCCTCGGCGGAGATGAGATCTGATGGAAGCCTTCAGTCTCGTAGGCAAGATGAAGCTGGACGGCTCCAAAGAAGTAGAGCAGCAGCTCCAGAAGACCAAGGCATCCCTTGAGTCCGTCGCCAAAGGGCTCAAGGTCGCCGGGGCCGCCCTTACCGCTGTCGGGGTAGCGGGCCTCAAGCTGTCATCTGACGCCCGTAAACTGAACGCTGAGCTCTCCACTACTGCGATAACCCTGGGGGCCTCTACCAAGGAGATGCGCGACCTCGCTCTCGCTACCACGAACGTCACGTTCCCGTTGCAGAGCGTGATCGACACGTTTGACATCCTCGCCAAGGCCGGAGTTAAAGACACTGCGGTCTTGCAGGATGCGGCCACCGCCTTCGATACCCTGGGTGATGCCGTGGGGTCCAACGCCGAGACGATGGCTGATGTTCTCATACCTGCGTTCAAGGCCCTGGGCGAGGATATCCCTCAGACCACCGAGGAGTTGGATAAGTTCACTTGGCTGGCGGAGCATACCACGACCACCATAGAAGAGTTCGGGTCCGTCATGAACTACGTGGCCATGTACGGGGAGAATCTGAACGTCTCCCTGGATGACATGGTCGCTATCATGGCCGTGCTGGAGTCGAAGGGTAAGGGCGGCGCTACCGCCACCCGGCTGTTCAGGACGGCTGTCAACCAGGCGAGCGACGGCGCAGTGACCCTGAACGAGGCCCTCGGTATCTCGCAGAGCGAGATCGACGCATTCAGGGAGGAGATCGACAGCGCCACCGGCTCCACCCAGCAATATGCCGACGCCGCCAACACCCAGTACGGCATCATGGATAAACTGAAGCAGAAGTGGAACGAGGTGGCCCTGGTCATCGGTTCCTTCCTCGAACCTCTCGAAGGCGTGCTCGCGGGATTCACCGCTCTGGGGCCTGTGCTGCTCTCTGCATCGCTCATACTGCCAAAGCTCTCTGTCGCCATAGCTGCGGTGCGAGGGGCCTTTTCCGCCATGCTGGGTCCTGTGGGGCTGGCCGTGACGGCGATAGGAGCCCTGGCTGCGGGGATAGCCGCCCTGATATGGAAAACGAAGTCCTCCGGGCCTGCGCTCGACAAGTGGCAGGCCGCCCTGGACAAGGCCCGAAAGCGCCTTGAGGAGCTGAAGGAGGCCGGTGATTTCACCTCGGACGAAGTGAATAGGCTCACAGAGAGGATCGAGATACTGGAGCGGGCCTTGAGCAGATACGATACTGTAGCCAAGGATGCCGAGGTCACAGAGTGGAACTACGTTGAGGCGCTGCGCCAGCACGCCTCTCTATCCGATGAGTTGGAGCAGGGGCAGATAGATGTCGCCAAAGCCGCTAAGAAGTTGAACGAAGCTGTCACCGAGACACGAGGTGAGCTGTTCGCGCTGCAGCAGCAATACCTCTTCGATAACCTCTTGAAAAGGACTGAGGAGGCTGCCGGTGATCTGACCGCCGAAATGGGTGGGCTGGAGGCCAGCCTCAAAGAGCATCTTTTCACTATGGACGACTGGTCGGCGGCATACGCTGCGGCTGACGACGCTCAGAAGGCCATGATCGACGGATGGCGAGAGGAAAAGGTGGCCCTGGACGAGTTCAACGCCACCCTGGCCGACGCCGAGGCTGAGCTGGCCAACGCCGAGACCGCATACAACGATGCCGTGATCACGCAGGCGGGATACAAGGACTCTCTCGATAAGGCGAACATCGCGCTGAGCCTGCTTGAACGCGAATTACCTCTCGCGGAGGCGAAGCTCAAGACATACAGCGACGCTATTGAGGACGCCACGACGGAGGTCTCCAAGTGGGAACAGTCGATGGCCGACGCCAAGGCCGAGCTGTACGATCTCGCCAGCCCCAATCTGGAGGGGATGAAGGAGTTCGAGGACCAAATCTTCAAGATAGATCAGGAGATCAAACAGCTCGAACTAGCCAAGCTTCAGGGCGTCGAGGTGCTGGACACAGGAGTCGCGGTTGACGATCAGATAGCCGCTCTGAGGGACTCGCGTAGAGAGCTGGAGCTGCAGCGGGACCTCAAGTTCGACCCCCTGATCAAGGAGTTCGAAGACGCGACCGACGCAGCCCTGGGGCTGAACGAGGAGATCCTGCCGGAGGATGTCCGGAACCGGATAGCGGAGCTGGCCAAGTCTATCGGACCCGAGGGGGAGATAGGGATAGGTCTCGCCGATGCCAACACGAAATTGGAGACGCAGACCGGTCTGTACAACGACCAACTCCCTATCGTCGAGGAACTCCGGCAACGAACCATCAACTGGCAAACAGAGGTCGATACGCTGAACGAGAAGATCACGGACGCCCTGGACGTCAAGCAGGACGCCGTCGACCTGAAGACGGACGTTGTAGGGGCGCTCAAAGGCATCGAGCAGGACGGCGGGGTGCATCTGGACGCTACGCAAGAGAAGCTCACGGAGCTTCTACAGAGCGGCGAGAGAGCGCTCGCGGTCCTGAACGAAATCAACAGGCTTCAGGGTGGCACCTCGTCGTATGTGACATCACCCCCTTATGCCTCTCCCTCCATCCCTCAGATGGATACGGGCGGCATAGTGAGAGGCCCCGGCCTGTTCTCCGTCGGCGCCGGCGTGACGGAGATCGTACGGGCTCCAGGGTCCGGGGTGGTGATCTCCGGCAACAACTTCTATGTTCGTGACGAGGCCGATATCGACGCAATAGCGCAGTCCCTCGTTCGACAGATACGACTGCGAACGGGGCTGAAGGTTTAAGAGGTGACGTAATGACCGTAGGTAGAATAGCGCACGCATCCGTTGGCGCAGCTCTATCGCAGACCGAGTTTGAGTCGGAGTCCGCCCACACGATCGGGGGCGTGGCCGACCTTTCGATCGTGAGGGGCGCCACGCTCGTGGTTGCCGCCAGCGACGCGTCTGCCGCGTCGAAGGCGATGGCCGACTACGTCTGTGACGGCGTGGATGACGACGTGCAGATCCAGGCCGCGATAGATGCGCTGCCGAGCGGGATTCAGGGTGCAGTTGAACTGACGGAAGGCAACTTCAATGGTGGCAAGATCGCCATAGCTGACAAGGGCAAGGTCTGGCTCAGAGGACGTGGCACCGGTGCCACTGTCTACACGTTGAAGGACAGCGAGAATGACAACATGCTGGAGATAACCGGGGAAGGTGATGTCTACGATACGACTGTCTCCGACATGATGTTTGACGGGAATAAGTCAAATCAGTCCTCCGGCAAAGGCATCTATGTCGCAGGACAGCGGCAGGTGCGGCTGCGTGACCTCAAGGTTCGATTGTGTAAAGGCGTTGGTATCCACTTCAATGGTTCATCGTATAGCTGTAACACGTTCCGAATGGACAATATCATTGTTACCGAAAACGATGGCGATGGCATCTATATCCAGCAGGTCTACAACTGGGCCGTTCGTGGCACCTATAGTGGGTCTAACGGGGAGAAGGGGTTCAATATTGCCACTGGTGCGGAGGCGGTTATTGCTCTCTGTGCCTCCGATCTCAATGCGCAAAGGGGTATTTACGTCTACGGCTCGAAGGTGCTGACCATAATCGGTTGCCCCTACATCGGGGCTAATGGCAACGAAGGAATCGAGCTCGCCAGCACGTGCAGGGAAATCCTGATAGAGGGGAATGTCATAGTTGACAATGGGTCTGCCGGTGCCAGCCACGCCTACGGAATCAACATCAGCGGCGCTGCTGATGATGTGATGATTATAGGCAATCGAATTATGAACGATACATCTACCGACCAGGACACGGGGATCCTGATCGGAGCCAGCGCTGAGCGCACTCTCGTCACCGGCAACAACGTCAACGGTAATCAGGTTGCTGGAATCGAAGACAACGCTTCGGATAGTATTATCCGCAACAATATTGGCTACACCACTGAGAACTGGGGCAAGGCCAGCATCTCACCAGATGGCAGCGGCAACGGAACGATCGCCCACGGTCTCGCCGCAACGCCCGGCTATGTTGCGGTCCATCTGGGCGGCGATAACGTGAACGGCGCGGACCCCGAGTCCGTGGACGGAACGAACATCACAGTCCGCATCAAAGACGCGGCGGGTGCTGACGTTACCGCTGGCACATTCGACGTGTACTGGGAGGCCAGGATCTGATTCGATGGACATTATCATCGATGCTACCCCGCTGCTTTTCCCCATCTCGTTCCCTGTTTCGTGGGGCCACGTTGGTATCATCATCAACTCCCTGTCCATAGACGATCGGATAGGCGAGCGCAGCACGGCCTCCTTCACCGTGAGGGACCTCGGCGCGGCGCTGTCGTTCGAGCAGGGCGACCCGTGCGATATCTACGATGATGACGACAATATCATCTTCGCGGGCTTCATAGACTCCGTCGATATCCGGGAGATCACGCCGGGGACCGGACTCTTCCACGCCGTCAAGTGCACCGATAATCATTACCTGGCCGACAAACGCCTGGCCGCGGAATCGTACGAAGACAAATCGTGCGGATACATTGCGTCTGATCTGCTCACGAACTACCTCGCTGACGAGGGTGTCACCGAGGGCGAGATTCAGGATGGCCCCGAGCTGTCCACGTGTGTCATCAACTACGTACGTGTGAGCGACGCCCTGGACACTCTGGCCGACGCTGCCGGCTTTCTCTGGTACATCGGCCACGACAGGAAGCTCCACTTCATCGCCAGGTCCACTAACGCGGCTCCGTGGGAGGTCACCACAGACGACATGGTGCTCGACACCGTGGGGCTCACAGAGGGCAACCCGAAGTATCGCAACCGGCAGTACATCAGGGGCGGCAAGGCGGTCACCGATCTCCAGACCGAGAATCGAACAGGGGACGGCGAGACGAAGTCTTTCGCGATGGGGTTCCCCCTGGCCAAGGTCCCGACCATCACGGTAGATGGAGGCGCGCAGACAGTAGGCATTAAGGGGATCGATACCGGCAAGGACTGGTACTGGTCGAAGGGCGACGAGGCCATAGTCGCCGACACCGCGCCCGCTAACGGCAAGGCCATCGTGGTACAGTACTATGGCGAGTACGAAATCATCGTTCAGGCCACTGACGAAGACGCGGTGGCCGATCAGCTGGCTATCGAGGGGGTAGGGACTGGCATAGTCGAGGATATCGCAGACGAGCCCAACGTGACGGACGTTACCTCGGCTGTGGATATAGCCCTGGCCAAGCTCCAGCAGTATTCGCCCCACGGGAAGTCGCTGACGTTCACTACGAGGCGAACGGGGTTGGCCTCCGGGCAATTGGCCAAGGTCACCTATCCGGCTTTTGGGCTCAGTGCCGCCGAGATGCTGATAGAGTCGGTGCGCATCCGCAGGGTGGCAGCTGGAACCGACGAGTTCAGGTATGCCGTAACGGCCACGGAGGGGCCTGTCGCGGGCGGCTGGTCGCAGTTCTTCAAGACGCTGGCGAAGATCGGGGAGCTGACGGTAACGGACGTGAATATCGGCGGAGGCTCCACCCTGGTCATCCTGAAACAGTTCTCGGAGGAATATTCCTGGCTGAGCGAGATGACTCCCACCTCCTATACCTGCTCGATCTGCGGCGACGGCACCGTATGCGGAGATGGGAGCGTGGTCTGCTGAGGTGAGCGATGGCGGATGAGATAACCAACGTTGGGAAGAACTTCATCCGAGATGTCCTCAAGGGCGACGTCACGGACGGCCAGATCAAGTACATCGCCTGGGGCGACGATGGTACGGCCAATCCCTCTCCGAACACGATGACCGCCCTGGGGAACGAGCTTGGCCGCCACGCCGTCACGGGCAGGAGCAGCGGGGGGATCGGCGTCCTGCAGACCATCATCTACTTGGCTCCCGAGGACGCGGTCGAGGATATCGAGGAGATCGGATTCTTCGCCGGGGAGGACGCGTCATCCACTCCCGATTCCGGCGTGATGGTGGCGCGATTCCTCTACAGCAAGAGCAAGCCCGAGACACAGAGCCTGCAGATAGTGCTGCAGGATACGATAGACCAGGCCTAGGAGGGGCGATATGGCGCTTGAGGAAGGGTTCTGGGTTGACGAGGAAACCGAGTGTGATGAAGACGAGATGAACGCCTGCCTCCTGTGCTGGGGGCCGACCGGAGATCAACCTGCGGCAGGCAACAAGGGCAGGCAGTTCTTCGACACCACGACCAAGCGGCTGTACTACGACGATGGCACCAATTGGCAAGAGATCACGCGGCTCGACCATGGCGGCTACGATGGCCTGGGCGACGATGACCACACGCAATACCAGAAGGAGTCCGAGAAGGCGAGCGCAGACGGGTATGCTTCGTTGGATGGAGATACCCTGATACCCTTCGCCCAGTTCCCGACCGGCACGGGGGCGAGCCAGGTCGCGATTGGGAACCATACGCACTGAGGTGACACATGGCGCTTGAGATAGGCTTTTTCACCCACGGCGTGACTCCTCTCTCGGAGGACAACCTCAACTATTGTCTACTCTGCTGGGGGGCGACCGGCGACCAGCCGAGCGCGGGCAATAAGGGTCGGCTGTTCTACGACACGACGACGAAGTGCCTCTACGTGGACAACGGCAGCTCGTGGGACCTGCTGCTGACGCTCGACCACGGGGGCCTTGAGGGCCTGGGCGACGACGACCACACCCAGTACCAGAAGGAGAGCGAGAAGGACGCTGCGAACGGGTATCCGGGGCTCGACGGCTCGACCAAGCTGGCTTTCTCACAGTGCCCGACAGGGACCGGTGCGTCGGAGGTTGCGATAGGCGATCACACGCACGCTACGGTGTATGATGATCAGGACGAGGATACTACCACTACCGGGACCACTGAATCGGAGGACATTCCGCGCGAAGTCAGCTCAGATATCGGCGATGGGCAAGAAACAACGATACTCACGAAGTCGATCACGCTGACCAGGAGCGCCGTTGCCCAAGCTTACTTTGGTGGCGCTTGTAAGGGCGTAGGCGGCATATCGATGAAAGTACGGTTGTACATCGATAGCGTTCAGCAGGCTGAGAGCGCGAACTTGAGCACAACGCAATTCGACCTTATTACTCTGAAGGGGTATAAAGATTGCTCGTCCGGCTCGCGTACAGCCGAATTCAAAGCATACAACGACAGTGCTGGGGCAGGGTGCACAGTTCGCGCCTGTGGCGGACTGTTTGTGTGTTGCAGCAAAGTTTGAGGTGGGATATGAGGCTGGTAATACCGCTAACTGGCACTCTGCGAGCTGACGGGTCAGGCGACCCCGATGATCCAGTACGCATTATCCCCGTCTCTCTCGGCGATTTGGCTTGGCGTGCTGTCTCGTTCGACTTTGAAGCTGGTACTGTCGAAGTAGAAGCCGAAGTGCCTCAGCACAATGGGGAGGAGCGATTGGCCTACGAAGCGCGCAGTGCCAGTGTTCTCTCTGATGCACAGGCTGCATTAGAGCATACTGCCGATGAGCTGTATGCGTTGACCGGGGCCGCGAGGCTGAAGAGGAAAGATGGGATGGAATGAGAATCTCGTACCGCCAGAGAAGGCACATCTGCCACGATCGCGGTTTTGGTAGGATGTGAGTCATGCCGGAAGAGTCGGTTGAAGTCGTTGTCGCACGGATCGACCAGAAGGTCACAGACCTCGAAGGTCGGCTCTTCGGCACGACAGCGCATGACTGCGGGGCTCTCAAACAGATAGCCGACCGGCTGGAGGCGATCAACGGGGTGAAGCCAACGGTCGACGCCCTCTGCACCCGCGTAGACGCGATCGAGGACGAGAAGCTTCCCTCGCGCGTGCAGCGCGTCGAGACCATCATCAGCCTCGCCCTTAAGGTTCTGTTCAGCAGCGGCATCCTCGGCGGCGGACTGGCTGGCGTTCTCAAGCTCGCCAACGTCTTCTAGGAGGAATAGCCTTGAGCGAGCAGGGGGCTTCCGGCAATGTGGCGAGTGTGGGTCAGGCAGGAAGGAGGCCCCTGTACGGGCTGCGAACTGTGGGAGCGGTTCTGCTGCCTCAACAGGCTCGTTCTCAGAATAGGCTGCGGCCTCGCCGATATCGAAGACGAGATCACCCGCTGGCAAGACAGCGAGCTGGATAAATACTGACCAACGTGACGGCCCCCGCTATGCCGTAATCCATCCACAGGCCCCCAGGTGCGCGAGAGGTGGCTTTTCGGTAGTGGTGCCACTCTTTCTGCATCCGCCCTATTAGGACTGGCTCTTCAGGGCTCCCAACGCTTGCCGATAATGGTTTGACTTTCCCTCTTGCCTCTGGTATTCTCATACCATCACAATCATAGAGGGTGCCCCATGAGCGACCTGCTGCGCCAATTGGAGCTGAGGAGGAAGCGGGAGGGCCTGAACGACTGGCAATTCGCCCGGAGGATGGGCATGAATCGCAAGACCTGGACGAACGCCCGCCTCGGCCTATCCAAGCCCGGAGCGGTATTCCTGGGCGCGGTCGCTCGCACCTTCCCCGAGTACAACGACCTGGTTCTTCAGGAGCTGCGCGAGTTTCGCGGGCCGCAGTGCCACCCGCGCAAGGTGAAGGATGGAGTGTGAATATGGTTGAAGATGGCCCTCGCATGTTGCTTCCCGGAGATATCATTACATTTCACGTGGAGCATGAAGGCGATCCTGTATTCGATGCTAATGGAGAGAAATATTTCATCGATGGGACGAAAATCAACCTACTGGTTCTGTCTGATGAAGACGTGGAAGCTATAATGAAGGGGGAGAAATCCCTCTCTTAAACGGAGAACGCCCCTCGCCTCTCCACTCCCTACCTCATAATCAGAAGCGAAACAGCTTGACAATCGTGGCTAATTATGGTATAGTAATTCCATCACCCCAAGAGGTGCAACGATGACAGAGGACACGAGTACTGAGGTAATCACCATAGTGGAGGTGAAGTGGGAGAAGAGGCAGTATCCCTACCTGCGCGTCAAGGCGGACAACGGCAAGTACTACACGGTCGACAAGCACAGCCTGTGGGATATGTGCGGCGTCGGCGCGAAGCTCACGGTGCAGATCCTGCAGAAGGGCAAGATCACTAAGATCGAGAACGCTATCGTGATCGAGGCCGGCCAGCCGCTGCCACCGCAGCCGGCAGAAGGCGGAGAGGCTCCAGCATCCCAGGCCAGCAGCACCCGCCCAGAGGACGACACCCACATCGTCCGGGAGTCGGCCCTGAGATCGGCTGTACTTCTGGCCAATGCTATGATATCGTCGGGCAAGCCTATCGACTCGGTCAAGGTCCTCCAGGCTGCCACGCTGTTCGAGAAGTACATCCTCACCGGCGAGGTGCCAGCCGAGCGCAGGACCGCCGAGGGCCACGCGCACAACGGCCACGCGGCGCCGGGCGAGACGACGATGTCGGGGGTGAACTGAATATGGAGGCGAGAAAGTGGTTACATACCTAGCGCCCTTCACGGTCAAAGCGTTGCCGCTACCAAAGATAGGATTTGATGGCTGGACATGGGTAGATCACTTCCTTTCTAAATACTCCGACGAATCCCCTGAAGATTACGGGTGTGGCATCATACAGCAAACCGAGGCCCTGCAATGGCGCGTAGCGGGGATGATATGGACAGTATCAGCTATCAAGCCGGATGGTAAGATCAAAGTAATCTCTGATGAATGTGGCAACTCCATTCTGGTTGAATCAGGTTGGTCGGATGGTGGTATTTACGAGAAGAACCTGCTTCCTACTCCTGAGGAATGCTTCCTGCTAACAAAGCCCGGAGAACGTGCAGTTTGGTGGCCGAGCAAATACTGCGAGGTTGTCGAATCGATTGGAGGTGTTCGATGAACAGGGATGAGTATGAAACAGTGCTGCATGATTTACGCTGGGCTGTTGATCCTGGTACCGATGACGAGGAGAGTTTCGCGCTAGTGCAGAAGGCGCAAGCCGCCTACGACGAGCAGGCTGCGGAGATCGAGCGGCTGAAGGGGGAGTTGGCAGAAACCAAGGAACGTAATCTCGAACTCTACCACATGTACAGAGAGGCTTGCAAAATTACGCCCGAAGGGGCTGCTCTAACGAGTGATTTCAATCGTCTACGGAATGATTGGAGGTTGGCCCTCTCCCGTGCCGAGGCCGCAGAGGGCTGGCTGGAGAGGATAGCGGAGCCGTGGCGGGAAGTTCTTGGCAATTTGGATAAGTTGGAGAACGGTGGCCCAACACTACCGGAAGCGAGACAATCCATCAGAGCCATCATCGACTACCTCGAATCCCGTGTTTCACCAGACGGTGAAAGTGAGCCTGATGAAACACAAGCCAAACCGGAGAAATGGGAACAGCCTCTGGGTATTGCGGGTAAGACTAACTTCAAGGTTGGGTCGGAGGAATCGGAGAAGCCCACGCTGCGGGAGGAGATAGAGTCTCCATTGAATATCTCTTGTCTCCGAGATCGCATCGAAAAGATTCTGAATGGGCACAGTCATTGGTCACATGCAGTGCATAGTCAAAACCCTCATATTGGGAGCGAAGCATTCCCAGCAATAATTGACGACCTCCTCTCCCTCATAGAGCGGGAGAGGGCGAAGGTAGGGGCAGAGAGTTACCCCCATCAGTTCATAGATCGAAATAGAAATAAGGGCTATTGGCCGGAGGGAACCCCACAGCCTCATCGTGGCATCAACGCTGAAGGGAGGCCAGTATGAGGTGGAAGTTCTGGGGTAGACCAAAAGTAGATCATCACTTGGTGCCAGGAGATATTTTGAACCTTCATCTACCTTCTGAAGGCATGCCCCTCATCGAGAACGGTCAAAACAGATACTTTGTGGATGGAGAATCGGCTCTTTTCCTAATGATATCACCGGAGGAGGCCGAAGCCATATCGAAGGGCCTACAAGAGGAACGCGGCATCAACGCTGAAGAGATGCCAGACGGCTGTTACAAGGGGCTAGCGGGCGATCATTGGCATGGTAAAACCCCGCCGACATCGTAGGGCGAAAGCCCACCGACGTGAGCGGTTCGGAGCACCCGGGCCGCTCTTGTCTTTTCAACGGGGCCTAGCGGTGCTGGAGCGGTGAGGGTTTGCCGCCCAAAATAGGCAATGTGCATTTTTGCGAAGCTGTATTGCGAAATTGACCGGAAGGTATCTGCCGGTAAGTGCGCCCTCCTTTCCGCATGACGCAACCCTTTTCATGATGTAGAGACCGGTTGACAGCCATGGCAGGCTTCGACTACAATCAACCACGACGATTTCAGGAGGATTAGACCATGAGACATGCGCTTTTGGCCATCGTGCTGGTGCTCTCGCTCATCGCGGCGTCGGTCGCCTGCGCCAGAGACAGCGAACCTGATATAGAGGGATGGCAGGCTGCCCTGGATCGAGCCCAGCAACGCCTTGAAGAGGTAGAGGAGTTGATAGATGCTGGCGTTCTCCCTCACGACTCGTATGAGAAGGAGACGCTTGAGGAGAGGATCAAGATACTCGAGCGAGCCCTGAGCAGATATGGGATCGGCGAATACCCATACTCCCCCTACCGCACCCAGCCAGAGACCGCTACGCCGACACCCACGCCGTCGCCGTCGCCCACACCTACACTAGCACCGACTCCGACGCCTACACCGACTCCATCGCCGTCGCCACCTGCAACACCGATCCCGCGTGCCATGCTCGATCAGGCCCTGGAGGACCTGCAGGACCTCTTAGAACAGGAGTATTCTACTCTTGAGACGTCGCTGGGTCCGACGAGTTTCACGTTTGATATATACGAGAATACCAATATCTCGTATCCTGAAGATTTTGAGGTTCGTGTCGGTTTCGACCACTCATTCTTCTACGACCTCAAGTACAGCAAGTACGTCAGTGATGAGATGAACGAGCAGGTGGCAAGGGAGCTTAGTGACCACATGGAGGCTATTGCACGGGAAGCTATCGCGGCACTGCCTGGCGCGAAGTTAAAGGGTTGGTACTACAGATCGTGGTGGTCATACTTTGGAACGGTCTATAATTCTGAGTATTACTACGAGTGGGTCAATTACTCACCACAAAGTGGTGGGTATAATGAAACGCACGTGACGGGCTTCAGTTGGTACAATATCGTCATCGTCCACGAACTGACGAGGTAGCTACGAGTTCTTCAGAACAGACTCGATAGCCTCCCCGCTCCGCATGGCGCGGTCAATCCGCGCGGCTCCCAACCCTCTCGACAGCCTCGTCGCTCATCATATCCCTGACGTACAGCTCGAGCATCCTCATGCTGGCCCAGCCCCCCAGCATCTGGATGTCCTTCAGCGAGACCCCGCGCTGGATCAGCCGACGCACCCACGACCGCCTGAATACGTGGTGGAGGTCCCCCGGCAGCTCGTCGCGCAATCCTGCCCGGTCCATCAGGCGACGCATGATTGTCACCATGCCGCCTTGCGTCAGCGGGCGGCGCTCCTCGGTCAGCCACAGACACGGCATATCGTCGCGCCGGTAGCTCAGATACCGCCAGACGGCCTTCTTTGCCTTCGGCGTGAACACGGTGAAACGCTCCTTCGATCCCTTGCCGAATACGCGGATGCGATTCCGTTCCCAATCCAGGTCCGCGAGTTCCAACCTGGCGATCTCCTGTCGGCGAGCGCCGGTCGACCAGAACAGCCACACAAGCGCAGCGTCGCGTGCACCCAGGAACAGCCTGGGCGGGCACAGGTAGAGCAGGCGATCTCTCTGCTCCTCTGTGATAAACGGTCGGCGCCGGCGCACCAGCCGGCCTTGCTTCATGTTGCGCATGGGCGATACGTCTATGAACTGTTCGACCACGCACCAGTTGAAGAAGGTGCGCAGGACCCGGAAGTGGACGTTGACGTACTCGCTGCTGTATCCGGCGTCCCGCAGGCCCAGGATGAACCGGCTGACGGCCATGCTGTCCACCTCGTCGACCGCGTGGGGATAGAGGGTGAAGAACTTGGCCAGCCTTGCCCGGTACCCTGTCAGCGTGTAGGGGCTGCAGCCGTTGACGTCGCGGCTCAGCAGGAACCCTTCGACCTCTTTTGGGAAAGACTGAGGTCTGGTTTTTGGGAAAGACTGAGGTCTACCGGTAGCTGATGCCCCGTAAAGACTGAGGTCTAGAGCCATTCATTTTCGGCCAGGCACCCGAAAACTGAAGCTAAAATGGGCCTTGATGGACTCGAACCATCGACCTCAGTCTTATCAGAAGCCCACCGGGAAACCTTGGCCTTACCTCCTCTCTACTGCCATCGCCGGACGATCCACGCTACGCGGCCTTCCACGTGGCAGTCGGCCATACGCAGATCCTGTGGGTCCCCATAGCATCGCAACCTGATCACCCCATCGCCAGTGACAACAGGGGTGCAAATCCTGGGCTCACCACTGCCATCCTGCACCACGTAGGTCCTGCCTACCTCCAGTTCAGCGTCCGGGTTGAGAAGAAGGAAGTCGCCACTGAGGATTCCAGCGTCCTCGAAAGCATTATCCTCTACGTGAATGACCTCTAGCTTTGGCTCGATCGGCAGTGCATGGAGGACGTGGCTGGCCGTGGCGGTCGCCCTCTCCATGATCTCATCGACGGTCACTCCGTAGAGCCCGGCCACCTTCTCCAGGTTCTCTTGAGACGGCGATACTATCCCCAGCTCCCACCGTCTCACGGTCACTGTCCAGACGCCGAGCGCCCTTCCCACTTGGGACTGTGTCAACCCCGCCCGTTTCCTCAGCTCCGCCAGATAGCGCCCGACCCTGACGCCGGCCTCTTTCGCAGCAGGTCGCCCGACAACGCTTGAGTAGGCCATATGTCTCAGCCCCACCTCTTCAACAGCCAGACGATCTGGCCGATGAAGATTGTTGGCCCAGCAGGCCAATCCTGCAATTCATTGGCCCCCTGATTCACGATCATGCGCAGCACATCATTGACGAGTGCCGCAGTGCACAATTCATAGCTGTCGCCGCGACGGAACAGGTACGACCGCCCCACCTCGATGGGCGCCCCCGGGTCGGCAATCACTACATCGCCTCGATACACTCCAGCCGATGCCAAGCCATCGTTCGGCATTACCACGATCTTCATATTCGGGGTAATCGCGAGTTCGGCTAGCATGGGGTGGTACAATGCCGCTCGCCCCAGAATTTCCGATGGTGTGACCCCATACAGTTCGGCCATTACCTCGATATGTGCCATGCTCGGCGCTCGCACGCCGGTTTCCCACCTGGAAACAGACACGGTATCAACACCCAGTTGATTGGCAACATCCGCCTGGGTCATTTGAGACCGCTCGCGCAGATCCTGTAGGAACTGTCCCACGCCGCGACGTGCTGCCCGAGCCGCGATCTGGCTAACAACGCTAGTAACGATACCACCCCCCCTTTATGTTGATTATCTTGGAAAGACCCCTTGACAACCATAACCGACCTGTGGTATATATACGCTTAGTTGGCCTATAATTGGTTAGATCGCATAAGACATCTACGGACTTCTCCACACATGAGGTATCCACCATGATGAGAACCAGATCCGCAACAGGCAGACTGCTGGCCGTAGAGCGCCTCGAACAGCACTTCGGCAGGCCGTTTCGCCAGGTGCTCGCCGACCTGTACGCCGAGCACCGGAACATGGACCGCGTCGCTGAAGCGCTGCACCAGCTCTATCCCGAGGCCCCCAGAGATCGAGATAGGCTTTGGTGGTGGATGAAGGTTGACGGCTTGTCCGTGCGCGATCTGAAGGCTGAGATAGCCAGGCGATCCGACCCTACACCGGCCCCCTGAAGATCGGAGTCAGTATGCCGCACTCTCCTGAAAGGTACTGCTGTCCATTATACCAGGAATCCACGGTGGATGCACGGATGCGAGTTCCGCGCAGGAATGCGCAGGCGCGGACAGGTTGGAGCAGGTAAAGAGTACACCGTTAGTGCAAGAGAACCATAAGCGCGACCTGAGAAAAACATAAGGATGTGACATGGCAAGGAACCTGACACCCAACATGGAGCTCACCCAGTACCGGTACGGCAAGCCTTTGGAGGAGGTCTTTCAGGACCTCTGGGAGAAGCACGGCAGCGTCGCCGGGATGGCCGTGGAGCTTGGCCTGACCCGCCACGGGGTCTACTACTGGCTCTCTGAGCTAGGGTTGACCGCGGAGGATCTGCGCCGGGCGTCGGGAGAGCGAAAGCAAGCCTCCGGACATAGAGAGAGCTGATGCCGCGGCGACACACAAGAGAGCACATGCGTGAGATCGGCAGGAAGGGCGGGCGGCCCACATGGCAAGCCGCAGTCGAGAAGGGCTGGCGGCTTGAGGATGAGTACCAGCAGAGGGTGCGCGACGTACGAAGGAGGAACGGCCAGGCATCCGGCGTATCCTCTGCTGGTGCACCGGAGGAGGCCTGATGGCAACGAAGGTGATCGATGCCGCACCGATAACCCACTTCGCGATGATTCCGAAGCTGGTCGAGGAAGCCGGGTTGTCCCCCCAGGCGTACCGCCTCTATGGACACCTCAAGCAGGTGGCCGGAGAGAATGGGCAATGCTGGCAGTCCCAAGCCGCCCTTGAGCGCGACTGCCGGATGAGCAACCGCGCCGTTGTTCGAGCCAAGCGAGAGCTCGTCGATATGGACCTCATCAGGATCGAGGTTGGAACTGGTGGTGGCGTCCACCAGCACATGGCGCGTGGCCATCACGATGCGGGTGATGACACGTGCTGTTGGTGTGGGAAGCACCCTGTATCTGCCCATCTGCCTTATCCAGTAAGTAAGGCCATTGTAGGCAGAGAGACAATTGGGGTCTGTTCTACCTGCCACCGTATGTATCGCTCAGGCCACCTTGTCATTGACACCAGTAATTGTCACGACGACGCCGAAGTCCGGTTGACGGTTATGGTTGTGGCACTGGAACTCTTCCCCCTGCTTGGATACATCCCGGTCGGCATGGAGTATCGGCGGTTGACCGCTCTTTTCGAATGGGTGCGGGACAACCCGTCACGCTTTGGACCCTGAGCATCCGGTTTCCCTGCGGAGGCGGCATGATGAACGAAGAGGAATTCTATCAGTGGGAATGCGCGTCGAGGGACACGATAGACGTGAAGCGCGTCTACATCGACATCTGCGAGGACCTGGTGGCTGGCATCCTGCTCAGCCAGATCATCTACTGGTTCCTGCCCTCGCAGCAGGGGTCGAAGCTCCGTGTCGAAAAGGGTGGAGAGTTGTGGTTGGCCAAATCTCGCACCGACTGGTGGGAGGAGTGCAGAATCACACCTCGTCAGTTCGACCGGGCAGCGGCTATCCTGCAACAACTCAACCTTATTGATCTGCGCCGTTTCAGGTTCGAGGGGAGCCCAACGGTGCACATTCACCTCAACATCCAGCAGGTCATCACCAGCGTTAATTCCATTTTAACGAAACGTCAAAATCCAACTTCACCAAACGTTAATTTCCATTTTGACGAAACGTTAAAAACTATAAGTAAGGTAGTAACAGAGACTACTACAGAGACTACTACAGAGATAGCAGCAGAAGACGCCGTCGCCGTGATCTCCGATATCCCGTTGACCACGGAGCAGACGGAGATCCTGCGGCTGCTGTGGGCGCTGAAGACCAAGGGCAAGCCGAGCTGGAAGCACGAGCCTCGTGAGGACGCCGAGTGGCTGATCGAGTTCATGTCGGAGTTCCCCGGCCTGCGCATCAGCCACTTGAGGGCGCTCCGCGACTATTACAGCGACAAGGACCGCAAGGCGAACAAGGGAACGTGGAAGAACCGACTCCGAAACTGGCTCAAGAACGAACACAGCTTTACCAAGGAGGACCGCAATGGGAGAACTGGAGGCCCTGGCCACCATCATCCCGGAGCACTTGCGACGGATGAAGAGCGAGAGGCCAGCATCGGAGCCCCGCTCCGCTGAGGAGCCGGTCTGCCCGATCTGTCGCGACAAGGGCTGGCTGAGCCCCGACGTGCCCTACGACCATCCCGACTTCGGCATACCGATACCGTGCCGGTGCCAGAAGGCCCAGCGCAACCAGCGGCTCATGCGGTTCTGCCGGCTGCCGTCAAACACCGTGCACATGACCTTTGACAGCTTCGTCCCACGTCCGGGGCTTGAGGACGCTGTCAGGTGGGCGAAGGCAATGGCTGATGGTGAGAGGACCGTAGGGCGCTTGACGATCATGGGCCACGTTGATCGGGGTAAGACGCACCTGGCGGTGGCGATCGTCCGGCGCTGGATCGAGCGGGGTGTGCCGGCGAAGTACGCCCGGGTCCCGGACATGCTGGCCGAGCTGCGGCGGGGCTTTGACCCGGATTCCCCGCACAGCTACTACTACGAGTACCAGCGGCTCAAGGACGTACCTCTGCTGCTGCTGGACGACCTCGGAATGGAGAAGCAATCGGATTGGGCGCTGGAGCAGCTCGACAACCTCATTGACCATCGCATCGTTGAGGGCCTGCCGTTCATCGCTACCACGAACTCGCCCATGAACGAGCTGCCGCACAGATTGGCCAGCAGGCTCCAGCGCAAGGTGCCCAATCTGCCAGCGGTGGTACTGATGCTCAAGGTGGGTGAGTACCGGCTCTGCCCTGAAGGAAGCTAGGCGAAGTCATGAAATGTCAGGACTGCACGGAGCTTTGCATGGTGCATACGCGAATGAGGAGCGACATCCCCAACGGCTTCAACTACCCGGTGCGGGTCCACCTGTGCCCGGTGCTGAACAAGCCGGAGATGACAGTGGTGGACCCGTACGTGGAGAGGGATTGCCCGCAGTATCAGGAGAAGGCATGACATACAGCCCAACACCTGAAACAGCTTCTCTCCTCGACACGGCCTATGGCTACGTCCAGTCCGTGCCGTACGCTGTCACTGCCCGGTGGGTGTTCTACCGGCTTCTACAGGACGGACACCTTAACAGCAAGGCCGACTACAAGCGACTCCTGGGCTACCTCTCGAAGGCACGCAAGGAGTTCTACGGACCGTGGCGGCCCGACACTCTGGCAGATGACACCCGCGTCGCCCTGCTTCGCGGAGACGGCTTCGAGAGTCCCGCCAAGTGGCTCTCTAAAGTCGTGGAAAGCCTCCGGTGCAACCTTGACCGTTGGCAAGGCCAGAGGAACTACGTAGAGGTCTGGTTCGAGGCTGCGGCCATGCAGGCTCAGTTCAAGCACTACTGCGACCCGAACGTCACTCTGCTTGCGTTCCACGGCGACGTGAGCATCCCGGCCAAGTGGGATGCCGCCCGTCGCGTCTTCCAGGCCCTCCTGCGGGACAAGCAGATCAAGGTCTTCTACTTCGGCGACCTGGACCCGAAGGGTATCCAGATACCGATATCCGCCCAGAAAGACATTGAGTGGTTCGTCGGCGCTCTGATAGCCCAGCATATGCCTCGTGATTCCTGGGAGACCTGGGCCGATAAGTTCGGTCGGTCCTGGGGCTTCACCCGCGTCGGGATCAACGAGGAGCACGTTGACGAGTACGAAATACCGGAGAACCCTGAGAGGCCGGGCACGTATCAGTGGGAGGGCCTCAGCGACGAAGGAGCGGCTGAGCTTATATCCACCGTCGACGACTACCTGGACAAGGAAGCCTTCGAAGCGGTGGCGGGCCTGGAGGCTGCTGCCGCAAGGAAGGTCAGCGAGTACCTAGCAGCGCTGGACCTGAGTGACATCGGGAGGTGACCCGTGACTGACAAGTCGCGAATGTTCCAGAGCGTGAGAGAGACCTGGAATCCGGTAACCGGCTGTCAGCACGGCTGCATCTACTGCTGGGCTGAGGACCTCGCGCTGGGCAAGCTGAAGAACAGTCCGCGGTACCGGGACGGGTTCAAACCGATGATTCACGTGAAGGAGCTGAAGAAGAACTTCAAGCCCGGAGGCCTCGTGTTCGTCACGAGCATGGGAGACTTGTTCGGCAGGTGGGTGCCGGACACCTGGATCGGTGATGTGTTCCAGGTGATTGACCGAAATCCTGTGACTCAGTTCCTGCTTCAGACCAAGAACCCCCAGAGGTTCGTTGAGCTTGCCGACAGGATACCGCAGAACTGCGTGCTGGGAGCCACGATTGAGACGAACGAAGTGCCGCACGTCTACAGGGGCGATGTGCCTGACCCCTTCGATCGGTACATCGCCATGCGGTCACCCAGGCTCCGCGGCAGGCCGAAGTTCCTCAGCATCGAGCCCGTCATGCGCATGGACCTGTATGCCATGGCCACATGGGTGAGAGAGATCCTTCCTCAGATTGTTGAGATAGGTGCCGACAACTACGGTCACTCCCTGCTGGAACCGACGCTCGACGAGGTGGAGACGCTGATCAGCAGCATCGAAGCCGAGGGCATAACCGTCAAGAGGAAGCCGGGCCTGGAGAGACTGAAGGAGACACGATGAAGCTGCGAATGACCGTGGCCCTAGAGGGCCACAGAATCAGCGACGAGATCGAGGTAGCCGACTCTGAACTGGAGGGGAAGACGGTAGAGGAACGGAAGGCGATCCTCGACGGATACACAGAGGACTTCGCCCAGGAGCGGGTCGAGTGGTGGTGGGAAGAGGTCACCGACCATGAACACGTAATGGTCAAGGATGGCAAGACCTTCCACTGCTCGGTCTGCAACAAGACCGCCCAGGATCTGAAAGGCGACGAGTACTGCCACGTCTGCGGCAACCTCGATATCGTCTACGAAGGGCCAGCAGAGGGCTACTCATGCCCGAAATGCGGTTCCTCCGACATGGATGAATAAGGAGGCACTGTGTCTGGCATCATACCATCCTGCCTCAGCGAGATCAGACAGCGGTACTCGCACCACTGCTCGAACGAGTGCCCGAAGGCCGCTCTATGCGTCCTGACAGTGATGCACACCTTCCTCTATCGGCAGGAAGGCCCGAAGCCTACCCCGCCGAAGGGCAAGAGGTTTCGGCTGTCCTGGCCGCAGGACGACGGGCCGCAGACAAGGAGCTGGCAGCTCATTACGGCGTTCACCAACGGAGCACTGGCCTGGCACGACGGCAAGCCCATGAGCGAGAACCCGTACACGTCCTGGAGATTCTACGACCAATGGAATCAAGGCTGGCGCATGGCCAGCATAGGCAAGATCGAATTCAAGGAGGTATCAGGTGGACCCGACAAGAGCAGGCGAGGTAACCATCAGCGGAGTGCAGAAGCTAACGGTCAAGGCGGAGCGCAAGAGACCCCAGGGGGAGGATGACCAGCCCGTCACGAACACCCTCAGCCTCAACCTGGAACTCACGGACGAGGAGTTCTACACGCTTCGCGGCATGATGGGCGACGAGCAGATCACGTGGACCGTTACCATCACCGGAATCCGCCAGCAGCTCCCGCTGCCGATGCAGGAGCAGAGCCAGGAGCAAGGGGCCGACTTGGTCGGGAGCGCGGCCTGATGGGGGCCGCGCCCTCCGGTCTGCGGTGCCTGAGCATTCGCCAGCCCTGGGCGTCGCTTATCGTGGGCGGATTGCCTGTCTTTGAGATCACTGATAGTCAATCTATCAATCTCAAGGGGTTCGCGCTGAAAGATGTTGAGAACCGAATGCGGCCCACACGCTTCAGGGGACGAGTACAGATACACGCGGGGCTCACGCAAGCACCCTTCATGGAAACATTCAAATGGTTCGTGGAGAAGGGCGTAGCCCCGATCATCGCCCTAGCCCTACTCAGCCCCCAACTCCCTCGTGGTGCCATCGTCGGCGAGGTGGACATTATCGACTGTGTAACTGAGAGCGATTCGCCCTGGTTCGTTGGCCCCTACGGGTGGGTTCTCGCCAACCCCGAGGCGTACGATAAGCCGATACCCTGTAAGGGCAGACTCGGGTTCTTCACTCCTGACCTGGAGAGTCTGCCCAAACCTGTTCGCGCGTAGGTAGCGCGCGGTCAGCGCGATCTCAGCCCGTTCGGGCACGGCATCGAGCCCGTCAAAAGCGATTCCGGGCGTTGTTCTCAGCTTGCCCTATCACACATAGGTGTGTGACTCGGGTGAAAACCGCCAAAATCGTAGCTAAACCCCTTGACAACCGTAGCTAATTATGGTATAGTAGTACCATAGCAAACGGAAGGGGGTTGAGAGGATGGGCACACTCGAACCAGCTAACACAAGATCAGGATGGCAGGCGCGAGA
Organism: uncultured Dehalococcoidia bacterium; assembly: GCA_964524995.1. GTDB lineage: Bacteria > Chloroflexota > Dehalococcoidia > SZUA-161 > SZUA-161 > CAZGDV01. The sequence goes on along the minus strand of CAZGDV010000006.1, from coordinate 3,365 downwards.
TAACAATGGCCGCCGCCTTCATACGATGGTGTGGATACCACGAGAGTACGGATATATGGGAGCCAACGGCGAGCCTGCTGAAGGTAGTCTCTGTGAGAACTGCGGGAAATGGGACGGCGACGAGCTGGCTCGCGGAGAGCTTGCCAGACTGCGACGAGATTATTTCCAGAAGGATGACTGCGAGAATGCGCCCAATTGATAAATTCAAACGGCGTTGCCTATCACACAGGGGAGAACAGTGGAGCTAAGACAAGACGGTGACCGCTGGGTGTTTGACTGCGAGTACGGCGAGCGCATGACGCCGAAGTCGGCGGGCTTTCGCTGGGACCCCTCAGCCAAGCAATGGTGGACGCCGAGCATCGACAAGGCGGTGGCCCTCGCAGACTTCGGCAGTGAGGAGACGCGCCAGGCGCTCAACGCAGTGCTCGCGGCGAGAGAAGCGGCAATCGCCGCGTCGCGGGCGACGGACGCTGAGATCGACATCCCGGCACCGGAGGGACTGGAGTACATGCCGTTTCAGCGGGCCGGGGTTGCCTACTGCCTGCCTCGCCAGAACGCGCTCATCGGCGACGACATGGGTTTGGGAAAGACGATTCAGGCGCTTGGCGTGATCAACGCCGACCCGTCGATTCAGCACGTGCTCATCATCTGCCCGGCGTCGCTCCGGCTGAACTGGAAGCGCGAGGCAGAGAGGTGGCTGGTCCGGACCATGACCGTGGGCATCGTGGACGGCTCGTTCCCCAAGACGAACGTGGTCATCCTCAACTACGACATCCTGCACAAGTACCCGAAGACACTGCGGTCCCGCGAGTGGGACCTGATGATTTGCGACGAGTGTCATTACTTGAAAAATGGCAAGACAAATCGGACGAAGGCCGTGTTCGGCTACAAGACGAAGGAGTCTGTGCTCGAGCCCATCCCCGCCAGGCGACGGCTGTTCCTCACGGGCACGCCGATCCTCAACCGGCCAATCGAGCTTTGGCCGATGCTCCGGGCTGCCGGACTCGTCACGAGCTGGAAGTACTTTGTCACCCGCTACTGCGGTGGCAGCCGGGGACGCTTCGGCTGGGACGTGTCGGGGGCCACGAACCTCTCTGAACTCCAGGAGTTGCTCCGCGAGAAGTTCATGATTCGGCGGCTCAAGGTCGACGTTCTCACCGAGCTACCGGCCAAGCGCCGGCAGGTGATCGAGATACCGGCCAACGGCTGCGAGAGCTATGTCCAGGCTGAGCAGGAGGCGTGGGAGGAACAAGAGGCCCGGATGACCGAGCTTCAGACGACGGTCGAGTTGGCCAAGGCCAGTGAGGACCCGGAAGAGTACAAGGCCGCCGTGCGAAACCTCTCCCAGGGCATGATGGCCAGCTTCACCGCGATTGCCCGGCTCTGCCATGACACGGCGATGGCCAAGGTGCCATACGTCATCCAGCACCTGAGAGAGTGCCTGGAGACTGAGGACAAGGTGGTCGTCTTCGCGCACCACCACGACGTGGTCAACGCCCTGGCGGCCGAGTTTGGGAGTGCGGCGGTGGTGCTGACCGGAGAGACGAAGCTCGAGGACCGGCAGAGGGCCGTTGACCGATTCCAGAGAGACCCCCACGTCCGGGTGTTCATCGGCTCAATCACGGCAGCCGGCGTTGGCCTGACGCTGACGGCAGCCAGTCACGTTGTGTTCGCAGAGCTGGACTGGGTGCCGGCCAACATCAGCCAGGCGGAGGACCGCTGTCACCGGATCGGCCAGACCGAGTCGGTGCTGGTGCAGCACCTTGTTCTCTCGGGCTCGATCGACTGCCGGATGGCCCAGGAGATTGTCGAGAAGCAGAGCGTCATCGACAAGGCTCTGGACGGCCAGATCGAGAAGGAGCCGATCACCCCGGTTGTGGTGGCCACCAAGAGTGTGACTCGGAAGGAGATCGAGAAGGAAGCCGAGTCCATTACCCCGCAGGAGATCCTGCTGGTGCAAGCCGACCTGCAGGTCCTCGCCGGGATGTGCGACGGCGCCGTCGAGCTGGACGGCATGGGCTTCAACAAGTGGGATGCACCTCTGGGGCATCGGTTGGCCGCGCTGCCCATGCTGACCGACAGGCAGGCGGTGCTCGCCCGGACGATGCTTCGGAAGTACAAGGGACAACTCGGTCATGAGTAGAGAGGAGATCGACTATGAACATCGAGGAAGCCGCAGAGCAAGCCCGGCAGATGCTCAAGGAGTCGGAGCGCGCGGAGTACCTGGACACGGAAGAAGCACTCCAGTTGCTCAACAGAATCGCCGAGGCGCGGGGGCCGCGAGTCCTCATCACTATCGAGGGCGGTCTCATCTCGGCAATCGCGGCGGATCAGCCGGTCGAGATCGCGGTCATCGATTTCGACCTCAAGGAGGGCGGCGACGCTGACGAGGACATCCTCTATGACTACCCCCTCGACGGTACCAGTCCTGAGGAATATGAGTGCGCAGCACTGGAGGCCTGGAAGAGCCAGGCCGAATGGGAGGAAGAACGCAGGGGTGAGGACTGAGGAGGTCGTCATGGCATACAACGCAACGGTCGAAGAGTTCAAGGACGAGCAGCCTCGCGGCGTGTTCGTCGCCGAGGTCCGGGAGATCAACGGGCGGCTCCAGATGCTCAGGAGCAACTCGCTCCAGTGCACGGGCTACGAGGGCAAGACCTTTCGCGAGGCGGACCCGGAGCGCGGCTTCAAGGCGGGAGACGCCTGCTACGACTGGTACCTGCGCCACCATCGCGCCGGGTCGGAGTTCCGCATCACCGTGGACAACTGCGAGGGATACAAGCGCCGGCTTCAGGGGTTGAACCTGCCTCCGGCCTACGTGGATCAAGAGAGGTAGCGAATGCAGACAGTGATCAGCATCCCAGTCAAGGACATAGAGCCGGACCCAGCTCAGCCCCGGAAGGAGTTCGACGAAGAGGCCCTGGACGAGCTGGCGAAGTCCATCAGACAGAACGGCCTTCTTCAGCCGATCGCCGTCCGGCCGGTGAACGGCCACTACCAGTTGATTGCCGGGGAGAGGCGTTGGAGAGCGGTCCAGATGATTGGATGGGTTGACGTTCCCTCGATCGTCTGGGACATCTCAGACCTGGAGGCCAAGAAGCTGCAAATCCTGGAGAACATCGTCCGGCGAGACCTGAACCCCGTAGAGGAGGCGTGGGCCTACAAGGGGCTCCAGGACGAGGGCATGGACGTTCGGGAGATCGCCGACATCGTGGGCAAGAAGTGGGACTGGATACAGGCGTACATCGAGATACTGCGATGCCGCCCGGACATCCTCCACCTCGTCGCCCACGGGCAGCTTGGCGTGAATCTGGCATGGCAACTGAGCCAGATTCACGCCAAGCTGCCCGTGGGCGACGAGGTGG
>CAZGDV010000005.1:48362-50680 GCA_964524995.1 uncultured Dehalococcoidia bacterium | reverse complement strand
CAATCAATCTGGGAAGGCTCCTCGGCATACCCATAGGGGTGCACTGGTCATGGATCGGCATATTCGCCTTTGTGATGGTGATCCTGGCACTCTCCTATTTCCCGTGGCGTGCCCCGGATGGTTCTGCCGCGCTCCACTGGGTCTCGGGAGCCATCACCAGCCTGCTCTTCTTCGTTTCCGTCGCGTTCCATGAGTTCGCACACAGCGTCGTGGCCGTGCGTAGCGGTATCCCCGTGACCGGTATTACGCTGTTCTTCCTCGGGGGCGTGTCCAGAATAACTCACGAGCCCGAGCAGCCGGGCACCGAGGTCAGGATGGCGGTCGCCGGCCCTGTTTCGAGCCTGCTCCTGGCCGGCCTGTTCGCAGCGATATGGCTGCCGACCAGGAACGCGGTGCCTGGGGTCGCCGATGTCGCCCTGTGGCTAATGGGTATGAACCTGCTTCTGGCGGCCTTCAACATGGTGCCTGGCTTCCCAATGGACGGGGGCAGGGTGCTGCGGGCGGCAATGTGGTCGCGAATGGGCGACTACATGAGGGCGACCCGGATAGCCTCAACTGTCGGGACCATCATCGGCCTCGTCATGATAGTCGGTGGACTGGTCTCGATCGTCGTGGTTGAAGAATGGGAGTGGCAGCGCGGCATTTGGCTGGTCTTCATCGGCGTGTTCCTGGCCATAGCTGCCCGTAACAGCTACCGCCAGGAGGTGCTCCGCGATAGCCTCAGGCACCTGACGGCGCGGGATGTGATGGTAGCGGGCCTTCAGTCGATACCGGCCGGCGTGCCCCTCAACGTGCTGGCGACCGGGCACTTTCAATCGGAGGAGCAGGAATGCCTGCTGGTAGAGAGCGATGGCACTCCCAGAGGCCTGATTACCGAGAGGGACCTGAAGCGTGTCCCCAAGAAGCAATGGGAGAGCACTGACGCGGCGGAGGCCATGATGCCCCTGCAGGGAGGTGAAGTCGCTCTACCCGCGGACGACGGCCTGAAGATCCTCGAGAGGATGGAGAACGCCGACGTCGATTTCCTCCCCGTGATGCAGGACGGCGAGCTGTTGGGGGTTGTCGGGAGGGACAGGCTGCTCGATATCGGCCTGGAAGGTCCGAAGACGAAGTCCTAGGCGAGCACGCGCGCCGGGCACTCCTTGCCTATCCAGACCGACGAGTTTAGAATATAGCAGAGTGTAACTTGCCCGAGTTGTGATCGGCACGTGGGGGAAGGAGGAAGTATGGAGAAGGGTACTTGGACGGTGAAGACGGGCCTTGCCCAGATGCTCAAGGGCGGCGTAATCATGGACGTAACGAACGCTGAGCAGGCGAGGATAGCTGAGGAGGCTGGAGCCTGTGCGGTGATGGCATTGGAGCGCGTCCCGGCGGACATACGCGCGGCCGGAGGTGTGGCTCGTATGGCGGACCCCACGGTGATCCAGGCTATCATGGAGGCGGTTAGCATCCCGGTCATGGCCAAGTGCAGAATTGGACACTTCGTTGAGGCGCAGGTCCTCGAGGCGCTCGGAGTCGACTTCATCGACGAGTCGGAGGTCCTGACCCCTGCCGACGAGAGCCACCACGTATACAAGCACGACTTCAAAGTACCTTTTGTCTGCGGCTGCAGGAACCTGGGTGAAGCCCTGCGCAGGATAGGCGAGGGCGCCGCGATGATCAGGACGAAGGGTGAGGCGGGTACCGGTAACATCGTCGAGGCCGTAAGACACATGAGGGCCGTGATGGATGGGATCAGGAAGCTGGAGGGAATGCCGGACGATGAACTGATGGCGGAGGCTAAAGACATAGGTGCGCCCTTCGAGATAGTCCAGGAGGTTCACAGGACGGGGAAGCTGCCCGTCGTCAACTTCGCGGCGGGCGGCGTCGCAACCCCTGCAGACGCGGCTCTGATGATGCAGTTGGGTGCCGACGGCGTGTTCGTCGGATCAGGGGTATTCAAGTCCTCGAACCCCGGAGCAATGGCGAAGGCCATTGTGAGGGCCACGACGCACTACAAGGACGCCCAAATTGTCGCTGAGGTCTCCAAGGACCTGGGTGATGCCATGCCTGGCCTGGAGATAAAGGCCATCCCTGAGGAAGAGTTGCTCGCGCCCCGCGGGTGGTAAGTCTGCTGGATGAAGAGGGTCGGCGTTCTGGCTCTACAGGGCGCGTTCGCGGAGCACATGGAGGTACTGCGCCGTTTGGGGGTGGAGGCCGTCCCCGTTCGGGTGACGCACGAGTTGGATGGTCTGGGTGGGCTGATCATTCCCGGCGGCGAAAGCACAACCATTGGCAAGCTGATGGTTGAGTACGGCTTCCCACGGGCGCTGCAGCGG
>CAZGDV010000005.1:28252-48262 GCA_964524995.1 uncultured Dehalococcoidia bacterium | reverse complement strand
GTGTGGGTAAGGGAGTGGAGGTGCTGGCCACCCTGCCCAACGGAAACGCCGTAGCGGCCAGGCAGGGGAATCTGATAGCGCTCGCCTTCCACCCGGAGCTCACCGATGATACCCGGTTTCACCAGTTCTTCTTGAGTTCGGTGGCCGAGAGGGCCCAAGCGAGCAGCGAAGAGACACGATGATACGGCCCCTGCGTATTACGGACATCGCCGGGCTGCCATCGTTCATGGGCAGGCCCCCCGTGAATGAGGCGCGAACTCGAGACAGCTTCGTCTCTGGATCAGACACGGCTGCGCCCATCGGCTCTATGCTCATGAGTTGCCTTGTTCCGAGCAGCAGGCACAGGAGCCTGGTATACACTCGCAGGGGGCAGATCGAAGGGCTGGCGTGCCTCAGACAGCTCAGCGGTCACACTGCGTGGGAGGTGGAACGCCTGCTGCTGGCACCCGGCCACGAGGAGTTCTGCGTAGACCTGATGGAACGACTCGGAGCAGCCGGCGACGAGGTGGGCATCGAGAGACTGTTCTTGCGGCTCGACTCGAGCAGCCGGGTCGTGGACATGGCCAGGCAGGCGGGCTTCGGACAGTATCAGACCGAGATCCTTCATCGGTGCGACGAGCCTCGACAGCCGGCGACCCCGGCGCTGTCTCGATCCCTTCGCCCCAGGTCCAGCGCTGACGAGCACCGGCTGTTTCGCCTGTACAGCTCCGCTGTGCCGGTGCAGGTGCGGGCCGCCGAGGGCATGACCTTTCGCGAGTGGAAACACAGCAGGAACCGGCGCGGTGATGCGGAGTACGTCGTGGAGCAGGCCGACGACCTCTCGAGCTGGCTCTGGATCAAGCACCGGGCCGCATCGGGACAGCTCGCGCTGATGTCCAAGGCCGATGCCTCCGAGTTACGGGACCTGGTCGAGTACGCGCTCTCGGTTCTCAGGGGCAAGCGGCCGGTCTTCTGCCTCGTGCCCGACTCCGAGGTGGAGCTGATGACTGTGCTGGCAGATGAGGGATTTGGCCGGGTCGCCGAGTACTCCTGCCTCAGCAAGCAGCTGGCGCTGCGAGTGCGTGAGCCCCGGTGGGTGCCGCTGCAGGCCTGAGGTGGATGCATGATACAGAAAGTCATAACCGACGACCTCGATGCCCTCCTGGATGTCCTGCCCCCGCACATCTCTGAACCGGTGGCTGAAATGGGCGATAGGGACGAGTTGCTGGAGGTGGTACTGGACCTGGGCCGGCTTCCCGAGGCACGCTATCTCAGCAAGGAAGAGGATCTCGGTTCCAGGGAGGTGACGGCGGAGGACATCGACTACGTCGCCTCACACATAGGGGACTTCGGCGACGACAACCGTGCGGGCATCGAGCGAACGCTACATAGAATCTCCGCTATTCGAAATCGCAAGGCGCGCATCGTGGGCCTGTCCTGCCGTGTTGGCCGGGCGGTCTATGGCACGATCACGCTGATTGAGGACCTGGTGGAGTCGGGCCAGAGCATTCTACTCCTGGGGCGGCCGGGCGTAGGAAAGACTACCATGCTGCGCGAGATTGCGCGCGTGCTGGCGGATGATCTGCGCAAGCGCGTGATAATAGTCGACACGTCGAACGAGATCGGCGGCGATGGCGACATACCGCATCCGGCCATCGGCAGGGCGCGCCGCATGCAGGTCTCGACGCCTGCCAGGCAGCACGCCGTCATGATAGAGGCCGTCGAGAACCATATGCCCGAGGTCATAGTGATAGACGAGATCGGGACCGAGTTGGAGGCGGCAGCAGCCCGCACCATCGCAGAGCGCGGCGTGCAGCTCGTCGGCACGGCCCACGGTAACACGCTGGACAACCTGATGATGAACCCGACGCTCTCCGACCTCATTGGGGGCATACAGACGGTGACGCTCGGTGATGAGGAGGCGAGGCGGCGCGGCACACAGAAGTCCATCCTCGAACGCAAGGCGCCACCCACGTTCGACGTGGTCGTGGAGATACAGAGCTGGGAGCAGGTCGCGATACACCCCGACGTCGCCGCAGTGGTTGACGCTACCCTGCGGGGCCACCTCATACCGGTTGAGGTGCGGTGGATAGAGGACGGCGAGATCAAGACCGAGGGGATGCTGCCGTACTCCGAACCCGAGCCGACGCCGGGCCAGCGACCGGCCCGCGAGGGCGAGCCCAGGAATATCATGCCTTTCGGCGTGAACAGGGTCAGGCTGGAGGAGAGCATTAAGCGGTTGCGGCTTCCCGCCGAGGTAGTCACCAACCTTGATCAAGCCGATCTCGTCATGACATCGAAGAACCAGTATCGAAGGAAGTCCCAGGTGCTGAAGGAGGCGGAGAGGCGGGGCATCCCCATCTACGTGATCAGGAGCGACAAGGCCTCGCAAATGGAGCTGGGGCTCGCCAACATCTACCGTGTGGATCAGCCCACGGACTCTATCGCCGTGGCTCTCATGGAGGCCGAGCAGGCGATAGAGGACATCCAACGCAATGGTGGAGAGGTGGAGCTGACCCCGCAGAACGCCTTCATACGCCGCCTGCAGCATCAACTGGCCCAGAAAAACGACATGATGAGCAGGAGCGCGGGTAAGGAGCCGCAACGGCGGGTGCGCATTTCATCCGGGGCAAGAGAGTAGCCGATGGGCCGGTTCATTGTCTTCGAGGGTGGGGAGGGAAGCGGCAAGTCAACCCAGGCGAGGGCCCTCGATCGACGCTTATCGCAGCAGGGCCTGCCCGTTGTCCTTACGCACGAGCCGGGGGGCACCGCGTTGGGCGCTAAGCTGCGCCATCTCGTCAAGTGGGGCAGCCACGTCACTCCACAGACTGAGTTGCTCCTCATCCTGGCGGCCCGGAGTCAGCTGGTCAAAGAGGTCATCAGACCGGCTCTGGGCCGGGGCTCCTCTGTCGTCTGCGACCGCTACACGTACTCCACCCTGGCCTACCAGGGCTATGGACGGGAGATGGATGTAGACCTGCTGACCAGGCTCAATGACCTGGTTACGGAAGGACTGTCCCCTGATCTGGTCGTTCTCCTCGATGCTGATCCCGTCGAGGGCCTGCAGCGCAAGAGGGGCCCGGTCGATCGCTTCGAGAGTGAGGACCTCGATTTCCATCGTGCGGTGCGGGACGGCTATCTGCGGATGGCCAGGGAGGAGCCGGAGCGCTGGCTCGTAATCGACGCCAGTCTTTCCAGGAAGGAGATCGAGGAGCAGGTGTGGGGCAGGGTATCGGCGCTCCTGCCCTAGGAGCCCGCTTCGGTCTCCCGTTCCACAAGTTCGCTATAGGCCTCTATCAGCCTGCGTGTCAGCCCGCCTGGCCCCTTAATCGGCAAACCGTCGACCTCTGTGAGGGGCATCACGCCCAGTATGGAGTTGGTGAGGAAGGCCTCATCGGCCCGGAATAGCTCTTCCATCTGTACCTCGCGGTAGCTCACGTCGACGCCCAGCCCCTGCGCCAGCTCGATGACAGCCTGGCGCGTTATCCCCGGCAGGCAGCCGCTCGCCACTTCTGGAGTCACGAGGCCGCCGTCCATCGCCATGAAGACGTTGGTGGTGCTCCCCTCGGATACCATGCCGCGCTCGTTGAGTAGAAGGGCCTCGTCCGCCCCTGAGCGCCTCGCTTCGTCTCTGGCCAGCAGGTTGTTGAGGTAGTTGGCGGACTTGAGTCGGGACAGCGGCGAGCCGCTGTTCTGCCGTACCGACGAGCATATTGCCCTGTACCCACGGTGGTACGCGTCATCGGGCGGTGGCGCGTACGGGCTGGCGGTCACCAGGATGGTCGGCCTGGGGTTTGCCGGGACGTCGGGCTTCCCCTCGCCCGGACCAGCTGACACCGCGAGCCTCACGCGGGCATCGACGAGGTTGTTGGCCCGGAGCGTATCGTAGCAGGCCGCTGCTAGGTCGTGCCCTCCCAGGGGCAGGTGAATAGCCTCGGCGGAGTCGCGAAGACGCTGAAGGTGCTGTTCCAGCCGGAAGATACGCCCCGAACGGGCGCGCATTGTCTCGAACAGCCCGTACCCGTAGAGGAAGCCGAGGTCGAGGGCGGAGACTCGGGCCTCATCAGCCGAGACGAGTTCGCCGTTCAGGGAGACTGCTCGTCCTGAATCCATAGTGGGTGCGCTATGTTGAGGAAGTTTTCGAGGATCTGGTGGCCGACGTCGGTCAGTATTGACTCGGGATGGAACTGGATGCCTTCGACGACATACTCCTTGTGTCGCACGCCCATTATGACCCCTTCCTCGGTCTGGGCGCAGACCTCAAGGCACTCGGGCACGGTGCTCAGCTCTACGATGAGGGAGTGGTAACGGCCCCCGGGGAAGGGGTTGGGCAGGTCCGAGTAGACCGTCTTGCCGTCGTGATATATGAGACTGGTCTTGCCGTGCATCGGCGGGAGGGCGCGCCCTACTATCCCCCCGTAGACGTGGCCGATGCACTGGTGCCCGAGACAGACGCCGAGGATCGGTATGTGGCCACCGAACTGGTGTATGATGTCGTTGGACATCCCAGACTCCAGCGGAGTGCACGGTCCCGGTGATATGACGATGTGGCTGGGTTCCAGATCGCTGATCTCCTCGAGAGTGATAGCGTCGTTCCGGTACACGACCGGCTCCCAGCCGAGCTCGCCGATATACTGTGCCAGGTTGTAGACGAAGGAGTCGTAGTTGTCGATCAGCAGGATCATCGGCTGCCTCCCACGGCCAACTCGGGGGCCATGCTCAACGCATGCATCAGGGCCTTGGCCTTGTCCAGGGTCTCCCTGTATTCGCCCTCCGGATCGGAGTCGTAGACCACAGCGCCGCCGACCTGGAAGTAGGCCTTGCCGTTCTTGACCAGGATGGTGCGAATCACGATGCTCAGGTCGAGCCCCATGTCAAAACCTACGTATCCGATGGAGCCAGTGTAGACGCTTCGTCGTGTCGGTTCAAGCTCGTCGATTATCTCCATCGCTCTTACCTTGGGCGCGCCCGTGATCGAGCCGCCGGGGAACGTCCCCTTGAGCAGGTCGATGATGGTCTTCTCGGGGCGCAGGCGTCCCTCTACGGTCGACGTCAGGTGGAAGACCGTGGCGTACTTCTCCAGGGCGAGAAGCTCGCTCACTCTCACGGTACCGAAATCGCATACGCGCCCCAGGTCGTTCCGCTCCAGGTCCACGATCATAACGTGCTCGGCCTTGTCCTTGACGCTTTGCAGCAACTCTTCGGCAAGGGCCTGGTCGGACGTGAAGTCCTCGCCACGGGGCCTGGTGCCCTTTATGGGGCGCGTCTCGACGCGGTCGCCCTGCACACGCAGGAACCGCTCGGGGGATGCGCTCACGACAGCCACATCTGCGAAGTTCAAATAGGCCGCGAAGGGTGCCGGATTGATATGCCGGAGGCGGCGGTACAGCTCGTACGGAGGCACGGGCATGTCTGCCTCGAACCGCTGGGAGAGGTTGGCCTGGAAGATGTCCCCCGCGATGATATACTGCCTGACGCGCTCCACTGCCTCGACGTACTCCTCGTGGGTGAAATTCGAGCGAAGGCCTATGGGCTCCCGCATATGCCCTTCCGGCAGGCCGTCCGGGACTTCGCTGCCATGGGCTGTTGCCAGCATGTGCGTCAGCTCGGCGAGGCGTTCTTCCGCCCTCGCCTGGCGCTGTGCGCCGGTCTCAGGGAAGCCCGTGCTGGCGATGAAGGCCCTCTTATCGAGGTTGTCGAATACGGCGACGGCATCGTAGAAGCCCAGGTAGCACTCGGGTAGTCGCAGATCGTCGATTGCCTGCGAGGGCAGCCTCTCGATGAAATGGCCGAGATCGTAGCTCAGGTAGCCTACCGCCCCACCCAGAAAGGGTAGCCCTGTGTGGTTTCCGTCCAGCCTGTACCTTCTAAGCAGCGCTCCGAGGACGTCGAATGGGTTGCCGTGCAGGGTCCGGCAACCGGCATCGTCGATCAGATCGACTTGGGTGCCGCGGCTCCTCATTACCAGGAAGGGGTCGCTGCCCACAAAGGAGTAGCGGCCCAGCCGCTCCGGTCCCATGCCGCTGTCCAGGAAGAAGCTGTGCGGCCTGTCTTTGAAGGCCTCGAAGGCGACGGCTGGACCGGGCGCGAAGGGCACCTCCCGCACCAGGGGAAGGCGCTGCACCGGGTGAGCGCTATTCATCGCGTAGATTATATGGGATACGGGTAGGGCCGAACAAGGCTGTCACCTACCATATCGGCCAGTTGGTTAAGAAGACGCCGGAATGCGCCGGATTGCCTCGGATCGAACCGGAACAGGGAGGTATGTGCACCGATGCTCGCCTACTCGCCAGGAATCGGCGGGACGATAGACTCCCAGTCCGTGAGCGCATATTGAAGTGCATAGCCCCTGTCGACGCGGGCCAGGCCCAGGTCGCATGCGTAGACCACCTCGACGGTGAGGAAGTCCTTGTCCCTAACCTGTGGGTACTCTTCGAACACGATGACGGCGATCTCGTACTGAAGCTGTAGCCTGTCCGGCTCGGGGAGGTTCTCTTTCATTAGACAAGTGACGATCAGGTCATCCGTCTGCTCGCCGTCTGACGAAGTCCTGACGAAGCCAGCCGACACGAGGTAGAAGTCACCCGTTGCCTGAAGCCGCTCGACGACAGGCTTCAAGTCACCAACATCGTCGACCACGAGAGGAAAGACGGTGGAAACGGCGAGGACGCCTACCAGCCATATGCCGATTACGACGAAGTGTCCCCTCCAGACTCCGGCGGGCCGCTCCTCCGCAGGGACATAGGTGGTGTCGGCCTCTGGCTCCGCGACCTCTAGTGGCTCATGCCGGGGGGTGGCTTGGACGACGTATGTGCGGGCTGCCAGATCGTGCAGCGACTGGCGGGTCTTGCGGTTGAATACGTACAGATACAGGATCGCGCCGCCGATGCCCACGGTCAACAAATCCATGATCACCAGTAGAGGGATGTTAGTGCTCGCGGATGGTATCCAGGCGCCATTGAGGAAGACGGGGACCGCGAGTACGGAGTACCTGCCCAGAGAACGCCGGACGGAGAGGTGCCCTCCATCCGTGCCGACCACCTCGACCTTGAGCAGTCGCTTGCCAATGGTCTGACCCCTGCCGATGCGGCTGTTCAGGATGCCGAAGTAGGCCAGCGCAATAGCGACTCCCAGCAGTCGCGCCCACGGGCCGAGGTGGGCGAGCGGGCCGAACAAGCCGAAGCACAGGATGAAGCCGAGGCCTATAAGGATGGTTACGTCGAAGATGAAGGCGAGGGTGCGCCGCCAGAACGCGGCGATAGGCAGGTCGACGAAGTCGTCCGGGCCTGACACCGGCTGCTCGTGCGTTGTCATATTTCGTTCGGCGTCCATAGTATCAGACAGGCTCGTTCACCGCGTGTGAGTGGTGGTCGGGTCGGCGGGATTATACGCAGTGGCTAAGCTGGAGTCAAGGAGATGGACTGCTAGTTGATCAGCGAGGCGGATATGTGCAGGGCGTCGGACGGGCAGCTCTCGATGCACTTGCCGCACTGGATGCAGTCGGTCGAGGTCCCTATGTCGTCGATGTTCACTATTCCGGTGGGGCAGACGGCCAGGCACTTCTGGCACTGGGTGCACTTGGCCCGGTCCAGCTTCACTCTCAGGATGCTCACCCTGTTGAACAGGCCGAGAACGCCGCCGAGGGGACAGAGGTAGCGGCACCAGAAGCGTGCCACGAGGAAGAACAGGACCACTGCGGCAACAAGGGTGCCTATGTGGACGTAGAAGTATGTCCCGAAGCCCAGTTCTGAGGATAGGAACCTCTGTGGTATGGCTGCGAACAGGCTACCCGCCGGGCAGACCTTGCAGAAGAGGGTGTCGGCGGCGATCCACGCGGCGAGGAGGGTGCCCGCGAGGACGACGTATTTCGGCCAGGCGATGGGGCGCAGCGCCCATGTATCGCTACGCCGCCTGATCCTCGCCACCACGTCCTGGATTGTGCCGAAGGGACAGCCCCAGCCGCACCAGAACCGGCCCGCCAGCAGGCCGAAAACGCCCAGCGAGCCGATGGCATAGAGAGGAAAAGGCCCGACCGCGGCGAAAGTCTGGAGGCTGCCGATGGGGCAGGCGAAGGCGGCAGCGGGGCAGCCGTAGCAGTAGAAGAAGGGGCAGACCACGCCCGTCTTGAGGATCTGCACGAATCCAATGTTGACAAGGATGAGAGCTGCTATCTGTGTGGCCCACCTGAGCCTGGCCATGCCCGCCTAGCCGCCCAGCCCCAGGCAGTTGATGCAGATGAAACGCACCGTATCGCGGACGAGGTCATACTGGCTCGCCGCGAAGGCGGCTACGAAAGCGACGGCGACTGCTGTCAAGGCAAGCCGGGCTGTCAGCTTGCCCCACCGGGCCCTCAGGTGACTCAAGCTTTCCATGGCTAACCGAGTTGCCCCCCGTTCTTGAAGTTGTCCTCCCAGTGCTGCAAAGCCAGTTGAGCGCCTTCGCGGAACACCTCCGCTTCGTAGAAGCCGAGGATTCTGCCCATCTCCGTGCCGTCCGAGGTGGTGAAGATGGTCGTGGGGACCGCGTTCTGTATGTCGTACATCGTGTGCAGCAGGCTGGTGCCCGCATTGCTCTTCACATTGACGAAGTTGTCATTGAGGAATGCGCTCACGTTCTCATCGGCGAACGTGAACAGGTCCAGCTTCCGGCAGGCCGGGCATGAGCTGGTATAGAAGTTGATCATCATCGGCTTGTTCTCGGCCATGGCCAGTTCCCTGGCCTCGGAGAAGTCGGTGAACCACTCGACGCCCTGGCCCGGGCTGGGCCCAACGGCGGTGCTGTTGTTGCAGGCTGCGCCGACCGCCACAGCGGCGAGCAGGAGCGCGACCAGCGCCAGTCTTCGCTTCATGAGACTATGTTAGAGCCAGGCCGGAAGCAGTGTCAAGGAGAGTTCCTGCTGGCTCGCTCTTGCAGAAGCTGCTAGACTAGTGGCGTATGAGGCCAGACCTGCGCCGCAAGACCAAGATAGTGTGTACGGTGGGGCCGGCCACCGAGTCGCCGCGCATGATGGAGCGGCTGGCGCGCGCCGGAATGAACGTCGCGCGCATCAACCTGTCACATGGCGACAGCGACATCCACACGGCCGCCATCCACAACCTGCGTGCCGTAGCGGACGGATTGGGCTTGCCGATAGCCATACTCCTCGATCTCCCCGGACCTCGATACAGGACGGGAGAGCTGAAGGACGGCCATGCCAGCCTGAAGAAGGGCTCGCGGCTGGTGCTCACTACGAGGGATGTGCCCGGAGACGAGCACGAGGTGTCGGTGAACTCGCTGCATCTAGTGCAGGACGTCAAGGTGGGTGACAGCATTCTGCTGGACGACGGAGCGATCCGCCTGACGGTGAGGCTCGCGACAGAGACAGACCTCGTATGCAGGGTGGCGGTTGGCGGCGTTCTCAGGCCACGGCGCGGCATAGCGCTGCCGGGTGTCAGGTTGTCCGCGCCCTTCATCACGGAGAACACGATCCGCCACGTCCAGCTTGCCGCGAGAGAAGAGGTTGAGTACGTAGCGCTATCCTTCGTCAGCAGGCCCACCGACGTCTCTCACGTCAGAGCCCTGCTGGAGGAGGCGGGCAGCAAGGCCCTGGTCATCGCCAAAATCGAGCGCCAGGGGGCTGTACGCAGCTTCGACCGTATCCTTCAGGTGAGTGACGGGGTCATGGTGGCCAGGGGCGACCTCGGTGTGGAGATGCCGCTCGAAAAGGTGCCACTGGTGCAGAAGACGATTATCAGGAAGTGCAATCGAGCGGGCAAGCCCGTAATCACGGCCACCCAAATGCTGGAATCCATGATGAACGCATCCAGGCCCACGCGAGCCGAGGTTGCCGACGTGGCGAACGCGGTCTACGACGGCACAGACGCAGTCATGCTCTCGGGGGAGACAGCCGTCGGCGGCTATCCCGTCGAGGCTGTGGCCATGATGTCGCGGATAGCCAGAGAAACAGAGACTGGACTTCCCTACGAACGCAGGATGGCGGAGCGGGGCAGCGATCTGGAGCCGCAGACCGACGATGCTATTGCCTATGATGCCTGCCACACGGCCCATCAACTCGGCGCCAAGGCCATCCTTGCCTTCACCGAGTCGGGGAGCACGGCCTGGAGGGTGTGCAAGTACCGGCCCAGGGTCCCCATCGTGGCTCTCACGCCGAACGAGGCGGTACGGCGCAAGCTGGCTCTCGCCTGGGGGGTACACACCCGCCGGATCGAGGGCGCCGCGAAGGTCGACGACCTGTTCAGTGTGGGCGGCGCGTTGGCCAGGGAGCTCGGGCTGGCCAGGGAAGGCGACCTCGTCGTCATCACCGGCGGCGTGCCTATAGGGGTCGTGGGCACCACGAACCTGCTCAAGGTGCAGCAGGTCTAGCCGCCACGTTCTCTCTTCACAGTATCTCTACCAGCAGAACCCTGATCCCTATTCCGATCAGCGCGAGCCCCCCGATGACCTCGGCCCAGCGACCCATCAAGTTTCCGATCCGCTTGCCCCCGTAGAAGCCCGCCAGCGAGAAAGCGAAGGTGATGGTCCCTATCGCTGGTGCGGCGATCAGCACTCGCGACTCGAGGAACGCCAGGCTGAGGCCCACAGCCATCGCGTCTATGCTCGTTGCGATGGATAGCGCAACGAGCGCGAAGCCCCTCGTAATGTCAGTCCCTCCCTCGCTCTTCTCCTCGAAGGCCTCCTTCAGCATTCTACCGCCGACAATCAGGAGCAGACCGAAGGCCAGCCAGTGGGCGAAGCTCTGGACCAGATCGACTACCGTTTGGCCCAGCAGCCACCCCAGGACGAGCATGGCGGCCTGAAAGAGGCCGAAGGCTACGGAGGCACGAAGTATCTGAACGTGGGACAGCCTCCGCATCGAGATGCTGCCGGCGACCGCGACTGCGAAGCAGTCCAGAGAGACACCGGTGCCGATCACGATGATGGAGGCGATATCCACAGTCCGTCCAGTATAGCAGACGGAGCGATTGCCAACGATCGGCGGTTGTCGCAGACGTGCCCGTGTATGGTATCATGTAAATGGACGAGCATTCCGCTGTACGGGAGAGCGGTGGCCGCGCTGGATACCGGAGACAGGAGCTATCTCCCGGAACACGCTCGTGGCGAGCTTCCGAAGACGGTGTATTTCGCCCGACTGGGGGTTGGTCGCGGGGGGGCAATAAGGCAAGGAGGAGTCGATGGTGCAGGCGAAAGACGGCGACACCGTCAAGGTGCACTACACAGGCAGGCTGGACGACGGGACGGTATTCGACAGCTCCGTAGAGCGTGAACCGTTGGAGTTCACGCTGGGCCAGGATCAGGTGATCGAGGGCTTCGAGAAAGCCGTTGTGGGAATGGAGGTGGATGAGTCCAAGACCGTCCATATCCCCTGCGATCAGGCTTATGGTTCCTACCGGGAGGACATGATAGTCGGCGTGAACCGCAGCCAGTTCCCGCCCCACATCGAACCCGAGGTAGGTCAGGAGCTGCAGGTACAGCGCGAGGGAGGGCAAGTCTTCCTGGTAAAGGTGCTCGCGGTCACCGAGGCTGAAGTGACGCTCGATGGGAACCACCCTCTGGCCGGCGAAGACCTGACGTTCGACCTGCGGCTAGTGGAGATTGCATAGGACGTCCCTCGCTGTGGAGTAGCCTTTTCCGCCGGCGTGAGGCCCCAGTCAGGGTAAGAGGCCTCGCGGCGGCTATGATGTGTCCGGCTCGGGCTGCGAGACATGCGCAGCCCGACGAATTGTGAGAATGGGGTGTGGACCAACATGGGCAGCAGAAGCTACTGCGTAGTGGACGCCATCGGCAACACGCCGCTGGTCAAGGTGAACGGCGTCTACGCCAAGCTAGAGGGCGTGAACCCGAGTGGCAGCATCAAGGACCGCGTTGCCCTTGAGATCATCGAGGCCGCCGAGAGGGAAGACAAGCTCAAGCCGGGCTATACCATTGTCGAAGCAAGCAGCGGCAATACCGGCATATCCCTGTCTATGGTCGCGGCGTGCCGTGGCTATAGAATGATCGTGGTGATGCCGGAGAACATGAGCGAAGAGCGGAAGCAGATGATGAGGGCGTCCGGTGCCGAGCTCATACTCACTTCGAAGAGTGGAAGCCTGCGCGAGGCGATAGATAAGGCCGAGGAGATCGCCAGGCAACCGAACACGTTCATAGCACGGCAGTTCAGCAACCCCGCCAATATAGCGGCGCAAGAGAAGACGGGCAGGGAGATCCTCGAGGAGATCGGCCCGGTGGATGCTGTCGTGGCTGGCGTCGGCACCGGTGGTACGCTCATGGGCGTGTCCAACGTGATGAAGGAGGCCAATCCAGACGTCAAGGTGATTGCGGTGGAGCCCGAGGAGGCCGCGGTGATGTTCGGCGGCAGCGATACGAGGATCAAGGAGCATAAGATACAGGGCATCGGCGATGGGTTCATACCGCAGTTGATCGATATGACTCAGGTGGATGAGGCGCACACGGTAGGCAGCGAGGAGGCCGTCGATATGGCGAGACGTCTCTGCCGGGAGCACGGTCTGCTCGTGGGCATCAGCTCCGGCGCTAACATGATCGTGGCATTGAGAGTCGCCGAGCGCTTCGGTAAGGTGGTTACCGTCCTCCCGGACCGGGGCGAGAGATACCTCAGCATGGACCTGTTCAAGTACTAGCGGACAACCCTTCTCGGTACTGTGCGAATCGGGGCTAATGGGAACGGGTAGCTCGCTGAACGGAAGCTACTTCTTCTTCGTCTTGGGACGGTTCGAGTCCTTCCCTTTGGAAGGCTTCTTCGGCTTCTCAGTCTTCTTGGCCGCCTTGGCCTGCCCCGGCTCCTCGGGTGTCTCGCCGGGTTTCGGGCTGTCAGGCTCCTCCGTCCTCTGGGCCTCGGCTGGTTCTCGGGCCTCGCTGGGCTCTTGCGCGCCTGCCTCTTCGATGGGTTCCGGCTCGGGCATCTTCTCCCTTGTCACCGAAAGCTTGGTGATCTTGTTGTCCTTCACCTGCGTTGCCACGAAGCGCAGGTTTTCGTGTAGGACTTCCTCACCCTCTTTGGGTAGATGGCCGAAGAGGCTGAGGGCGAGGCCTCCCACGGTCTTGTACTCTCCCTCCGGCAGGTCCAGGCCGAGCTCTTCGTTGGCGTCGTCGATATGCATGCTGCCGTCTATCTTGAATGTGTGGTCGCCCAGCACCCTGAAGGGCTTCTTTGACGCCGCGAGGCCCTCTCTGACCTCGCCGACTATCTCCTCGATCAACTGGTCTATGCTCACCGTGCCGGACGAGCCCCCGTACTCATCGACCACGACCGCCATGGAGTAACCGGCTGCCCGCATATCGCTGAACAAATCTCCAACAGTCTTGGTGCCCGGTACGAAGTAGGCCGGACGTGCCAGGTCCGTCACCGTTCCCTTGCGACGCATCATGCCCTGGGAGATGCCGGTCATCACATCTCGTATGGATAGAATGCCCTTCACGTTGTCCTGCGTCCCCTCGTAGACCGGGTAGCGCAGGGCGGGCTTCTCGGAGTACAGGGCGAGGTAGTCCGTCAGCGTGGCCCCGTCCTCCAGCCATGCGACCTCGGTACGCGGCGTCATGACCTCACGGACCTGCCGCTCGCCCAGACCGAATACCCGGCGTAGCATCTCCGCCGAGTCCTCGTCCACCATCCCCACCTCTTCCCCAACCGCAATGATTGTATGTATCTCCTCCCTGCTGAGCAGCGCTCCGGGCATGGTCTTGGAGTGCGTAACCAGGTTGAGCCTGGCGACTATCCAACTGAGCGCAACCACGATGGGATGCATCACGCGCCCTGCGAACTCGATGGTGGGACCGTAGAGGAGAGCGATACGCTCCGGGTGCTGGGCTGCGAAGGTCTTGGGCAGGACCTTGGCGAAGACGAGTAGTACCAGTGCGATGACGACGATGGCAAGGGGGGTGCCCGCCGTCTCGCCGACCAAGGCGACTATGAATATGGTGCCCAGGGACACCACTATCGTCTCGGCGAAGCTGATACCGGTGAGTACGGTGGAGAGGAACTGCTCGGGGTGCTGCATTATCCGGGCGACGCGGTCGGCCCCCTTGACGCCTTCCTCCTGAAGGTGCTTGAGTCTTATCTTCTGGAGGTTAATGAAGCCGATCTCTGCACTCGAGAAGAAGGCGCAGACTATGAGGAACAGAATCGAGAGTATCAGGTAGACCCACTCCGCAGCCCCCAATACTACCTCCCCTTGCCGGATGCTGCTGACATTCTAAGGGCGCTCAGGCCGCAAATCAAGGAGCTTCGCTTGTCAAGCACATCTCTCGTGCACATGTTGCGTTTCCACGGGGATCGTGGCAGACCATCTGCCATTGGGCGTTGGCTGAAAAGTCAACGCTGAGATTGGTGGTGAGCAAGCCCATCGTTGACTTCCCATAGGTGAGAGCCCCCTAGCCGGCGCTGACCGTTTCAACGAACAGCGGCTCATAATCGATGGTCAGGGCCTCCGTGGTCATCGTCATCTCTTCGCCATACATGTCCGTGACCACCACGAAGCCCGTGATCTCCTCCGGCACCGGCCCTTCTCCCCACAAGACGTAGATGGTGTCGTCCCCGACCTCGAACCTGTAGCGGCCCTCACCCAGCACCTCAACCGAAGTGAAGCCGTCGAGCTTCTGGATCATAGTGTTGAGAGCGTGGAAGGCGGGCCTCTGCTCGCCGTTCCACTCGACGAGCGCGGACTGGCTGAACTCCTCTTCTCCGAACGGCGGGGCCCGGAACGTCGTGTAGAATATCTTGTCCGTGCCGAGGCCGAAGGCGAGAACGTAGCTTGTCAGCATTATCCGGCCGTGCTCCTCCTCGGTGACCGTCGTGCCCTGGAAAGTCTCGCCCGACCGGTGCTGGGCCTCCGTCACCCAGATAGGCTTGTCGATGCCGTACTTGTCGAGTAGTGCCCTGAACGCGGGCACGTTGAGCTCGTCGCTGGCTCCTATAGAGTGGATGTTGGCGATGTCGAAGTACTGGCACCCTTGCTCGAAGATGGGCTCCCAGAAGGTAACCATATCGGGGTCCATGCCCGCCATTCCGGCGTGCAGGACAAGAGCCTCAGAATCAGCCTCCTTCACAGCCTCGTAGGTTGCCTGGAGTATCTCCAGGTACTCCTGCGATTTCCCGTCGAAGAACCAGTTGAAGCCGCTCTGCATGCTCGGCTCGTTACTGGCCTCCCAGTGCTTGATCGGATATCTCAAGCCGGGCATGTCTTCCACGCCGTCGCCGTCGTACCGCTCGACCAGGGCGGTCACGAACGCCTTGTAGTTGTCCATGTTGAACGGCCTTCGGCGCGCCCTGCCCAACTCCTCCTCGAACACGATCTCGTCAGGCATCATTGCAATTGTCGAGTAGGCCGCTTGATCCAACTCCGAAAAAGGCCAGATGGTGGCGAGCGTCGCGAAGCCGTGCGATTGCGCCTCGACAACATACTCGTCCACCTCTTCCCAGTCGTATTCACCTTCCCCGTATCCCTGTTCGATGCGACCCCAGATGAACGGCCCCGGGTGCGGCCGGTCCCATCTGACGCCGATCTCCTCCAGCGCCTCGGCGTCGTGTGTGGCCCCGAGGAAGCCGAAGTTCGAGGCCAGGAGTTCGGCGGGTATGTCGGCCGTAGGTGTTGCGGTGGGCGTGGGAGTTGCGACGTCCGTAGGTTCCGGCGAGGGTGTGAGGGTTGGTGAGGGCGTCAGCGCATCTGTGACCGTTGGTGTCGGGCTTACCGCCTCTCCTCCGCAACCGGAGAGAATGATTGTGACAGCCAGCAGGAAAGCCAGATACGGCATGATCCCCGACGCCTTCATTCCTCTCCTCATAGTACATTACCCGCCGTCGCAGCGTTCGAGACACCAGGCCCAGTACTCCTCCGGGTTCTCCCTGAAGCACTCCATGCACTCCCCGGTGGACGTGCAGCCGAACGGCCCTGGGCTGGCGGGATTGGGCTCGAAGCACAGGCCTGCCCACCCACCGACGTACGTGTCGAGATCGAAGATGAGCCCTCTCTCCGTGTCGTCGAGCGTGACCCGCTCGATGAGCTCCAGCAGTCCCGGCGTGGCCCATACGGAATCAGTCGCCTTGCCCGGGATCATACCCTGCTGCGAGTACACAGCCTTCACGACATCGGCGGCGGACTTGCCCACCCACGTAAAGCCGGTCCAGTTGTTGAAGAAACAGCCGTCGATGTCTGGATACGCCGTATCCAGGAAGTCGGCGAATATGTCCGCCTGCTGCTCTTCCGTTGAGTACTCCGTTCTGCCCTCCGCCTGGGCCCTGATCTGCTGTTCCATGATGGTGGTCTCGGCCCAGTTGCCGCCCGAGAATGTGGCAACGTCATTGAACATCACGTGCTTGACCGAGGCGTAGCCGGATTTGACTCGCTGGGCCTCGGCGACGAAATCGGATATTGCGCGCTGGTTGCGTGTCTGGTCGGGGACCAGGAGAGGGAAGAAGCTTGATAGGCAGTCGTACCCCGTGAAGTCCAGCTTCTGGCTGGTTAAGCCGGCCTGCGTCGGCTGGACACAGACAAGGCCCGAGTAGCGCTCCTTGATCTGCGGGAGTATCTCCTGAAGCCAGTCGGACGTCTCCTCGATACTATCGTTCATGCCATCCACTTCGTTGAAAGTAGTGTAGAACGCGACGTCGAACGCCTCCGCCTCGGCGGCCCAGTCCAGCAGAACAGGCTGGAGGTCGGCCAGGTACGCGTCGTTGTGGCCCCAGTGCATCGGGTTGGGCACGAGGTGGACGTTGAAGCCGGCATCCTCGAACACCCTGACGTAGAACCGGAACAGGTTGTCGCCCACGCTGCGTGGTGCTTCGACCTCACGGGTGACGACGTCCGGCCCGAAGGAGACGGTATTCACACCGATCTCCTTCAGCGTGGGAATCTGCCTGACCGCATCGCGGATGGCGTTGATGGTGGGCAGCCAGATTCCGTTGAACTTCCCCGTTATGTCCACCTGATTGCCGGTGTCGAGCGAGAGATAGACCGACTGTATCCAGTCGCGACACTCTGTACAGTCGTTGGCCGCGCAGTAGTCGACACAGGCCTCCAGGCTCGTGTGGCCTCCCGGGCCGGGGTTGTCGGCGGATATGGCTAGAGGGTCGGAAAACAGCGTCTGCACCACATAATCGTCGCTACCGGGCTTCTGGAGTTGTGCCATGGGCGTTGGTGTCGGCGTTGGCGCAACAGTCGGTAGGGGTGTTCCAGTTGGCGTCGGCTCGCTTGTCGGCGCGGGTGTCGCCGTCGGGGATGGGATGACTGTGGCCTGCGTGGGGGTTGGCGTGGGCGATGAGTCGCCGCCCCCACACCCCGCCATCCCCAGGACGAGCGCGAGCAAGAGAAGCGCGGATACCAGACGCGGCAGCTTCATCAGCAGTGATTATACTACTGGACGCAAGCCGACCTGTGGCTGAGCCTCTGCGCTATAATGGTGCGCATGGACACACCGGGTGACTCCAGCAAGACCTACGTCCTTATCGCGGCCACGCTGGGCTCCTTCCTGTCGCCGTTCATGGGGTCGGCGATCAACCTCGCCCTCCCCACCATCGGCGACGAACTGGGGATGGACGCCGTGCTGCTGGGCTGGGTGGCTACCGCCTATCTCATCGCCGCCGCCGTGTTCCTGGTGCCCTTCGGCAGGCTGGCCGACATCCATGGCCGGAAGCGGGTCTTCACCCTCGGGATACTGGTCTACACCCTGGCCTCGCTGCTGTCGGCACTGGCCAACACCGCCGCCCTGCTGATCGGCTTCCGCGTGCTGCAGGGGGTAGGTGCCGCGATGATGTTCGGCACCGGCGTCGCTATCGTCACGTCCGTCTTCCCCTTGGGTGAGAGAGGGAGGGCCCTCGGTATCAACGTGGCCGCGGTCTACGTCGGGCTGTCCGTGGGCCCGTTCGTCGGCGGGCTGCTCACGGAGCACTTCGGCTGGCGCAGCGTCTTCATCGCCAATGTGCCGCTGGGGCTGGCCATATTCGGCCTCGTCGTCTGGAAGCTGAAGGGGGAGTGGGCGGCGGCGAGGGGCGAGACATTCGACCTGCGCGGGGCCCTGGTATACGCCGCGACGCTGGTGCTCATCATGTACGGCTTCTCGGAGCTGCCGGACCTGCTGGGAGGGATGCTGGTGCTCGGGGGCGTGCTCACGCTGGTGGGGTTCATCTGGTGGGAGATGCGCGTCGCCAGCCCCTTGCTGGACATCGGGCTATTCCGGCACAACCCCGTCTTCGCCTTCTCCAACCTTGCGGCGCTGGTCAACTACGCTGCTACTTTCGCGATCGCGTTCCTGCTCAGCCTGTATCTGCAGTACAACAAGGGCCTTTCGCCGCAGTACGCCGGGTTCGTGCTGGTGGCCCAGCCTGTCGTCCAGGCTATATTCTCACCGATAGCCGGCAGGCTCTCCGACAGGTTCGAGCCGCGCATCATAGCCTCGGCGGGGATGGCACTGACGGTGGTCGGGCTGGCGCTGTTCGCGCTTCTGACGGAGGGCACATCATTGCCGATGATAGTGGGTGGCCTGGTGCTGCTGGGCTTCGGATTCGCTCTGTTCTCCTCCCCGAACACGAACGCGGTAATGAGCGCGGTCGAGCCCCGGTTCTACGGGGTGGCGAGTGGGACGCTGGCTACCATGCGGCAGATCGGCATGACGCTCAGCATGGGCATAGCCATGCTGCTGTTCGCCGTATACATCGGGAGGGTGCAGATCACGCCTGAGTACTACGATCTGTTCCTGAAGAGTGCGAAGGTGGCCTTTGTCGTGTTCGCCTGCATGTGCTTCGGTGGCGTGTTCGCGTCACTGGCACGGGGCAGGGTGCGTCGCTAGCACATTAGGGCTTCGCAGTGTTTGGCCCTGTTTGTGCCCCGAGCTCGCTTTCTGATACAATCCAAATTGGATAGCTGAGAGGGGGGAGATTGAGGTAGGATGAGCCGAAACATAATCTTCGTATTAATTGCGTTCGTGGCGCTGCTGGCGATCAGCTACTTCCTGTGTTCGCCGGACCAGAGCGTCGAGGACACCACCGCGAACAACATAATCGACCTCTATGAGGAGCATGGCGAAGGCCAGGTGACGATCGAGGACGACACCATCAAGGCTATAATCGATGGCAACAGGTACGAAGCCCCGCTGCCCAGCGACTTCGACGTGCGTGTGTTCCTGCCTGCGGAGATCGCTGAGGACGGCGCTCTCACGATAGCGTACGTGGAGGAGGGTGAAGGTGGCTCAAGCTGGCAGGCGATCATTTTCAACCTGCTGCCGCTCCTCTTGTTCGTCGTGCTGATCGTGTTCATAATGCGACGGTTCCAGAGGGGCTTCGGCCCGCAGCAGGGAGCCCCGCCGGTGGAAGGCGGGCCACCCGTTGAGACAGGTGGACAGTGATCTTGCTCACTGAGAGCCAGATAGCCGAGTTCTGGCATCGCAGCTACGCCGCCGTAGACGGGCTCTGGTTCATGAAGGTCGAGAATCGATATGACTTCGACACGGCGCTGGACATCGATGACGACGTGTGGAAGGTGCTGCCCAAGATCCAGGCCCGAATGTTGAAGTCGCTGGCCGACATCCCTGATGGCATCGATGGCCTGTATGAGGCTGTCACGCTGAAGCTGAATCTGGAAGGATTCGACTACGAGGCTGTGAAGGGACAGGGAGGCTTCGAGATCGCACTCAGCAGGTGCCCGTGGCATGACGCCATGGTGAGGTCGAACCGCGAGCACCTCTCTGGAAAGGTCGGCACCCGCATCTGCAACACGGAGAACTCCGTGTGGGCGTCGGAGTTTGGTGAAGACATACGTTTCGAGTTCGGGGAGCGGATATGCGAGGGGGCCGGCAGGTGCGTCCTGAGGTTCTCCAAGACAGCCATCTGACGTTGGGTGGACCCACCCTCCCGCCATGGGTGCTGCGCCCCCGAGCCCTTGTCCTTCGGGAAGGTAGGGCGTTCGCCCTCGAATGCCCATGGGTAGCTCCGGCTGCCATCGAACGTTGATTGGACCCACCCTCCCGCCCACGGGTGCTGCGCCCCCGAGCCCTTGTCCTTCGGGAAGGTAGGGCGTTCGCCCTCGA